>CASDQW010000111.1 GCA_949282965.1 uncultured Lentisphaeria bacterium
GTTGGCTTCCATGAAAAAACACCACAGGACCACAACTCCTCGGGTTCATACTCCATAAAAAGAGAGAATAAATCAGAGGCCCCCCCCCCAAAGAAGATGGCATCAGCTATCCGGAACATTTCATAACAACATGGGGCTACAGACTCAGAACTCTTCTTCTTTCTCCTCCCCCCTACTATGCGACAAGTATTACATGCCCTTTAAGCTCCCCCCAAAAAATCCATCACTCTTCAAGGACGCCGCGAATCCGAATGCTGATCTGAGGGTGCTTTTCTGGCGAAACAACGTTAATACCAAATACCTTGTCCACAGTCTTCTGTTCCGCCTGCGGAATCAAGGTGCAAATCGCTGTCCACTTCGTTTCATCTTCTTTTTCCAGACGGCAACCGGAAGCAGCGGGCACAGCCAAATCCACGCCACGTTCTGTCGCCACCAGAGTAAATCGAAATTCATACTTTTTACCGGCCTTCAATTTACCAACAAAAAAGGGCGCTGTCGGAAAAATTTCCACCAGCGGTCGCGCTGTTCCTTTCAATTCCAGGCGCAGAAACCGTCGGCTGGGTAGATCGGTTTCCACATAAATATTTTTCACAAACTTTCCCTGAACGGAATGAGCCTTGATCTGTGTTTGAATCAATACGGTTTCTCCCGGACGAATTTCCTGTGCAGAAACTTGTCCGATCAGACAGCCGCAAGTTGTGCGAATCTTCTGTATCTTTACGGTTTTTTGCGTCGCGTTGAGCAATTTGAACGTGTGTGATTTGTCCTCCCGGGCGGGAAAAGATCCGAAATCCATTTTTCCCTGTTCAGAAACCTCCAGATCGACGGCCAGCAAAAAGCATCCGGTTCCCCAACACAGGCATATGAAAAATAATTTGAATCCGCCGATCATTTCAGCACATCACCCTTTTGTTTTTTTACGATACTATATCATCCGAAATGGAAGTTTCCATACAAAAATATTTTTTCATAAAAAACATTAATATTTTTATTATTTTTAATTTAGCATTTACTTTATTTTGTTAAAAATATTAACAAACTCATCTATTTTCCCAAGAATGTGCACTATTTTTCATGCATGATTTGCTATTTTATATACGGAGTTGACTTTTTTATCCGCATACCGATATTTTTTCATATAAATACTTATAAAAATTTGAAATATACAATAAAGTATATTATTATAAAATAAAATATTTATCCGAACGGAGCAGAATAACATGATGCAGCTGTGTCTCCTGGAGCTCTCCTTGGAAAATACGCTGATACAAAAAAACTATCGCCGCATTCACAAGGTCTGGCACGAGTCCCCTCCCCAGTCCTCCCCTCAGACAGATGAGTCGGATTTCATCTGCCTGCTGAGTCACCCGCCCAGAACCGTGATTTATGACCTTGTCCTGCCGACCGTATTGAAAAAAAACATGGAACGAGAAATCCTGTTCAGCGAACTGATGGAGCGCTTGCCGATTCTTCCCGAATCGGTTTCCTGGTTTTATCGGAATTGCGGTCATGGCCACTACCGGATATGCGCGGTTCATCATGAGGAAATGAGCCAGCTATAGAAACGTGCCCAGACACTTTCCCTGAAATTTGGCCTGGCAATTCCCGCAGAACTGGCCCAGCAGCCGGAAGATGTTCTGCAGGTTACCCCGGGAGAGAATCCACCGGAGCAGTTTCGCCCGACCCGCTGGCGCGGACAGAAGCTTCTCTGGCTCTGTTTGCTGGCCGCCACCCTGGTCGTTCTCAGCGGAACAGGATTTCTCCGCTATCAGGATTTTTCCCGGGAACACCAGCGGCTGGCAGAAATCACCAGAGACTGGGAAAAGACGCTGCGTGAAGAGCGGCAACAATTTGCGGAATTATCTGCGGAACAGGAACGACTGCTGGAACTGCAGGCGGCAGGAATTGATGCCCCGCCCGCATCCCCCACCCTCACACAATTGACCGTCAACCTGCCCCAAACGATGTGGGTGACCCATTATTCCCAAAATTACGACACGGCTGACATTACCCTTTCGGCGGTCCGGGATGAATCTGACCTTTATAACCGAATCGGCGAAACCGACCACTACAGAATTGTAAATCTTCGCAAAAACCGCGGATACAACGACACCATCACCTACTTCATCAAGCTCAGGCTGAAACATTGATGCAACAGAACAAGACCACCATGAAATCCTTTCAACTGCTGCTCCCCGCAATTGTCCTGACGGGATGCAGCACCTGGCTGCTGTTCGCCCCCGGCGGACTGCTGCCGTTTGCTGATGACCTGCTCCGCCAGGAACGCCATCGCCTGGACTCGCTCCGGCAAACCATTTCGGATCTGCGCGAACAAAACCGGCAATTACGCCTGGTCACTCAACCAATGGTGGCATTACGCGCGGGAACGATTGACGCAGAAAGCGAAGATGCGGCCCGGCAATTGCGGGAACAGGTCGAACGCATCGCCCAAGCCGCTGGAGCCACCATCCATTCTCTGCGCGAAATTCAACAGATTGCGGTAACAGAAGAGTGGTCCGGCTGTTCGCTTAATTTTTCTGTTATTTGCTCCATCACTGTCCTGCAAAAATTCCTGAGTGAAGTGGATAACAGTATGCCACGTCTCTATTGGCGCAATCTGACCTTGCGTCCGGACAACACGACAGCGCCGGAAAATATCCTCCTGGATGGGCAACTCATCCTGCTGAACCGTCAAGGAGCATTGGAATGAAACCCCGCCCTGCCCTGCTGCTGGCCAATTTTCTACTGTGCGTAAGCCTGGTGTTGGCAATGCTGGCCTGGATCACCGGGAAACCAGCAAAGTCAGCGGCTGCTTTTGAACTGCCCGCGCCGGTTGATGCACCTCAGGCCGAAACTCTTCCCGTCGCACCAGCCCACCTGGCAGAGGGCAACCTGTTTCATCCCTTGCGGGGAACCGCGAAACCGGTAGGAAACGAACGCAAGACCACTTCCAGAGCTCCCCAACCTCCAGAACCGGGCAAGCCGGGCCTGACCGGAATTGTTCAGTTCGGCTCCATGCGCGGTGTTATCCTGACCGACGCGCTCCCCCTCCCGGAAAAAACAGGCAAAGGTAAAACGGAGAAAAAACCGATGTATCGGGAAGGCGACCAGATCACCGGCGGCTTTAGAATTCAAACCATCCACCCGGATCATGTGGTGCTTATCCGGAACGGCAAAACACAGATATTGCCGCTGCATCCCAAACAGGAGAAAAAACCTTGAACGTGCTTAGAAATGCCCATTGGATGTGCTTATGCATGGGACTTTCCATGCTGTTCCCCGGTGGCTGTGTCTGCCCCGCAGAAAATCCGGCGGAACAGGCCAGAGAACAACAGGAAGCCGCCCTTCGCCGCCAGGCATGGTTCCAAAATGCCGCAGGGAAACCGGTCTCGGAACAGCGCTCCATTGAAACGGAGCTGCTGACCGGGGACTCCACACCCTCTGCCCCGCGCCAAACACCGGAAAACCCGTATCCGATCTACCGGGAGCCACCATCAGAGCCCCCCTCTCCCACGCACCCCACAGCTACGCGGGAATATGACAACGTCGAAAAAATTCAGACGGAATTGAACTTCAATGCGGCGGCATTGACGGACGTAATTCCGGTGTTTGCCGAACTGCTGAGCTTCAACTACCTCCTCGACGGCAAACTGAACGGAACCGTAACCCTGTCCATCCGGGATCAGTTGACCCGGCAGCAACTCTGGACGCTGTTGGAACAAGTCATGCGCATCTCCCATGTTTATGGAACGGAACAGGATGGCCTCATTCACTTCCGCCCGGTTGAAACGATGGTTCAGGACCCGGTGGCTACCACCGGCAGGAGTGCTGCGGAGGTGGCCTATTTTCACCTGAAAAACATCAGCGCGAAAGAAACCGCAGCTCAGATCAGTGCCTTTCTATCCCCCGGTCTGAAACCACTGATGCTGGAAGAACGCAATCTGCTGCTGATCGTCGATACCCGGGAAAATCTGCGCAAAATCCGCTCCATCATCGCGGAACTGGACCGCCCGCTGCGCCAAGGCTGGGCCAAAATGGTCATTCCATGCCGGAACATCGATGCCGCCCGCCTGGCTGCGGAGGCAGGAGAAATCCTGCCGGTATTGGGTTTCCCCATCGCCCTGAACAGCGAACAACCCCGCCCCGAAGAAATCCAGCTGACCACCGTGGAACGCTTACAGATCATCGTCGCCTCCGCAGCCAGTTACGAAGCACTCGAAGAACTCGGTCGCTGGATCCATCTTCTCGACCAGACCGACTCGGGAGACCAGGAACGGCTGTTTATCTATCACATTCTTAACGGCAACGCCGAGGAATTGGTCAAAGCCCTCGCGGTCATGTTCCCCGTGGAAGGCGAAACATTAACCGCCTCTACCAGTGGATCCGGCAGCGTATCCTCCGGCGATACGGGCGAGCTTTTTTCCTCCTCCGCCAGCACCTCCAGCTCCACCACGAAAACCACCACGCAATCTGGTACCGTCAAATCGTCATCCACTGCCGGTCCCCGGGATAAAGGTCCGGCCAACCTTTTCGAGGTCCCGGTCAAAATCTTCGCCGACGCCGTGAACAACCGTCTGATCATCCGCACCAAGCCCCGCACCTATACCATGATCAAAGCGCTTCTCGGTAAAATCGACACGATTCCGCCGCAGGTGCTTTTTCAGGTGCTGGTGGTGGATGTGTCATTAAACGACTCGGTCAAATTCGGAGTGGAATTCATGATGCAGGGCGGCTCCGGCAACGTAACCGCGCAGGGGGGCACCAACTATTCCGGACTGGCTCCAGGCGGCGGGCAGAACGCGCAGAGCGGCGGCCATTTCTGGATTTACAACCCCGGGGATCCGGACCAGAAGTTCGGCTACCTCAATGCGCTGGCCGGACGAACCAACGTCAAAGTCATCTCCAGCCCGCAGGTGCTGATCGCTTCGAACCACGAAGCGAAGATCAGCGTCGGCAGCAAAGTGCCGATCGTAAATTCGGAAATCACCAACACCCAATCCATCATCACCAGCGACAACGACTCTTCAACCAACCTGGTCCGGAATATCCAGTATCAGGATACCGGCGTTATCTTGAAGATCATGCCGCGAGTCACCCGCGGTGGCCGAATCGCGATCCAGCTGGCCCAAACCGTCTCCGAAGCCGATTCCAATACCATCTCTGACATTGATTCCCCCGTCATCAAGGAACAAATCATCGAAACCGCCATGTCGCTCCGGGACGGTCAGACCATCATCTGCGGCGGTATCATCAAGGAAAAGAGCACCGACAACTTGTCAACGCTGCCGGTTCTCAGCGGCATTCCGTTTGTGCGCAGACTCTTCGGGGACACTGACATCGCCACGGACCGCACGGAAATGATGATTCTGATCACCGGATACATTATCCATGAAAATTCCGATCTGGAAGATCTGATCCGGCGCTATGAGGAAGCCGTGGACGCGTTGATTGATTTTCACGCGCCCGCCGCGGTTCGGAAGCGCAATCTGGAACGCAAACGGAGCCTGGGAGACACATGGTTCATCGAATAGAAGATTTGGAAGCCGTTTTTCGGGAACGCTGCCCGGAATACGGCGAACTGCTGTCCGAGGGGCTGTCCCACACAGATGCGGATCGGTCGCTGACGGAACGCGGTGCGATCAGTGAAAATGAATTGCTGACGATCTATGCCCGGCTTCCGGGAGTCAGACTGTTCGACGAAGATGCCTTTCAACAGCCCGGACCGTTTGAGGGAATCCGGGAAGAGTATTTGCTCAACCAGGAACTGCTGCCTTACCGTTGGGACGAGGAAACGCTTGAACTGCTTTCTGCCGCGCCTTATGACTGGGAGCGGCAGGCCTATGAACTTCAAACCTTCTTCGGTCGCCGCGTCACCTTTCGGCTGGCCCGTCGCAGCCTGATCGAGCGGATGATCGGCAGAATTTATCATGCCGAAGAGGCGGAGCAGCAGCGCTCATCCGACGATGATGAACATACACTCCGACGCATGGCGGGTGAAGCCCGCATCGTCCGTCTCGTCAATGAAATGCTGTCGCAGGCGCTGGAACGCAGTGCCAGTGACATTCATGTGGAACCGGAAGAAACACAGCTGATGATTCGCTTCCGCATTGATGGCGTACTGCACGAATACCTGAATCTGCCGCTCTCGGATTATCCGGCGATCGCATCGCGCATCAAACTGATCGGAGCGTTGAACATTGCCGAAAGCCGCCTTCCTCAGGATGGTCGCACCAATTTTCAGGTCGGCCACCGGGAAATCGACATTCGCATCAGCACGATCCCGGTCATGAACGGAGAAAGTATCGTCATGCGCCTGCTGCGCAAGGATGCCATGAAATTCGATCTGCGGGAACTCGGTATGAATGAGACGCTGCTGGCACAGTTTCAGGAACTTATCACCATTCCTCACGGCATCATTCTGGTGGTCGGCCCCACCGGATCCGGGAAAACCACCACGCTTTACAGTGTGATGCAGCAGCTGAACGACCGCAAACGCAAAATCATTACGATTGAAGATCCGGTGGAATACCAGCTGCCCGGTCTCAGCCAGATGCAAGTGAATCCGAAAATCGGCCTGTCATTCGCCTCCGGTCTGCGTCATATCGTACGGCAGGATCCGGACGTGATTCTGGTTGGGGAAATCCGCGACCGTGAAACCGCCGATATCGCCATCAATGCAGCGCTGACCGGACATCTGGTGCTTTCCACGCTGCATACCAATGATGCCGTCGGCGCCGTTACCCGCCTGTCCGACATGGGGGTGGAAGGTTTTCTGGTGGCGTCGGCGCTGTTCGGGGTGCTTTCCCAGCGGCTGGTCCGGCGGATTTGCCCGCAATGCCGAGGCAGCGGCATCGGTCACACTGGCACGCGCTGTCGCCATTGTTCCGGCAGCGGGTACCGGGGACGCACCGGCATTTACGAATTGCTGCGGATTAACGATGAACTGCGCGGCGCCATTGTCGCCAGGCGTCCGAGCGGAGAAATCCATGCTGTTGCCTGCCGCAACGGCATGATTCCGCTGCTGGAGGATGGCCGGCGCAAAGTCGAAACCGGCCTTACCACCGAAGCCGAACTGCTTCGTATTGCCGCGGGAGTGTAACCGATGCCGAATCTGCGTTACATCGTTCTGACGGCCCATGGTACGACCCGGGAAGTCTCCCTGGAAACCCGCGATGACGCAACCGCACGACGGCAATTGCGGCGACAAGGGGTGATCGTCATCCGCGGGCTGGGCGAAACCACTGTCTCCGGAAAGCAACACCTGTGGCGGGGGCGGTCGGCCCGTTTCGATGCGGGAGAATTCGCGAATCGTCTCACGCCACTGCTTTCCGCCGGAATTCCACTGGAGCACGGACTCGCGGTCCTGGAAGAAGGGAGCCGGGATGCGGAACGCGACGTGATCCGGCGCTTGCGTCGGGGGTTGCATGAAGGGAAAAAACTTTCCCAACTCACTCGGGAAATGCCGGAATATTTTTCGCCGCTCTTCTCCGGCCTGATCGAAACCGGTGAAGAATCCGGCAGCCTGCCGGAAGTGGTGCGTGAACTGCGCCGTTTTCTGAAAGAAAGTCGGGAATTTCGGGAATTTGTACTGACCAGTTCCATTTATCCCGCGATTGTCATAGCGGTTACGCTACTGGTAGTCATTCTGCTTTTCACCGTATTCATTCCCCGTTTTGCCAAAATTTTTGAGGAACTGGAACGGGAAATGCCGTTTCTGACCCGGATCATGCTCGAAACAGGCAATCTCATGCAATCCATCTGGTGGCTGTGGCCGCCGTTGCTCCTCGGCGGATTTCTGCTGTACCGGCACAGCCGCCGTTCCGGTCGGTTGAAAGCCGTCCGGGATCGGCTGCTGCTGAAACTTCCGCTGCTGGGGCCGCTGTCGACCGCCGTGCAGACAGGGCGGTTCCTGCGCACCCTTGCGATCATGGTGAGGAACCATGTCCAGCTGCTTCCGGCAGTGCGCATCTCCCGCAAAGTAATCGCCAACGACGTCATCCGGGCGAGTTTTGATTCTGTGGAAGAGCGCCTGCGCGGCGGTAGTCGCCTGTCCGTCATTCTCGGCGCCAGTCCCTATATGCCGGACGGCAGCATCGCCATGTTGAAGATCGCGGAAGAATCCGGAGAAATCGGCGAGATGCTGGAACGAATCGCCGAAGAAACGGAAGAAGATGTCCGCGTCCGGGTCAAGCGGCTGCTGGCTCTATTGGAACCGGGAGTCATTCTGATTCTGGCCGGTATCGTTTTGCTGGTTGTGCTGTCGATCTTTCTTGCCATTATGGAAATGAACGTCATCCGATAACCCTGAAGGAGTCCTGATTCATGAAAACAAAAAACTTTACCATGATTGAAATGGTGGTGGTCATCGTCATTATCGCCACCCTCGCAGCAATTGCCACCCCCATGTATTTCAACTATGTCAAGAGTTCGCGTGCCAGCGCCGCCAAAATGCAGATCGGCATCTTCGAGCAATGCATCTTCGACTACCGTGTGCATATGAAAAAACTTCCCGCATCCCTGGAAGACCTTGTCAAAAACAATTCCGGAAGCAAACGCTGGAAAGGACCGTATCTCAAAGGCGGTGTCCTCCCGCTGGACCCCTGGGGCAACGCCTACAGCTATAAAAAACCGGGCGATCATGGTGAATTCGACATCATCAGTTATGGAGCAGACGGCCAGCCCGGCGGGGAAGACGAAAACGCCGACATCGGCAACTGGCCGGTCGTAGAAGAAGAGTGAAAACTGTGCGCCGTCATAATTACACGCTGATGGAACTGATTACCGTCACCGTCATTCTGATGCTCCTGCTGAGCATTGGAACCATGCGTTTTCGAGCGGACTGGTGGGCCGGAACCCCGGAACAGAAAGCGGAAGAATTCCGCCGCATGGCCGCTATCTGCCGCCGTCAGGCGGCAGCAACCGGGAAGGTATGCGCCATTGTATTCGACCCGGAACACCGCTGCGTACGTGGCGGCGGGGAACGCCTGACGTATCCGGAAGAGCTGCAGGTGTGGCGGAACGGCAGAGAACTGGAACAATCGGAAATACTGGTTCGCTTTTTCCCGGACGGAAGCGCCACCGCGGCCGTGGTGGAATTCCGGAGTCGCGGAGAAACCGTACCACTCCGGATATCACCATTGACAGGAGGCCTGATCCTTGACCAAACGGAATGATTTCACCTTGCTGGAAGTATTAGTCGCGATGGTGATCCTGACACTTGGCGCCGGCGGATTGCTCTGGCAGCTGGCGCTGGCCGCCAACCGTGCCGGGCACAATGCCCGGACCTGGGCCCTGACACACGACTTGACGGCGGCGGCGGAATGGCTGCTGCTGTACGGTCAGGATGGGCGCCTGGACGACACCTTGTTCACCGGAGAATGGCAAATATCCGGCCGCTTCGAATTGCCTCAGCGGCTACCGGAAAACACGGAAACCCTCTTCGGGACCAGACGTTTGCGCACATTGGTCGTGGAAGCCAGACGCGATGGAGCCGTGCTTGATTCATGGCAGCTGGACTGCTGGCAGGAGGAGCGTTCCCATGCGCAGCGTTAAACATGGCTTCACTCTGCTTGAAATCGTATTGGCGCTGGCGATTTTTGCCGTCATGATGACTCTGATCGCTTCGATTCTCTTTTCCGCCCGGCAAGGCTGGGTGGTAGTTCGGGAGAGTACGACGGAACTGGAAATGCTGTTGCGACTGGAACGGCTGGCGGATACGGCCTTTCGCAACGCAATCCCCTTCCGGTGGCCCAATGACAATCGCCGGGAAGTTCAGATTTTCAGGGGGGAACCAGATTTTTTGCGACTGGCTTATCTACACCGGATCAACGATCCCGGAGAAGGAGGGATACGCTTTCTGGAGCTCTCATTGCAGGGATCCGCATTGACGGCACATTACCGCCCTTATCCGCTGCTGGACGATTCAGAACGCGGAAAAACCGATGAAATCATCGCCGAAGGGATTCGGAAGCTGACGTTCTCCTACGCACTTCGTAAAAACGGAGAAATCTTATGGCAGTCGGAATTTGATGCTGTTGCGGCGGGAACCATTCCACCGGCGATCCGGATGGATGTGGAATGGGAAAACGGGCGAAAAACCTCCTTCCTGCGCCGCACCGCCGGGCACTCTCACCGATCCAGTTATGGGAAATTCAGGGAGAACACCTATGCCGAACCATGACCGGGAACGCGGAGCAGCTCTGATTGCGGTGCTGCTCCTCATGGGGACGATCGGAGTACTGGTCGCCTCCGCGGTTGCCGTCAGTCAATATGCAACGGCGGAAACAGATACTTTTGCCGCGCTGCAGCGTTCCGCGCTTGAAGCGGAGAGCGCCGCCAACCGCACCCTGTGCCTGTTGCTGTCCGACCGTCTCCGGCACGCCGACCGTCGTCTGGGACGCCGGAATGATGACCGGAAGGAAAGGTTTCTCGCCGATGGGACGGAGCATATTCACATGCAGGGCGACGGTCGGATCTCGATCCGGATTTTCGATGCAGTCGCCGGTCTGGATCTTTCCGGACGTGCGCCGATACGCCAGCTGTCCCCGCGCGGGACAGCGAAAAGCGAGGCGCGGGAACAGGTGCTGGCCCGTCTGGAAGATTACGTGGATGCGGACGATCTGGTACGCAATCAAAGTATGGAGATGCCGCACTATCGTGCCGCGGGCATTCCGGTCCTGCCTCGCAACCGGCCGCTGCAGTTTCGGGAGGAATGGCTGTGGATTCCCGGGACGGCACACATTTATCCGCCGTCGGCAGACGGTCGGCTGTGGACATTCCGGGTGATTCCACCGGAGAACATGCGCCCGCTGGCCGGACGCCCCAATCTCCTGGCGACGCCGGCTGCGATCATCGCGGAACAATGCGGCCTGAACGAAGAGGAATGCCAACAACTGCGACAGGCATTGACGTTGTGGCGAGAAAAACAGGTCCCGCTGGAGGAACACTTATCGCCCGGCCTGACGGGCAAGCTGAACATGCATTTCTCGACCAGGGAAAGCGGCGTGTACACCATTCTGGTCAACACGGCATCACCCGAGCATCCCGGTCGGCGTTTATCACTGACCGTTCGTCCAGTTGTGGGCGACCGATATTGGGAATACTATGAATTTTTTTACTATTGAAAGACACCCAGGGAGACCGTATCGATGTTTCATGTGTGGAATGCCGCAATCCTTACCGTATTCTTCTCGTCCGTCGGAGTGCCGGCCACTCCTGAATGGCCCCATGCCATTCAGGAGCGGTATGAAAAAGAACAAAACCAGCTGCAGGGCGCCGGTGAAATCCGCCTCCAGGCCTGTGCCCCGGCCGCCAATGGAACCCGGCGAATGGATCTTTTGTTTTCCTGTCGTCGGGGGGAACACTGGGTGTGTCGAAACCGGTGGGATCGGCTCGTTCTGAAAGACGGAAAAATCCTTTCAGTCCGGACACCGGGAACCTCCGCCGACTTCTGGAGCGCGGCATTGACTGCGGAAAAAATCTTCTATATTGAGACAACTGGCGGCGGCGAACACCTGCAGTACTTTCTGCCGGACGGGCGTTCCCTACCAGCTTCCGAAGTGTCTCTGTCTCTGGATACGAGAACGACCATGCGGCTTCCCGGTCGCTATGCGTATCCCGTTCCCGGGAACCGTGCACTCCGGGACATCTCTCCGGAAACGCTCAGGACCTTCCGCACTCTTTCTGCGGCGCAGGAAGAGGGGTGGCTCCGGAATCGGTTAACCCAACTGCCCCCCTCCCCGGAAGCGGTGGAAATCTTGAAACGGTTACAGGCCATCGGCACATTTGCCGTCTCCATGAATGCGGAAAATAGAGAGTCGTGGCGGCAGCTGCTCCTGCAAACCAACTGGGGAACCGCTCCGCGCCGACTGCTGCTGTCGCTGTTGTTTCAGGAAAATTTTCTTCCCGGCGAAGACTTTGTCGGAGAACTGCTGATGGATCCTGTACTCGGATCGGCCGTTGCCGAAGAATTTGAATGTCGCAACCGAACGGAATTCCGAACGCTCCTGCGGCGTTGGAGCATCGCTCCGGATCGGCGGACATTCGCCTTGCGTTATTCGGAGGTACTAACGGATGACCAGCGTTACCGGGAACAGATGCTTGCCGCCTTCCGGAATCCGACGCCGGAACAGCGGTTCCACCTGATTCCAATTTATGCCCGGCAGAGCGCGGCAGCCGGCAGTCCGGAATTAAAAAAAATATTGCTGGAGACCGCCTTTCCCGGTCATTACCGCTTATTGTGCCAGACGGCGAAATGGATTCTGCGCACCCATCCGGCGGCTTACACCAGGGAGATGAAAATCTTTCTTTTGCGCGAAAGACATCAGCCGGAACTGCAGCGCAGCCTCCTGTATCCGCTGCTGCTGGCCGCCCTCTGCCGCGCCCGCGACCCGGAAGGCATCTCCCTGGCGGTAACGTATCTGAAATCTCTGAAGGATCCGCTGCAAATTGAAAATGCCCGGCGGATCTGGGGCAAAGACATGACCGGCACCGTTGGCATTGCTCGTATCCTCCGGGAACTGGAACGGCACCGGCAGGAGACAAAATGATCAAACTTCTGATCCTTCTCCTGTTGCTGATGTTGCACAATGCCGCCGCGGCACCGGTTGTCATCGAATATTTTTTCCAATCAGGCTGCGGAGAATGCCAACAGGTTCATGAACTGACCCTACCGCTGCTGCAGACGCGTTTTCCCGGGCAATATGAGCTTCGGCAATACAATATCAATTGCGAGGAAAATTTTCTGCTGCTGATGGAACGCCTGGACTCATTGCAAATCGATGCCAATGATGCCGTCTGCATGATTGTCGGCGGGAAACAGTACCTGGGCGGTTTTGCTGACATTGACAGCCGTCTCCCGGATCTGATCGAGCAGGAATTGCAACATCCGGGGGCAGTCCCCCCGCCTGCCGCCGCCGCAGGACGGGAGAGGCTCCGACACCGGGCGGCAACTTTCACGGTCGGCACTGTCGCTGTCGCCGGCCTCTTGGACGGATTCAATCCCTGTGTCTTCTCTTCCCTGGTTTTTCTTATGAGTCTTTTGACGGTTTCCGGTATTCGACGGGGACGGCTGCTTGCGGTCGGCGGGGCATATTGTCTGGGTTGTTTCATCACCTATATCGCATTGGGATTCGGGTTCTTCCACACTTTGAAACCGCTCACGGGTCATATGGTGCTGCGTGATGGAATCAATTGGCTGCTAACTGGCGTGCTGATTCTTTTCGCCGGACTTTCATTTCGAGATGCACTGCGGTTTCACCAGACAGGGCGTGCCCGAAATATGGTGCTGCAGCTGCCGGACCGCCTCCGGAACCGAATCCATTTCATCATGCGCCGGGGTTTGAAATTTCGTTATCTGCTGCCGGGAAGCCTGGGAATAGCCGGTCTTGCAACCTTGTTGGAAAGTGCCTGCACCGGACAGGTTTATGTGCCGACGCTGGTCCTTCTGGCCCGGGAAACGGGCGAAGGAACCCACTGGATCCCCCTGCTGCTGCTCTATAATATCATGTTTATCCTGCCGCTGGTGGGGTTGTTTCTGACTCTCTGGCGGGGAACTTCCCTTAGCGTCTTTCTGCGCTGGAGCCGCAACAATGTCGTACCGACCAAAATCTCGCTCGGCTGTTTCTTTTTATGCATGGCCGTACTCCTGCTGTTGTAATACCGGCAGACAGCATCAACTGAAGTTACTGTTCCGCCAGGATTCGAGAAAGGAGGAACTCCCCTCATCGTCCGCCGTTGCGCAGGAGAAGGCGGAGCCGGTGCCGTTTCAGTCCCTGCCGGTCAAGCCGGGCAACATCGCCGGGTTTACGGCAAACCCCAAAGGGTTCGTCGCGCGCGCCCGCTCCGCCGCGGAGGCCCTGCGAATGATTCGGAAAGGCACCGTCTCCCTTAAAGATTACGAGCGGAAAAAACTGAAGTGGCATGTGGATGTGGGTGACGTTGAATCCGGATCGGCACCCCTGCTGGAAGGTAAATCGTCCGCGTCGACTATTTCCGGCATCGTTCTTATTTTACCACAGAACACCCCAGATGTCAAGACACAAACCCCAATATTTCAGAAATTCTCTGAAGTTCTGAACGAAAAGAACTTGAAATGGTATATGGATAGCAGACCGTGGACCGCAGAACGGAATGCTCTGCCAGCCGGTAAAGCGTCTGCGGCGCAAGCCGGTGGTATCAAATCTATTATACCACGGAATGCCTCCGACGTCAAGGGAAAATACGAAGAAACGGTCAAAGCACCTTCCCCCCCCGAAAAACTGCCGAAGGCCTTCGAACGCTCTCTGATGACAGGACGCCCCCCGAACCTCCCCCTGGCGGTGGTTTTCTCCCTCTCCCGGCAGTGGCTGGCGAACATTTACCGTGCGCTGGAAGAATAGGAGGCGCCGCCGACACCGGAAATCCGCTCAAGAGAATCGGCTCTACTCCCCACTCCGCGCAGCAGCGGCTCCCGCCGTTTCTCTTCTCCCAGGCAGCGACAGCCGGATGTGCCGCCCCCGTCCCAGCAGATGCTGACAAACCCGGTACAGATAGAACCCATTCACCGCGCCGGTCAGCAGCCAGCTGATCGGATAAGACAACATCAGATTGCCCATTGTCGGATACAACGGGAATATGGTGCAGACCCAGAAAACTCGAAATACGCAGACGCCCAGCAGCGTTACCACAGCAGGCATCACCGAATGCCCCAAGCCCCGCAATCCACCACTGATCACATCCATGACTCCGCAGAGAAAACAGGTCGTAAAAAGAATTCTCATCCGCAGCAATCCCCAGTCAATCACCTCGGGATTGGTATTGTACAGCGAAAGCAGAGAAGATCCGAACAACAGGAACCCGAGCCCCATTACCAGACACATGGCCGCGGCACAGAGAATGCAGTAACGCAGACTCCGCAAAATCCGTCCGTAACACTTTCCCCCCAGATTCTGCCCGGCGAAACTGACGGCAGCCTGATGCAGAGAACTCGCCCCAATATACACAAACCCTTCCAGACTGCTGGCGGCCGTGTTGCCGGCAATTGCATAGGACCCGAACGAGTTGACGGACGATTGAATCGTAATATTGGAAATGGAGAAAAATGTCCCCTGAATCCCCGCCGGCAATCCAATCCACAGCATGCGTTTCAAAATGACCGGATCAATCCGCAAACTCCGGTATCGCAAGCGACAGGCGTCCCGCGCATTCCGAAGGCATCGCACCACCAACCAGGAAGCCACGGCCTGCGCCATGACGGTCCCCAGCGCCACCCCCGCGACGTCCATCCGGAAAACCAGCACGAAAAACAGGTTCAACCCCACGTTGATCACCCCGGCAAATGTCAGAAAATACAACGGTCGCCGGGTGTCTCCTACCGCCCGCATCACCGCACTGCCGAAATTGTACAGAATGATGAACGGCATGCCGGCAAAATAAATCCACATATAGAGACAGGCCTTCGGCAGCACATTTTCCGGCGTCCCCATCAGCATCAGCAGCGGCCGGGCCAGCAGAATCCCCAGCACTCCCAATATCACACCGCCCACCAGCGCCATCAGGATGGCGGTATGCACCGTCCGACTGGTCATTTTCCGGTCCCGGGCTCCATAATAATTGGCGACCAACACATTGGTCCCGACCGAGAGCCCCATGAAAACATTGACGATCAATCCCGTCAAGGATCCGGTGGACCCCACGGCCGCCAGAGCTTCGTGCGGTGCCAGACGCCCGATGACAATCAAGTCGGTAGCGTTGAACAGCAGCTGCAGGATGCCCGACAGCATCAGCGGCACGGAAAACACCACGATCTGTCCGAAAAGTGGTCCCCGGCACAAGTCCATCTGATATTTGTTCTGCGCTGCGGCCATGTGGCGTTGGCTCCCTCTCCGTTTTCTTTCTCTCTCACAAAAGCTATTAATATAGAATGCAAAAAAAAAAAATGCCAAGTCGAAATCCACTATCATTCGTTTTTTCTCCCTCCCGCCCCTCCATCGCATCAGGATCCGACCGAAAACCGCATCTCTGGACGACGCCGGCAAAAAATCCCCCTTCCCGCCTTCACGGACCGTGGCGGGACGCGGAAAAAACACCTCAGAAATGGGGGCTTTACTTTTTTCCGCACTAAAAAATTCATCTGCTCTTGACATCCCATCAGAATTGTTGTATAATTATTATAGATTGTAAACATTGTAAAACAATCTAAACCAAAACCAGCGCCTTACAACAAAAAAAGGGAGCAAGTTACTATGAAACTGGTTTGCCCTCCGTCCATTTCCCGCAAAGCTCAACCCGCCTCCGGCGTTCGGTCCGCCTTTACGCTGATCGAATTACTGGTGGTTATTGCGATCATCGCCATTCTGGCGGCCATGCTGCTCCCCTCTCTGAACAAGGCCCGGGACAAAGCCAAGGAAATCTCCTGCGTCAACAATCTCAAACAACTCGGCACCGCCATGCATCTGTACGCTACGGATGAAGACGACTACCTGCCCCCGAACCTCGCCTGGGGCTACAAGAACATCCCCACCGGACTGGATGAAAAAGTATTCACCGGCAAGGGCGGCAACTCTCTGTGGCTGGATCTGCTCTGGCCCTATTACCGGAACAAAAAGCTGGGACTCTGTCCGTCCGACATGTATGCCATGAACCTGGAAAATCTCCCCTCCGGATACACCTCTCCCTGGAGCTATCTGCGTTCGAGAGGTACCGGAAAAACCATCAACAAAACCAGCTATTTCTATAAGCTCAGCTCCATGCGCCCCTCCACCAAAGCGACGGGCAGCACTGGTGGTGGTTTGTCCAAC
>CASDQW010000112.1 GCA_949282965.1 uncultured Lentisphaeria bacterium
GAAAAGGCGCTGGCGATCAAGTGCCTCTCCAACCAGCGGCAGGTCGGGTTGTCGGTCGGGATGTACACCAGCGAATTCAACGACAACTTCTATTCGCCGAATTCGCTCAGTTCGAGCCAGGTCGCCACGGCCAAGAAAACCTGGGCAGCCAAACTGTATGAAATGGGGTTGGTCAAGAAATCCGACGTTCTGCTCTGCCCCGCCTTCAAGGAATACAATCTTGGTAACGACAAGTGGTGGAACCTGACCAAGACGTACGGTGCCGCGTATTCGAATGACGTGCACGGCGTAATCTCGTTCAAAGCGCCCGGATACAGCCGGGTCGGCTTCTCCAAAGTGGCCTACATCGGCTGCTCGTATTCGAAAACCACGTCCATGAGCGGCGGCGTGCCGCTCAAGGGGCCGTTGAGCCGGATGATCCTCATCAACAACGACACCAGCGAGGACTACGGCCGTCCGTGGCTGGCCCACAGCGACCGGGTAAACCTCCTTTTCATGGACGGCCATGCCGCCGCACATGAGAAAAACGCCCTGACTTCGCTCTACTGCCCGTACCTTAAGACGAACGGCGAACCGGACAAAGTCGGTGTCGCCGCCTCCCGGGACGGAAGTGTTTACTACAAACTGCGGTGAATTCCACACCGGGGGCGGCCCCGGAAGTATTTCCCGATTCGGAGATGACTTTGCCGCCGTGCCTGTCCGCGAAAATGCCGCGAAATTTTCCAACTGGTTGTCCAGATTTCAACAGGAAAGGTCCTTGAATGATGTTACGTGCCCTTTTGCTGAGTACCTGTTTCAGTACTGCCGTTCTGGCTGCGGATTCGGCGGAACTGGCAATTCCTTCGGACGGCGGACGACTGCTGATTGACCGGCCCGTCGTCCTGAACCATTCGGTAGAAATTCCGGAAAACGTGACGCTGGAATTTACCGGCAACGGCCGCCTGACTTTGCAGGAAGGCGTCACATTGACGATAAATGGTCCGCTGCAAGCGGGCGTATCCCAGATTTTCGACGGTCCCGGTCGGGTCACCGGACACTGCAAAGTGGCACAGGTGCCGATTCAATGGTTCGGCGCCGTAGCGGACGATGATGGCGACGATTCCGAAGCCATCCGCCGCGCAGCGGAACTTGCCAGATATTCCCTCGCCCGCAAGCTGCTGATCCCTTCGGGCCGTTACCGCTTTTCCGGTGTGATCGAAATCCGCTGCAATGTCGATTGTTACGGCATTCTGGAAAAAATCTGCCGGGTAGATGAAAAACGTACGGTCGTCTCCACCGGTACCTTCACCCCCACCTACTATTCACTGGAACCGGCGCGCATCGATATTCTCCCGGATTCCGCCCCGATCAAACTGGATCCAGCCGCCATGGGGCCCATCCAAGCAGGCGCTCTGGCCATCCCGCATTACACCGGAATCAAAACGCTGGACCCGAAGCAGCCGGTCATTGATCTGGAGGAAGGCGGCACCTTGAACTTCTCCAGCACCAATTTCTACTCCAGCCGTAAATGTCTGAAGGGCGATGAATATTATACACCGAACGATTACTGCAAACTGGTTTCGCCGCGCGGCCAGGTCTATCCGGAATTCTGCTTCAGCTATGGTGCGGTAGACGGCGCGGAACCATGGAGCGCGGATCGAACCTATCGCCGCGGAGATTTCTGCAAGGTGGGCGAAACGTTGTTCAAGGCCACCTTCCCCTCCGGCCCCGGCAGCTCCTACACGCATCCCACGTTTGGGAAAGCCGATATCCCCGGTGTCGCCCCCGACCCCGCAACGCTCGAAACCCGTTATCACTACACCTATGCCGACGGCACCAAAGATAAAGTAACCCTCTGGGTGAAAGTGACCGATACTGTCGAATATACCCCGCCACAGGAACCGTTGACCATTAACGGCCTCAATATCGAAATCCGCGGAGAAGACCCGCAGAACCGCACCAAACCATTCTACGACAGCACGCTGCAGGTCACCCGCAGCAATGTCACCTTCAATCGGATGAACATCAGCGTCAAGGATCCGCTGTTGCTGGTATCGGTTCTGGCCAGCGTTCACCACTGTGCCTCGCTGGTGTTCAACGAATGCCATTTCTCCGGGGCCACACAACACGGGCTGGGGTACAATATCATGCACGGTAACGCGGCGGACATCACTTACAACAACTGCACCTCGATCAACGCACGGGACGCCATGGCCGGACGCCACGGCAAAAATATCACCATCAACGGTGGCCATTACGGCTGTATCGATGACCATTACGGGCTCAACTATACGATCCGCAACGCGAGCATCAACGCCCTGTCCACCTGGGTTCCCGGATACCTCACCCCCAAAGCCGACGTGTCCAAGTGGGAATTTCGTCCGCGCCAGGCAATCATCATCGGCGGCGGCGGCAACATCACCATTGAAAACTGCCGATTCTATAACGCCCTCGGTATTTTTCTATCCCGCACCGACATCGGCGATCTCGGCGGCAGCGTAGTCATCCGCGACTGTTACGTCAAGAGCGACAGCAAGGTGGACATTGCCACCGTCATGACCCACCCTGAAGCCAATTTCGACTACGCCCATCCATTGATCATGCCCTCCCGGCTGCTGATCGACAACGTCGTGCTCGACGGAAAGGGCAAGCTCGGCGTGCGGATCAATCACAATCAGGGCCCCTCCTTCCCGCTGGTGATGCAGGGCTGCGACAGGCTGGG
>CASDQW010000113.1 GCA_949282965.1 uncultured Lentisphaeria bacterium
CGGAAGACGGGAAAAGTTCCGGATGTTCCGTTCCGCCTCGGCGGCCTTGCGGATCTCCTCTTCGGTCGCGCCTTCCCACGCCTCGGATTCGATTGCGACGGTTTCCGGAGAGGGATCGGCGTCGGCGTTGTTCCGAATGAATTCCTCCTCGACGATGTTGCGCGCGACGCTCTCGGCGTCGGCGATGTTTCCGGCGTCGGAGAGTTTCTGCAGCCGGGCCAGCGAATGGCCGCAGCAGGGCGATGATGTCGCTCTCCCCGTCGGGGTTTCTCCTCTTCCCGGCGGGCGAAGGGATCAGAAAACAATGAAATCGCCGCCGCGGCACTGTTTCAGATAGTGCAAGACATGGACCTGACCGGTCATTTCAAGCTCACCCCGATAAACCGGATCATGCCACCCTTCAATGTCGATGGCACCGGTATAACCGATCCAGCGCAATTCTGAAATAACGTCGGTTCAGTTGCAATCTCCGAAACCGGGGGTGCGGTGCCAGACGAAGGACTCCCTGCCTCCCAATCCCGTGCCGCGCAATCAGGTCCCGCCGGATGGTGGCATCCTTGCCGTGGAGATGAAAGAGGCGATTCCGCCACTCCCGAATCTGCGGCAGCGGATCGATCAGCTGGGTCATCTGGTGGCAAGGCTCCCACTCCAGACCGACATTGTCCAGCGCAACAGCGTCGAACATCAACTCCCAGGCGTCGGGATTGTGGGCAAGATTCCAGCTGCCGCGATACCAATCCCCGTGCATCGGACAATTTTCCCATGCGGACGTTTTTCGCGGCGGTACGCTCCGCCAAGGGTGCCGGACCTCTTTGAACCGGGCAATATTCTCCGGGATCGGAACATCGGGCAGCCGGCAGGTAAACCCGGAAACGATGTCGCAACCGAACAGCGGAGCACAGTCGATCAGATGCGCGATGCTCTCCCGGGCGACTTCTCCTTCCTCGTTCTCCGGCAAAGGATTACCGAAAAAGGACACCGCTGAAATCTTCACCTTCCCCGCCTCCGCCACCGGCCTGACCTCCTCGGCCAGCCGTGCCGGATCAACGCCGTTGAAACTATGCCAGTAGTTCAACGTGAAACGTTCAAACCCGAGCGCAATCAGTTTGCGCAAATTGGCGACACGCTCCGGTCCGGCGGGATTCATGGTGCCGATGAGAATCTGTTGCAGGAAATCGTCCCCTTATTATATGGTTATCAAAACTTCTTTTCCGGTTTCCGCACTGCGGATCGCCCCCTCGACCATGGCGAACGAACGAATGTTGTCGGAACTGGCGGTCTGCGGCGTTCCGCCACGCTTGACGCAATGGAGAAATTCGTCAATGCAACCGGCGTGGCCGGTGAATTTCAGATGGCGAAGACGCGGTATGAAAGGTTTCACTACATCGTGAAATCCGCCCCGCGCCGCCACGGTTTCACCGAAAATCCGGTCGTGGATCCAGCGCGCACTGCCCTCGGTCCCGACGGCCCGCCAGTCGCACTCCCAGCTGGTGGAACACCCCTCGGCGCACCAGCTGCCGCGGTAGGTGAAGACGACGCCGCCGGTCATGGTGAAAACCGCCACCGCGCTGGCTCCGTGACGAAACCAGGAACCGATGGGATTCCACTCCCGGCAGAAGACTTTGACCGGATCGCAACCGGAAATCAGCCGCGCCTGGTCGAAGGTGTGGATCGCCATGTCCAGCAGCAGAACGTGTTCCATGAGATCGCGGAATCCGCCGAAATGGGCTCCCAGATAAAAATCGGCGTCCAGCGTGGTCAACTGTCCGATGCGTCGGGCGACCGCCTGTTGAAAGGTGACGATCTCATTCTGATAGCGCCGGTTCTGAATGACTGCATGAATCCGGCCGGCGGCCGCGGCCGCGGCGATGAGCTCCCGGACCTGCCCGGTGGATTCGGCGACCGGTTTTTCACTCAGAACATGACAACCGTGAGCCAGGGCGCAGATGGCGTTGTCGAAGTGCGCTTTCGGAATCGAACAGTCCAGCAGCACGTCGAAGGTATCCGCCTCGAACGCCGCTTCCAGCACCGGATAATACCGGGCGTCCAGATGGTATTCCCCCATCCGTCTGGCCGCGTTTTCCCGGACCGGATCGACGACGGCGGCGACGGCGATATCACTGCGGTGCGACAGCGCCTCCAGCCAGACTTTTGAAATACTGCCCGCGCCCGCCAGGACCGCTCGTAATTTCCGCCTCATGGCCACCTCCTGAACTTGCCTTTGATCTCTGTATAAAATAATGTATGACATCAAAAGAATAAAACAAGGCGGAGTATGAAATTATCCTCGGCAGTCCTGACGTAAACCGGAATGAGCCGGAGTTCTTCTCCGTACATCTGCTGTTGCACCCGCCGTGTCGTCCCGCCGGGGAACGACGGGAGGAGGCGATTCGCAACGTGTAAACTACCTCAACAACCACTTCTCCCGCAAAATCACCGTTGAAGACGCGGTACGCATTGCGGGAATCAGCCGGAGCGCCCTCTTTCTGCGCTTTCCTGCGGAGAACAGCATGACTGTCAGCCGCCACCTCAACCGTCGGCGGCTGGCTGCGGTCGAATGGCTGGTCGCCTCCGGCATTCCCCGGGAAGAGGTGGCGCAGCGCTGTGGTGAGAATCCCATTGCTGACGGAAAAACTGGAAACAGGGTGTCGGGCGCAACCATCCGCTTCCGGCCCGGCGCCGTATATCCGGAACAGAGATCGGCGACAAGTTCACCGTTTTCCTAAACGGCAAGCCGACAGCCGCATTCGAGTCCGTTCTCCGTCGCGTCATCCGGCAGATTCCGCAGTTTTCTCCATGAATGCTCTCCGTAAAGCAAGAGGTATTTTGAAACAGCCCGCATTACCCGTGACGACATCCGGCAACCCCGCCCTCCGCCGCCTCCGGCATGGTCAACCGCTCCAGTTCCGCCAGGTTTTCCAGGGCCTCTTCGCGGCAGCTGCCGCACATTTCCGGAGAGGGAGACAGCGAACCGCACACCGCCGGACGCTCCGGAGAACCGAAGAGCCGGCAGCGGAACTCCCGATCCAGGTTCACGCACGGCACTCCTGCCGGCTTGCCCTCCGGCATCCCCGGGATCGGCGACGAAATCGAGGGAGCGATGCAGCAGGCACCACAACCGGGACGGCATTTGAAAATCTGTTTCATACGATAACCGTTTCCATTATTCCGAAGGTCAACGCAATGGAAACAATTGCACTTCAGAGATTTTCAGGTCCGCTCCGGACAACCCCCGACAATTTGCATCGACCGGGAGCCGGCCCCGCGCATTCCAACGGCGGGATCGAAAACCCGTTCTCCGGAACAAACAATAAAAAAAGCCAGTCTGCGACTGGCTGGAAACGCAATTGGTAGCGGGAGTAGGAATCGAACCTACGGCCTTCAGGTTATGAGCCTGACGAGCTACCACTGCTCCATCCCGCAACGTTTCAATATTATAAATATAGCACGACACAGAATCTTTTTCAAGCCGGTAAAGGTCATTAATCCGGTTTATTTTCTGAAAATCGTCGTTTCCCGGTTTCGGACCGGAAGAAAACAACCCTGCTTCTCTTCCGTATCCTCCCCGCCTCCTGGCAGGGGAACTCGGTTTC
>CASDQW010000114.1 GCA_949282965.1 uncultured Lentisphaeria bacterium
TCAGGAATTCCCGCCAGACCGTCGGATCAAGTTCCACGGAACGGTGCCGGTCAGCCTCCGCCGTCAGACATCCGGTCAATATTTGATAAAAACAGTCGTTCATATCTCCTGCCACTTTCCGGGGTTTGCGGACTTGCCGCGAAGGCAATCCGGTGTTATTTTAAAATATAATCCGTTTTGATGCGATTGTAAAATTCAAAAATAAATGGAGCAGGATTGTACCATGCCGATGATTGCTGCAACCGCGGCGCCGGAAGAAATTCTTCCACAGAAAGCCGTTTCCTTTCTGGAACCGCTGCGGGAGAGTGTGGCCCGGGTGCTGGAGTGGTTCGTTGATCAGCGCTTTCAGCTGCTGGCCATGTTGATCGGGCTCGTGATCACCGCCGTCGTCATGGCGGCCACCAGCTGGATTCTGCGCCGTCTGCTGCCCGCTCTGATGAAGAAAACCGGCGCACGGCTGGATCACAGCCTCACCATCCGACTGCATCTGCCGGTCATGATGCTGCTCGGTGCCACCGGCGTCATGATCAGTTTGCAGGCGCCGGCGCTGCCGCCGGCCATTGCCGGATGGCTGCCCCGCTGTTATTACGCGATCATCGCGGTGATCGTCTTCTGGGGAGTACTGCGGGTGATCGGCGTGCTGGACACCTATTTCAAGGAAATCGCCGCCAAAACCGCCAACTCGCTGGACGATCTGCTGATCGACCTGATACGCCGGGTGGTCAAGGCCGCGGTGTGGATCATCGCCATCATTTTCATCGCCCAGAACATTTTCAACCTGAACGTGAGCGCGCTGCTCGCCGGGGCCGGAATCGCCGGGCTGGCGGTCGCTTTTGCCGCGCAGAATACGCTGGCCAACATTTTCGGTGCAGTCACGTTGATCCTCGATAAACCGTTCAAGGTCGGCGACCGTGTGGAGATGGGCACCACCTCCGGCACGGTTGAGGCCGTGGGACTGCGCAGCACCCGGCTGCGGTCACTGGACGGCACGGTCTGGTACGTGCCCAACCGCCAGATGGCCGACAGCACGCTGCTCAATTACGCGCAGCGACCGAACCTCAAATACGCGTTCGACATCGGCCTGATTTACGGGACCACGCCGGAGCAGATGCGGCGGGCGATGGCGATTCTGCACGAAATTCTGGACAATCACCCGATGTTCGACATGGAGACGCTGCCCCCCCGGATTTATTTCACGGAACTGCGGGACTGGTCGCTCAACATCAACGTCATCGTGTGGTTTCAGACCCAGGACTGGTTCGCCATGCAGGAGGCGCGCCAGGAAATCAATTTGCAGATTCTGGAACGTTTCAATGCCGAGGGTCTGAGTTTCGCCTTCCCGAGCACGACCAATTACCTCACCGCCGACAGCGCCGGTCCGGTGAATGTCAAGAATTCTTAACCTCTTTTTTGAAAGGAATTAAAGCATCATGAAAGTCATCGTCGCCTATTCCGGCGGTCTCGACACGTCGGTGATCGTCAAGTGGGTCAAGGAAACCTACCACGCCGAAGTCATCGGCTTCTGCGCCGACGTCGGTCAGGAAGAAGAACTCAACGGCGTGGAGGCCAAGGCCATCCGCACCGGCGCCAGCAAGTGCTATGTGGAAGACCTTACGGAAGAATTCGCCCGCGACTTCATCTTCCCGATGATGCAGGCCAATGCCATTTATGAAGGCAATTATCTGCTGGGGACCTCCATCGCCCGGCCGCTGATCGGCAAGCGCCTGATCGAAATCGCCCGCGCCGAAGGCGCCGACGCCATCTGCCACGGCGCCACCGGCAAGGGCAACGACCAGGTCCGGTTCGAACTGACCGCCTACGCCATGGAACCGAACATCAAAATCATCGCCCCCTGGCGCGAATGGAACTTCACCGGCCGCATGGACCTCATCAAATATGCCCGGGAAAACGGCATTCCGGTGACCTCCACCGCGGAAAAGCCCTACAGCATGGACCGCAACCTGCTGCACATCAGTTTTGAAGGCGGCATTCTCGAAGATCCGTGGAACGCCTGCCCCGAAGACATCGCCGTGATGACCCGTCCCCTGTCCCAGGCGGCGGACGAACCCGAAGACGTCATCATCACCTTTGAAAAGGGTATCCCGGTCAAAGTCAACGGCGAGGAACTCTCCCCGGCCAACCTCATGCGCAAACTCAACGCCCTCGGCAAGAAGCACGCCGTCGGCCGGGTGGACATCGTGGAAAACCGTTTCGTCGGTATGAAGTCGCGCGGCGTGTATGAAACGCCTGCCGGCACCATTCTGCATTACGCGCACCGGGCGCTGGAAACCATCACCATGGACCGGGAAGCGATGCATCTTCGCGACAGCTTCATCCCGCGTTATGCGGAAATGGTCTACAACGGCTTCTGGTACGCGCCGGAACGGGAAATGCTTCAGGCGGCGATCACCGAAAGCCAGAAATTCGTAACCGGCGACGTCCGGGTCAAGCTCTTCAAGGGAGCCTGCCACGTAACCGGACGCCGCTCCGAATACAGTTTGTACGATGACGCCATCGCCAGCTTCGAAGGCGCGGAAGCGTACAATCAGAAAGACGCTGAAGGCTTCATCCGGTTGAACGCCCTGCGGCTGCGGGTGCTGGCCCGGAGCAAGCAGCGCCGGTACTGAATTCCGGAACCGTCCGAATCGAAAGCGGAACGCCGACAGCGTTCCGCTTTTTTTTATTATACAAAAAAATCACAGCTCTCCGCTTGCAGTGCGGCCCGAACCGCGCTATGATAACACGGGATCTTGTTCAAGCTGCTGTTATCGGGAAAGGAAACGTGCCGTGAAGAAATCAGAGTGGATCCAGACGCCTTCCCTGGCTCCCGCCGCCAGCCGTTCGGCGGAGCTTGTTCCGGGAATGCCGGACGATCAATGGCAATCCGCCGATACCCCGGTGGTGATCGTGGACCGGAGTACGCCGGAAATCACCGACCGCGTCCTGACCGACGGGGAATGGGTTTCCGGCACCGGAGATCCCGTTGATTACCGGATTTTCCGTCCGGAAGCGCCGGGTGAATATGAATTTACTCTGAATGACGTCGATCGGCTGCCGGTACGGTTGACGGTGAGCAGCATCGTGTACGACCGGAATGGCGTTCCCACATCGCTGAAAACCATAAAATCGATCACCGTCACGCCTCGCTGGGACCGGAAAAACAACACTTGGACCGGCATCTCCGGCACCACGGGCGCCCTCCGGCTGACCGGCGGCGCTGATTATGTTGTAAAAGTCGAAGCGGTCAAAACCACTCAATCCGACCCGATCGGGTATGAACTTCGCTTGAATGGGAAAGTTTTTACCCGTGCCAACCAGCAGGCGGACGACACCTGGGAGACCGCCGGAGACGCCATCGTCATCGGCCGGGAACAGGCAACGGTCGAGACCGCCCTTATTACCGATGAATGGGTCGGCTTCGGCGACAAAACCGACTACCGGAAAGTGGTGATTGAAAGCGCCGGACAATACGTTTTCCATCTGACCGGGCTGGAGGAGGCCGCGGCCAAGCTGACCGTCTTCAGCGCCGCCTACGACACCCGCACCGGAGATGAGAAAAAACCAAAGACGCTTAAATCGATCACCGTCACACCGAAACTCGACAAGAAAACCGGCCAATGGTCCCGGCAGGAAGGCGCAACCGCCCCCCTGCTGTTGCAGGCCGGTGTCTACTACATCGCCGTGGACGCCCCCGGCGCCGCTTCCGCGAAGAACACCGCCTACGAAGTGGCACTGACCGGCACGGCATTCATCCGCGGCAATGCGACCGACGACACCTGGGAGACCGCCGGAGACGCTATCGTCATCGGCCGGGAACAGGCAACGGTCGAGACCGCCCTTATTACCGATGAATGGGTCGGCTTCGGCGACAAAACCGACTATCGGAAAGTGGTGATTGAGGGCGCGGGAGAATACGTTTTCCAGCTGACCGGGCTGGAGGAGGCCGCGGCCAAGTTGACCGTCTTCAGCGCCGCCTACGACACCCGCACCGGAGATGAGAAAAAACCAAAGACGCTTAAATCGATCACCGTCACACCGAAACTCGACAAGAAAACCGGTCAATGGTCCCGGCAGGAAGGCGCAACCGCCCCCCTGCTGCTGCAGGCCGGTGTCTACTACATCGCCGTGGACGCCCCCGGCGCGGCTTCCGCGAAGAACACCGCCTACGAAGTGGCACTGACCGGCAATGTCTTCATCAACGCACGTCCCGAAGACGACGACTGGACTACGGCCAACGCCTTCCGCCTGACCGATGGGATCACCGGAGAATGGGTGGGCTTCGGAGACGCCATCGATTATTATGCCTTTACCCTGAAGGGAGATGAGGCTGGACTGTATGATTTCGCACTGACCGCCGATCCCGGAGAGGCGGTGTTGACGGTCTACCGCAAGAATTTCGACCGTTCCGGAAACGAAATCAAACCGGTTGCCCTGAAAAGCGTCTCCGTCGGCAAGGACGGTACGGGCCGGATCTCCGGCTTGCAGCTTCTGGCCGGAGACTATTATCTTTCCATCCGTTCCGCGGACAGCGGCAAAGGCAAAAAAAATACCGACTACCAGTTGCAGGCGGGACAGTCCGTCGCGTATCAGGCCGTCGCGCTGACAGAAGACGCGGCAGGCGTTTCCGGCGGCTTTTCCGTCACGCTTGCCTCGCGCCGGACGGAATACCGGGCCTTCACGCTCCGGGAAACCGGCACGATCAACATTCATCAGGAAGGCGGCGGCAAGCTGACTTTGTACCGGAATGTCAACAACAAACTGCAGGCTGTCAGCCTCATGACGAACCTGCTGCTGGAGGCGGGTACCTACTACCTCAAGGCCACCAATTCCGGCAAAACCGAATTGTCGCTGGACGTCCGGCTGGAACACGAGTTTCTGCCGGAGCCCAACTTTCCGCTGGAAGCCCCCGCCGAGGTGGAAATCCCGCTGCCGGACGGCAACGGCCCGAGTCTGTTTTCCGGTGGCGACTGGGTCGGCTACGGCGACGGGGCAGATTATTACCGCTTCACCACCGGCGACACGGGCTTTCACGGCCTGTTCGGATTCGCCGCGACGGAAGCTCCGGCACAGCCGTTGAAGCTCTCCGTCGGAACCATCGTCAACGGGAAATTCAAAACCGCCGGCAGCCGGACGTTCAAGCCGGCCGACGTGATTTCCGAAACCGCGTCCAGAAACCGTTTTCAGGTCAATCTGGCCGCGAACACCACCTATTATCTGAAGATCGAAACCACCGATGGCGGCAAAGGCAAATACAATACGGACTATCGTTTCGTCGCCGCGGCCTATGCATATTCCGTCAACAACAGCTTTGAGGACGCCGACCAGCTGGAGGCCGGAAGCACTCCGGTTTCGGTCCGGGCGGCAGTCGGGTCCGGCGATAAGCTGGATTATTACCGGTTCTCCGCCGACGGCGTCTACGATTTCGGCATCGCGGATGCGACCGCCGGAGTAAAAATCACGCTGTACGACGAAGCGTTCCGGGTCGTCGCCACCCGCACTCACAGCGGCCCCAGGGCAAAAGAAGACGCGGGCATGTTCCTCAACCAGTATCTGCAGGGAACCTATTACCTGAAAGTTCAGGCCACCGCCGCACTGAGCGATTATCAGCTGACGCTGCGGCAGACGGGCACGGCGGAGGCTTTGCCGGCGGAAACGGGAGAGGCGGATTTCACCAACCTCTGGGAAGGCAAAGGAGACATCCGTTATTACACGGTTTCCGGCGGCAGCGACGGCGCGCTGCTGGAACTCTCCTGCTCAGCCGGAAAGTATACCATCGGACGCATGGACCGGGGCACCTTCAAAACCGTCGCGACCAAAAACTATTCCACCGCCACCGCCGCGGCCGGAAAGGCGAATTTCACCGTGGAACTGCTGCCCGACACGGATTATGTGCTGAAGGTGGAATGTCCGTCCGATGCGACGCCGGATTTCCACTTTCAGGCCGCCCGGACTGCATTCGATCTGGGCAACAACACCTGGGAACAGGCTGCGCCACTGACGGAACTTCCCGGCGGCGGCAGCGGCATCCGGGCGGCGACGGGAGCCGGGGACCGGATGGACTTCTACCGTCTGGACGACGGCGACTATGAACGAATGACATTGAACGCGACCGGAGGCGGGGTCAAATTGACCTTCCTCGACGCGGATGGAACCGCGCTGGGGCCGGCTCTCGTCTGTCGCAACGGCGCCCCGCTGGAGACCGTCTTGTCCGGGCAGGAACAGTTTGCCAGAATCGAAAGGCTCAGCGGCTCCAGCAGTTACGATTTCGCCGTATGGGAAAAAGAGGCCCCCGGCTTCAGTGAACTGGTGCATCACCTGGCCCTGGAGGCCGCTGTCGCCGGAACGGCTGCGGAAACGGCGTTTCCGGAGATCCCGGAAGACCCGTTTTTGAAAAATGCCCTGCCGGCAGGGTGATTCCTGGTGGTTCCGGCAGAGCGTTCTGTCCGTTCCATCGGGGCAGCGAACGCACCTTCTCCGCCGGCACACGGGAAAAATATTTTTTGGGTGCTGAGCTTGACATTCCTCGAAACAACGATACATTGATTCCAGAGAATCGGATTGTTTAAGTTCGTTTCATGTTTTTTCATTATTTTTCATGGGGGGAAAATCATGGAAACAAAAGACATTCAGCAACTACAGGAAATCGTCCGGCAACGCCAGAGCACCTTGCAGCTGGTCAAGACCGAAATGGGGCGCATCATCGCCGGACAGGACAAACTGCTCGACCGCCTGCTCCTGGCCATGATCTCCGACGGCCATGTCCTGCTCGAAGGGGTTCCCGGCCTGGCAAAAACCATGGCGGTTCGCACCCTGGCACAGACGCTCAACGGGACGTTCTCACGTCTGCAGTTCACTCCGGACCTGCTGCCGGCGGACCTGATCGGTACGCGCATCTATAACGCTTCTACACATGAATTCTCAACCCGGCTCGGCCCGGTTTTCGCCAACATCGTACTGGCGGACGAAATCAACCGCGCCCCCGCCAAGGTTCAGAGCGCGCTCCTCGAAGCCATGCAGGAAAAACAGGTAACCATCGCCGGCGAAACTTTTGGGCTGCCGGCTCCGTTCCTGGTGCTGGCCACCCAGAACCCGATCGAACAGGAAGGAACCTACCCGCTGCCGGAAGCACAGCTGGACCGGTTCATGTTCAAACTCAAGGTCGATTATCCGAAACGGGCCGAGGAAGAACTGGTCATCCGCCGCATGGCGCATCCGGCCTGCCGGGTGGAAGCAGTGGCGGTCGGCAAACTCGAAGACATCGTCGCCGCCCGGGAAATTGTAGATCAGATTTACATCGACGAAAAGATCGTCGAATACATTCTGGATCTGGTGTTCGCCACCCGTCCGGGACACCGGGCGGAACTCTCGGCCCGGCAATCCTCGGCCAAACTGGATGAAACCACCGCTCTGATTTCGTTCGGGGCGTCGCCGCGCGCCTCGATCGCGCTGGCGGTGGCGGCCCGGGGAGCGGCGTTTCTGGCCGGGCGCGCCTATGTGGTGCCGCAGGACGTCAAGGATATCGCTCCGGACGTACTGCGCCACCGGATCATCCTCTCGTACGAGGCGGAAGCGGAAAACATCGACACCGACGCCGTGATCCAATCGCTGCTGGACGAATTGCGCACACCCTGAGTTTTCATCCTCTCCACGCACGATCAACCGAACGGGAGGATCCGAAAACCATGTTGCCACCAGAACTCATGAAGCAGATCCGGCTGCTGGAAATCCGGACTAATCGCGACGTCGAAGAAATCGTCGGCGGCGCGTATCACAGTGTTTTCAAAGGCCGCGGCATCGAATTCGACGAAGTACGCGAATACACCACCGACGACGATATCCGGGACATTGACTGGAACGTCTCGGCCCGTATGAATACGCCTTACGTGAAACGTTACATCGAGGAGCGGGAACTGAATGTCATGCTCCTGGTGGACGTTTCCGCCTCCGGCGCCTTCGGGACCGCGGGCAAGACCAAACGCCAGACCGCCGCGGAACTCGCCGCGCTGCTGGCATTCAGCGCCGGCAGCAACGGCGATAAAGTCGGGCTGCTGCTCTTCAGCGACCGGCGGGAACTGCTGTTGCCGCCGCGCTCGGGGCGGACTCACACGCTGCGGTTGATCCGGGAAATGCTGGCTTTTGCGCCGCAGGGGCGGGGAACGGATATCGCACTGGCCTTGAAGGAAACCGGTGCCTTATTGTCTAAACGCAGTGTCATTTTTCTGATCAGCGACTTCCTGGACGCCGGGGAATATGAGAAAACCCTGAAGGTCCTGAACCGCCGCCATGACGTTGTTGCCGTTCGTATCCGCGATTTGAGCGAGCTGCACTGGCCCTTGACCGTACCGGTCACGGTACAGGACGCCGAAAGCGGACGCCTGATCACCATCGGCGGTGGCCGCCGTACCGCGGAACGGGTGGGCGCGGCAGCGGAAGCCGAACTGCAGGAGAGCACCGGGATCTGCGAACGTGCCAAGGTGGATCTGATTGATGTCCGCAGCGGAGAAGATCCCTTGAAGCCATTGATTCAATTTTTCAACCGGCGTCGCCGCCGGTTCCGGGGGTAACCCATGAAAAAATCCGGAAAAACGCTGTTTCTGACCACCATCGTCGGAGTGCTTGTGCTGGCGGCGGTGATCATTCTGGCGGGGTACGGCTGGTCCTTCCGGCTGCCACTGCCGCAAATGCCGGAAAGCGCCCTGATTCTCCCGTCCCGTGAAGTGGAATTGGGCACTCCGGTGACCGTCGAGCTGAACCTGCGGCTGCCGCTGCATATTCGTCCGCGGGAAGCGCATCTTACGCCACCGGAACACACGGTTCAGAACGGGCCAATGGATATTCGCTTCGACGCTTATCACTGGAGCTGCGCCAATTGGAAAATCCGGGGCAGACTGCAGGCCCTGCGCCCCGGAGACACCTCCGGCGGAACCCTCACGGTAACCTTGTCCTCTTCTACGGAAAAACCGGAAACGCTGACCGTCGCCATCCCGGCCTTGACCGTTCTGCCGCTTCAGACGGAGCACGATGATCTGGATCTGGCCGGGATGGTGCCACCGGGCAGCCAGGTTTCCGGACGGAAATTGCTGTGGATCGCCGTGGCAGTCATAGTGGTGGTGTTCATTGGCATTTTCCTGTGGTTGCGTCGCCGCCGGGAAGCACCGGCGCCGCCGCGCCCGCCCTGGGTCCGGACCAGCGAGGCGCTGGAACAGCTCCGCACGGAAGTGCGCAGTCACCGCATCAATCTGGAAACCGCGTTCGTCCGGCTGACGGACCTGGTCCGCAATTATCTGGAGGAACGGTACCGTCTGCCGGCTTCGGTCCGGACCACCGATGAATTTCTGGAGGATCTGAAATCACCCGATACGCCGCTGCCGGCCGGCGACAAGCCGTTCCTCGGCGAATTTCTGGAAGCGGCGGATCTGGTCAAGTTCGCCCGGATGCCGCCGGACGAGGCACAGTTGCTCCGGGCCGTCGACGGAGCGGAAAAACTGGTGGAACACACTACGCCGTCCCCGCTGGAACGGCCGGGAGAGGAGGTGTCCCGTGTTTGAACTGGCCTATCCGTGGGCGCTGGCGCTTTTCGCGCTGCTGCTGCCATTGATCTGGTACTACGCCCGCTATCGGAAATATCCGTCCATCGCGGTGCCTTCGGCAACGCCGTTCGCCGCCGTCGGACGTCGGCGGATCAGTCTGCCGAACTGGCTCTATTTTGCCGCCGCCGCCGTCCTGATCGTGGCGTTGGCACGCCCCCGCTTCGGGGATGAAAAAGTGGTGATCCGCTCCCAGGGGATCGACATCATTCTGGCACTGGACCTGTCCGGCAGCATGGCGACCATCGACGTGCCGCCCGACGTTCGCGATACCCGGACGCTGGAAAGCGGTCTGGAAAGCGGCCGCATCAAAAACCGGCTGGAAGTCGCCAAGGAAGAATTGCGGAAATTCGTTCAGGGCCGCCCCAACGACCGTATCGGCCTCATCGGCTTCGCCCCCATGGCCTACAGCATCGTGCCGCCGACTCTGGACCACGGCTGGCTGCTTGGCCAGCTGGACCGGCTTCAGCCGGGACTGATCGGCGATCAGACCGGACTGGCCGCGCCGCTGGCATCCGGCATCCATCGGCTGAAAGACTCGGCCGCGCCGCGCCGCGTGCTGGTGCTTTTCACCGACGGACGGAACAATGTCGACAACCGGCTCACCCCGCAGCAGACAGCGGAACTGGGCAAGGAATCCGGTGTCACCATCCACACCGTGGGCATCGGCAGCGACAACGCCTACATCCCGGTAGACACCTTCGCGGGCAGACGCTTCCAACCCGTCGCCGACGAATTTGATGAAGACATGCTGCGCGCCATCGCCGGCAATTCCGGCGGACAGTACTTTCACGCCGACGACGCGGAGGGAATGAAACGGGTCATGAACGAAATCAACCAGCTGGAAACCACCAGCTTTGAACAACCCAAGTTCATCGAATACCGGGAAATCGCGCCGGATCTTGCCTTGCTGGCCGTCGCCCTGCTCGCCTGTGGATTTCTGGCGGAATCCACCTGGAAACTGCAGCTGCCGTAAACATGTTTCCGATGCCGCCGCGGACTCGATGCCGGGATTTCCGCCCGGCACGGGATTGAAAACCGGCGGCGGCACGTGTATGTTATGGCATCATGAATTACTACTGGATCATTCTGCTTGCCGTAATAACGGCCATTCTCGGCACCATGCTGCTGTATCGATTCCACCGGGGCCCGGAAAAAGAGGCCACGGCACAACGCCTGGTCGCGGCCATGACCATCGTTACGGCGCTGGTTTACGGATTGCTCGGCTGGTTCAAACTGGAAGCGCTGCAGATGGGGCTGTGGGATTTCGGCATCTACGACTCGCTGCTGCATCTGGCGGCGACGGGTCAGGGCTGGATGCAGGACTTCCGGGGGGGAGCCTTCGACCATTTCTCGCCACTGGTCCTGCTGCTGGTGCCGCTATACTGGATCGCGGATTCTCCCGGGTGGCTGGTGATGGTGCAGGTGGCGGCGCTGGCGGGGGCGGCACCGCTGCTGTATGCCCTGGCCCGACGTTATTTTTCACGGCCGGGGCCGCCATTGATTTTGACGGCGATGTATCTGCTGAATCCGTATTTTTCCCGGATGGCGTTGTTCGACTTTCATATCGAGTGTCTGTTTCCGCTGTTTTTCTTCGGAGCGTTTCTGGCCCGGGCACACGGCCGCAAATGGACTTTCCTGCTGTTGCTGGCGGCCGTACCGTTGATCAAGGAGGATTTCGTGATTCCGCTCGGAGCGGTCGGACTCTACTGTCTTGCCCGGCGTGGGCAGAGAAAGGCCGGATGGATCCTGCTTGCCGCGGCGGGCTTCTGGACGATCTTTGTCCTGAAAGTCTATTTTCCCTGGATCATGCACAGCGAGTACTGGCATTACGGCCGCTACGAAGTCAGTCCCGGCAACCTCGCCGCCATGGTGAAGCGGTTGTTCGCTCCTCATGTTCCCGGCGTACTGCTGAGCGTACTGCTGCCGTTCGCCCTGCTGCCGGCGGCCAGCTGGCGGGGATTTCTGCTGCTTTTCGCACCGGTCCTCGGCATCCAGTTGATTTCTGAAGCGCCGCATCAGAACTTGCTGGTCAGCCATTACGCCTCGGCGCTGATCGGCGTAACGCCGATAGCGGCTCTGATCGGGGCGCGCACCCTGCGTGTCGCCATCCGACGGAGGAAACTCAAAATGCCGGTCGCTCCGGCAACCGTTTGGCGTTTTGCGCTGCTGCTGGCGTTGAGCGTGCATATTTGGTGCTGCGACCTGCCGATGACGCGCTATTACTCCTACGTTCCCGGCTGGAACCGCAATCTGCATCCGGGGTTGCTCTCGCTGCCGTTGCGCGCCGACTGGTACGCGGCCATGCTCGCCACCGACGCCCAGGCGGCGGAAACCCGGGAAATCCTCCTGAAAATGATTCCGCAACACCTGAGCGTCACCGCCCAGAACGAACCGGGGCCGCTGTTTATCCGTCATCGCCGGGTCTATTCGGTCCCGGGACCGCCGGAAGGCAGCGATGTGTATGTTTTCGACCATGACAATTACGCCGGGTTCACGCCGGTGGCGGACCTGAACGCCTGCCTGATGAAGGTCCTTGAAAACCCGGAATACCGGCTGGTTTTCCGACACAACGGGTTGCTGGTCATCGCCCGGCGTTCCGTCATTCCCGAATTGAATCTTCCTCCCGTACAAAGGAACCGTACACCATGAATTCCCCCTGTCTGCATCTGCTGCCGGGACGCGAAAAATCCCTGCTGCGTCATCATCCATGGATCTTTTCCGGCGCGGTCGCCGGCATCAGCGGCAATCCCGCTCCCGGCGACACCGTCGAAGTTCGCGACGCACGCCATCGGCTCCTGGCGCATGCCGCCTTCTCGCCGGCCTCCCAGATCGTCGGCCGGGTCTGGTCGTTCGATTCGGAAACGGTCATTGACCGCGCTTTCTTTGCCGACCGCATCCACGAGGCACTGCAACTGCGGCGCGCCGTCGGACTGGACGTGCCGGAGGGCGGCTGCCGCCTCATCGCTTCCGAAGCGGACGGCTTGCCCGGTCTGATCGCCGATCGCTACGGGGAATTCGTCGTGCTCCAGATTCTCAGCGCCGGCGCGGAACGCCATCGGCAACTGCTGGCGGAACTGTTGCAGGAAGCCACCGGATGCCGCGGCGTTTATGAACGGTCCGACGTCTCCGTCCGCGCCCGGGAGCAATTGCCGGAACGCACCGGCGTACTGCTCGGAGAGGCCCCGCCGGACACCATCGAAATCCGGGAAAACGGCCTCCGGCTGCTGGTCGATGTCCGCCATGGACACAAAACCGGGTTCTATCTCGACCAGCGTGCCGGCCGGATGGCCATCGGGCAGACGGCGGCGGGGAAAACGGTTTTGAACTGCTTTGCCTATACCGGGGCATTCGCCGCTGCGGCGCTGGCGGGCGGGGCACGGCATGTCGTCAATGTGGATTCTTCCGGACCGGCACTGGCGCTGGCGGCGGAAAACTGCCGGCTAAACGGCTTCGGGCCGGACCGCTGCGAAAACCGTCGTCAGGACGTCTTCGAGGCGCTCCGGGAATGCCGGGACGCGCAACAGCGATTTGACCTCGTCATCCTGGATCCACCCAAATTCGTGGACAGCAAAGCGGCCCTGCCCCGGGGCTGTCGGGCATATCAGGACACCGCCCGGCTGGGCTTTCAGCTGCTGAATCCCGGCGGAATGCTGGCGACGTTCTCCTGCTCCGGCCTGATGACGCCGGAGCTTTTCCAGAAAATCACCGCCGATGCCGCCATCGAAGCCGGTGTGAACGGATGCATCGTCCGGCGTCTGGAACAGGCTGCCGACCATCCGACCGCGCTGGCCGTCCCGGAATCCTTCTATCTGAAAGGCCTCCTGGTGCGCATCTAAAGGAACAGGCGGCGACGGCACCGCAGAACGCAGCGCAATCCGGCAAGACGGGGTCAACGACTCAATACTTCGTCCAGCAGCCGGGCGGCGGCCGCAACGCAGGCGGCGCAGGATATGCCGCGCTGTTTGAGTTCCCGGCAGTTTTCCGTGCCGAATTCATGGCGAAAAGCCTGCCGCAGCCGTTCCCGTTCCGCTTCCGGCGCGATCAGACAGGCCGCGTGGAGTGCGCCGCAACGGCCTTCAGGCGCGCGGCCGCCGCCACAGGATTGCAGTGTTTCCGCAAGATCGTCGCGCCCGGCGGCGGCGGCGATGGTTTGAGCACAGTTGTGTGTTTTCGGGACGCGGCCGAAAATTTCCGCCGCCCGTTGTTCCATGTCATTCATTTTGAATTCCTCCGGCGATGTCCGCCGCCAGTTTCCGAATCAGGTCCGGCTGAAAATACTGCATGACCACCACATGAGCCAGCTTTCCGTGATGGGCATCCTCGCTGCACGCCATACAATAGCGATGCACCACCGCCGCCGCGGGACGCGGGAAAATAACCGTATTCGACCAGCGGTTGACCAGCGGATGAACACCGCGCACCTCCAGTTCCTGCCGCAGCAAAGCGGTCATGGCCAGCACATGCTGCGCCTGTTTCCGAAAACCCTCACGCCCGGTGGCCGCAATCCGCCAGTACAGTTTCAATGGATCGAATCCGCTGCGGGAACAACTGATCGTTGGAATCACGCCGTTCAGATAGGGCACCGGAATCGACTGCAGATCGTCCAGAATCTCCTTCCGGCAGATAAAAACACCCGCCGGTTCGTTCAATGCCAGAAATTTATGTCCGGATACCGCCAGCGAGTCAAAATGCATCGCCGCCGCATCCACCACCTCCCGCGCCTCCGGATCGTCCAGGTACGGCAGATACCCCCCGAACAACGCCACGTCCAGATGCCGGTACACCGCCACCGGACGCACCTCCCGCAAAACCGCGTCGATCGCCTTCTGATCGTCAATCGCCCCCTTGAACGTCCCGCCGACGGCAATCGCCACCAACGCCGGACGCGACGGCTCCAGGCGGCGCCGCAGATCCCCGGTATCCATCGCCCCGTCGGCATGGGCCCGGATCACGCGGGTTTCGATATTCTGGATATCCCCCAGTTTTCGGACGGAATAATGCGCCTCCTCCGATACGTACAGAATCGGCGGCAGCGGCGAACGTGCCGCCAGCGCCTTGCGTCCGAAATAGACGCCGTGCATGTTGCCGTCGGTCCCGCCGTTGGTCACCACCCCCCAGTGCCCGCCGCGGAACCCGAATCCGTCCGCCAGAAAATCGATCGCCTTGCGCTCAAACTCATCCGTATTGAGCATGTCCCATTCCGTCTTGTAAGGATCGCCGACGTTGATCAGCGTTACATCCTGCAAGCCGGTTTCCAGCAGCCACTCGTAAAATCCCTTTAAACAGACGTCCTGGTCAAAGGGATAGCCCATCTGCAGAAAACGGCGCGCCACCAGCTCCCGGGCACAGGCATTCAGCCGCGCCATCTCCGGCGCCCCGGGACGCACATGGCGCCCGTTCTGCTCACTTTCCGCCAAATTTTCTTTCATTTCAGGTCAATATCACTGAATGTTTCATTCCCGACCTCCGCCTTCGGAACATTTCCGCCACCGGTCGGAGAGTTCTTCACAGCATGTCATCCCCGGCAGTTGGGCAGAAACGCCCCCATTTTCTTCAGACTTCGCTGGAGGTCGTCGACGGCAATGGACCGGACCTCGCCGTCCTTGCCGGCCGCCAGCGCGGCGGCCATGCCCGCTGCCTGCCCCGTAATGTAACACCCCGGCATCACCCGGATCGACGCCTGTACGTAACGATCACAGCTCACGCACCGTCCCGCCACCAGCAAATTCCGGCAGTCCGCCGCCACCAAACACCGGCAGGGAATGCCGTAGCTCTCGCCACGCTCGTAATGCATGCCGAAATTCAGGCGTTTAAATTCCTCCTGGTCCGCCGCCGCGGTGGACGCGGGATGGATGTCGATGCCGTAACAATAGCGGCCGATTTCGTCGTCAAACACCCGCCGCGCCTTGTAGTCGTCCAGATTGAGCACGTAATCCCCGACGACCCGCCGCGACTCCCGAATGCCCGGCAGAGCGGCGGTGAACGTCAGCTCCACCTGCTCGTATCCGGTGATGTATTCCCGGTAATAGCGCTGGAATTCCACCATCTGCCGCCGCCCCTCCACCAGCCCCGCGGTCAGTGATTTTTCGTCCAGCGGATCCAGGCCGAAGAGGTGCCCCATATTGCCGCCGCCGAGGTGGTTTCCGGTCGGATTGATGCCGGTGTGGTGCGGGTCGTTGTGCCGGAAAATCCCGTCCTCAAACGCCTTGAACAGAATTTCCCGCGGCTTGTCTCCGGACGCCCGGAACCGCTCCCAGTCGATCCCCCCCCAGCCGGAGCAGAGCGTGGACGGCATGACTGTGCCGTTTTCATCACCTTTTTCCGTCCGGTTCCCGGCATAAGCCGCCAGGTCGCCGTCTCCGGTACCGTCCACGAACACCCGGGCGCCGATGGCGAAGAGGCCGCTCTTGGCGTGAAACACCGCCGCCGTGACCCTGCCGTCTTCCGTCTCCGCCGCAATCAATTCGGTCATCAGCGAAAACTCCACGCCCGCACCTTCCAGCAAGTCGTCGTAAATCCGCTTGAGCCGTTCGCCGTTGATGAAATCAGGATTGCCGTGAATCACGCCTTCGGCGGCGTGCCGGTCGCGCACTTCCCGCCCGAAACCGTCCGCACAGAAGTCCACTCCGTTCCCGAACGTCATATACATCGGCACTCCGCCGGCAGTCCCCAGCCCCCCCAGGCAACCGTTCGCCTCGGCCAGAAACACCCGCGCCCCCCGCCGCGCGGCGATGACCGCCGCCGCCACGCCGGCCGGACCGCCGCCGACCACGCAGACGTCATAGGTGTCGCGGACAGGGATTTCCCGTTGAAACAACATGATGCGAATCTCCTTCTTTGCGCTGTTGCGTATCGTGTTATAATATACGTTCACAAACCAAAGGAGCAACCGCAGTTTTCAACGGGAACCTCATTTTTTGCGGCCATCAGGCACTGAAGCCGCCGCCCTCCCGCGACAGAAACGGCAGAAACACCCCGCCCACCACCGAACGCGCCCGGAACCCCTGTTCCAGACCGTCGGTCACGCCGTACCAGTCGCCGAACGGAATCCGGCTTGCCGTTTCCTCCAAAAAACGGTACAACGGCGCAATCAGACACTCGAAATCAGCTCGATCCCGCGCCAGCGACGCCACCCAGACCACCCAGTCGGCCTTGGTGTAGGCTTTCCGGTTGTCCAGCGGCACGCCGTAACGCAGAACCCGCCCCAGATACGACCGCACTTCCGCCGCGGCCAGTTCCTCCGGAAACAGATTCAATCCCAGCAGCCGGTCCCAGACCAGATTGTATTTGAGACTCCAGCTGTCCGGCGCACCGAAAGCCAGCACGGTGTGGCCGTTGCCCGCCGCCCGTTCCAGCCATTCCCGCGCCAGCTCCCGGGCCCGGGCAAGGAAAGTTGCCGCTTCTTCATGCTCTCCCCGCTTTTCACACAGCTGCGCGAATGCGCCGAGCCCGAGAATGCCTTTGATCGCCAGATTGGCGTTCCCCGCCAGATGACCGGCAAAATCATCGGTGCACAACTGCCGTTCCAAATTCAGACCGGTCCGCGACAGATACGTCGCCCATTGCTGCAGCAGCCGCCACTCTTCCGCCGTGAATTCCGTATCGGATTCGGCCCGGGCCACCGCTCCGGCCATCAGCAGCATATTGCCGCATTCCTCCACCGGCATCTGATATTCCAGCTGATTGTCGCCGTACAGCTGGCCATTGGCCAGCGGATAACGCCCGACATCGTGCGGCGCGAATTCATACGGCCAGTCCGGACTCGAAGCATAGCGGAAAACCGGCCGCATCAGTCCCCGTACCAGTTCCGGGCAAAAGCGCAGAAAAAGCGGCATGGAGGGATAACTCACATCCACCGTGCCGATAAAACCACCGCTGAAATTTTCCTTGGAGAAAAACAGCAGTTCGCCGTTTTCATCATAAACCATCTTATGCGCGGCAAACGCCTGACGCCAGGCCAGCGCGCAGATCGCGGCATACTTCCTTCCCCCGATCGCCTCCGCTTCGGCAAACAGTTCCGCATCCAGACGATCGCAGCCTGCGGCGAGCCCTTCGTACTCTGCCGTCGCCGCCTCCAGCATCCGTCGGAAATCCGGTTCCTCCCGTCGCCAGGCCGCCGCCAGCCGGGTTCCGAAATATTCCACCGACCACACGTCATCATAAGCCACCGCGGCAAAAGCGCTCCGCGCGTTTTCATCGACCAGACCGAAATCCTGACAACAGGCCAGCACCGGCAGCGTCTGCGCCACCGAATCCGTCCCCGGCAGCTCATCTTCAGCCGGCCAATCCTCACCGGCGGCAAAACGCTGCCGCAGCTCGGCCGAACCGATCACGGCCCGACTTTCCGCCGGAGCGCTCAGCCAGATCCGTCCCCAGTCGATCCGCACGTCGTCGCCGGAACGCCCAAGGGGTCGCTGTTCCCGGTTGCCGAAGGAGAGCGCCGATCGTCCACCGATGGTCTCACGCCGGCCGTCCACTGCCTCGGTCCCGTCGTTGACGCACAGCTCCGCCGATACGTCAAAATACAATTCCACCCGATGTTTCCGCCCGTCCTCGGCCGCCACCGACCACTCGACGTAGGAAACCGGACGCATCATCGCCTGCCGGTCGTCCGGCAGAAAAGGAGTCCGGAAATCCAGCGCCAGCCGCACTCCCCCGGCGCAGAATTCATAATGCGTCGTCAACGGGCGCACTTCCAGTGCCCGCTGCTCCATCCCCATCGGCTGCTGTGTATTGCAATTGCGGCTGTTTCGCAGCTGCGGCTTCAGCAATCCCATCACGCGCCACGGGACGCCGTCGATGCGCAGCATCAGATTCAACGCATTGGGCACGCCGCTCCAGTGGCAGGGATCGTTGTCAAACAGCCGATCCGCCATGGACCAGACGCTGAAATAGGGATCGACCGTCAACAACGGCACGGCGGGGGGACGAAACTGCTTTTCCATCATCGTCGAATTCTCCTTGCGATTCCGGACGTGCGGGAACCGATGCCGCACCGGCCCCGTTGCCCTCAATAGAGTTTCCGCATCTTTCGTTTGAACTGAAACAAAACTTTTATATATTATAAAGGAATATTGTTGCTTTTTGAATGATGAAACCTGAAAAAAAATATACAAAACGAACATGCAGGAAGATTTTTTTATTCCCCCACCCCCTCCGTCCGACTTTCCCCTGCAACTGGAATTGGCCGGGATCAGTTACTGTGACGGCAGCTATCGAATCAGCCGCCGAAATGCCCCCACCTGTGTGCTCGAATACGTCGCCTCCGGACGCGGCGTCGTGGAAATCGACGGCACGATCACCCGGCCGGAAACCGGCGACCTCTACCTGATCCCTTCCTATACGGAAAATCATTACCACTCCGATGCGGAAAATCCGTGGGTCAAATACTGGTTCAACGTCTGTGGCCCGCTGGCCGATGCATTGTTCGATCTGTACCAGCTGCGGCGGAGAACCCTGGTGCGCCACTTCCGGAGACCGGAGCTTTTCTGGGAAGGTCTCCGAGAGCTGCACCGCCACCCGAATGACGCCCATACCCGGATCATGCCCCGCCTGCTCGCGGAAATCACCGCCGCTGCCGCCGTCCAGCTGGCGGAACAGACCCAGTCCGGCCATACTCCGGCAGGACTGGCCATGCGGGAAATTCTGGAGCAGCACCTGCATTCACCCGCGCCGACGGCGGCGGAACTGGGACGGGCCATCCGTCGTTCGCCGGCCCAGGCCATTCGGATTTTTCGAAACGATTTCGGCAGTACTCCGCGTCAATATCTGCTCAATCGCAAACTGGAGGTGGCCATGCAGCTGCTGCGACACTCCAATCGCGGCCTCAAGGAAATTGCCGATGACTTGGGATTCGCCGGAGAATACCACTTCGCCGCCTTGTTCAAACGCAAAAAAGGCATCTCACCGGGCCGCTATCGCTCCGACGGCACAAAATCCTGAACGTTTTTTTACGCCTGCGTCCCGCCTTCCGCCGCCGCTTTCGGCAGAAACACGTAGAAAGCCGTCCCTTCGCCCGGGCGGCTGGATACCTGCACCCAGCCGTGATGACTGGTCACGGTCCCGTACACCATCGCCAACCCCATGCCCGTCCCCTGCCCCACCGGCTTGGTGGTGAAAAACGGTTCAAAAACTTTTCGCAACGTATCCGCGTCCATTCCGTGCCCGTTATCCCGCACGATGACGCAATAGAAATCACGCAGCTGAAAATTCTTGCGCATCTCCGGAGGCGGCTCGATCTTTGCACCACAATCGGTCGCCTCGCACAGTATCAGCTCCAACAGTCGGCGCCCGTCATTCCGCTCAGTGGCGTCGCGCGCATTGAGCATCAGATTCAACAGCACCTGCTGCAGCTGTATCTTGTCCCCGCGCACGATCATCGGCGTCGCCGGAGGCTGAAATTCGATGTCCAGGCCAGTCTGGCTTTTGGGCAGCATCATCCCGATGCTGGTTTCGGCCAGTTCCCGCAGATCCAGATCGGTTATCTGGTATTTTCCCTTGCGGGCAAACCCCAGCAACTGGCCGGTAAGCCGTCCCGACTGCTCGGCGATTTCCGCAATTTTACCCAGGTGCCGCGTCACTTCGGGATCGTCCGGCGTATGCATGTAATTGATCACGTCCACATGCCCGAGAATGGCGTGGATATGATTGTTGAAGTCGTGTGCGATCCCTCCTGCCAGCTGCCCCAGCGATTCAATCCGCTGCGCATGCGCCAGCTGTTCGCTCAGGCGCTGGCGCTCTTGCTCCAGCCGTGCCTCTTCCGTCACGTCGCGCCCGATCAGCACCAGGACCGGACGCGCCTTCAGCCGTTGCAACGACAGCGAACAGGAAATCAACCGTTCCCGTTCCGGCCGCGGCCCTCCCAGCAGCACCTGAAATCGCGACACGCCTTTCTCCGGCGACAGATGCTCCCCGTCCCCGGAGAGCGCCGGCCTAAACAACGTCCCGTCCGGATTGCGCATCCATTGGAAAAACTTCATCCCGATCATCTCCGACGGAGACTCCATATGCAGAATCCGGGCCGCCGCCAGATTTGCATCCAGCACCCGGCCCTCGGGATTGAGCAACACGATCAGTTCGCTGGCATTGCGCAACACCTGCTGATAACGCCCTTCCCATTCCCGCAGGCTCTCTTCAAGCAGTTTCGACCGGCCGTATCCTCCGAAAAAGGCACACACGATGTCCAAGGTGCTGCGCCCGTGCGGTTCGGCTTCGCTTTCGATCTTTCTCAAATAAATCGTCAGCAAGATGCTCAACCACAATGTCGCGGTCGACCGGGCGATGAAGGCGCCGGTCAGAAATTCGAACTGATTCGGCCGATCCCAGTACAACACCGTCACGTACAGCAGCGAATCCGCAATCTGGGTGAAGGCCAGCGCCCCCAGCACGCAGAAAAACAACCGGCAGTGCGCCGTCTTCAACCGCGTGAAAATAATCGGCAACATGAACAAATCCAGCAGATGCGCCAGCACCAGCGCCACCATCGACCGACGGCTTTCGCTCAGCAGAAAATCCAGCGCCTCCGCCGACAATCCGGAAGAAATCGAATAACCGGTCCAGGAACATTGCAACCGGGTGATTTCCCCCAGATACAAATACAGCCCGAAAAGCACCAGCGACCCGATGATCAGCCGCTGTGCCGCCAGCGTCCCTTCCGTAATATACACCAGCAGCAGCGCCGCCAGATACGGCAGAAACAGAACGGTCGGTCCGATCTGAAAATCCAGCGTCCCCACCAGCACCGCCCGGAAATCAGCCGCACACACCAGCTGGGCAAACAAAAACAGCAACCCCAGCGACAGATAGAACGACGCCGCACCGATCACCTTGCGCTGGCTGTGCAGCAAGCCGAGCCCGACGAATACAAACGTCATCTCCAGCAAAGCCAGCAGTATCGCGTAAAACCAATCCACCCCGTCTCTTTGCTCCCTGAACCTTCACGCCCGCAACTTCCCGGCGCCGCTCCTTGCGCGCCCCCGGCGAACGCCGGAACGCACCGTGTTTACAAATACGCGCCGAACGCGCGCAGTCTCTCCCGTACCGCCACGCCGTCCAGCGCCGCCGGCGTCGTTCCCGACGCCAGCGCCATCGCCGCAGCCATTCCCGCCGCCTGCCCGATCGAACAGACCGGCGGCATCACCCGCATGGAACTGTGCAGCGCATGATCCACGGAAATGCAGCGACTCCCGATCAGCAGATTATCACATCCTTCCGCCACAATGCAGCCATAGGGAATTTCATACCAGTCGTCCGGAGGCAGCCGCCGGATCACCGTCCCGGTGCCCTTCGGATTGTGAATATCCACGTCATAACTCACCCGGGCGATCGCATCCGGAAATTTCTCCGCCCGTTCAAACGCCGCCACCGTCAAATAGCGCCGCCCCCGGATCCGGCGTGATTCCCGCACCCCGATGTGGTGCGCGATCGAATGCACCGCGGCCCGTTCGAATCCCGGCACGTATTCCCGCAGAAACGCCAGATACTCCCGCAGCTGCCGCCGCGCGTCGATTTCCGCCTCGGACAGCTCCCGCGCACTCAGCGCACTCTTCAGCACCACCCGCGTGGTGTTGAAATGCATCACATCCGGCTCCAGATCCTCAAACATCAACACGTTTTCCCGCAGGCACCGGATCTTGCCGGCAGCCTTTGCCCGGTCATACAGGGCATTTACCTCCGCCCGCGACGGCATCCGGGCCCGATCCACCCCGCTCAATTTGAAACACAACGTCATCGGCTGGCAGTTGCCCTCTGCATCCCCATACTCAAACGGCACGCCCGCCAGCGCCGCCAGATCCCCGTCACCGGTGCCATCCACAAACACCTTGCCACGTACCGCGCTCAACCCGTCCTTGCCGGCGAGAATCACCTCGGTAATCCGTTCCCCCGTACGCCGGACGTCAAACAGCGTATGATGATACAACAGACGTACCCCGGCAGCCAGACAGAGATCCTCCACCGCCAGCATGGCCAGGTTCTTGGAAATTCTCCGTTCCTCATCGTTCTCCACGCGGTTCTCGGCGTGCGGCGCCACTTTGCCCGGCAGATACCGCCGCATGGCATCGATCCATTCGCCGTAAAGCGGCCGGTCCAGCGGCAATCCGTGCGAATGGCTGCACATGAACGGCGACACTTCCCCCACCGCGGCCATCCCGCCGGGAAAACCGTAACGCTCAATCAAAACCACGTCCGCCCCGTTGCGCGCCGCCGTCACCGCCGCGGTAAATCCTCCCGGCCCGGCACCGCAAACCACCACATCCGCCACCGCCGTCACCGGCACTTCCCGTTTCAATTCGTAGTGAATCGTCTCACTCATCGCCCCCAACCTCCTGTTGCGCTCTCGCCTTCCGCAAAACCAGCGCGGTCCGGCACGGCAGATACAGTCGCAACGCCTGATGGGATCTCCCGTCTCCGTCCGGCACTGCGGCGGTTTCATACGTCATGATGCAATCAATCCGGTCAAAGCCGCCGAAAGCGACCGCATCACTGCTCAAAACAATCCGGTAACTGCCCGGCGGAAACTCCAGCGCATAATCCACCGCCGAATTCGTCGGATGAAAATTAAAAATAAAAAAATACCCCGCACGCTCAAAAACCAGAATCTTGCACCCCTCATCACACCGCATCAGCTGCGGCGCGCAATCATAAAAATTTTCCCGTTCCCGAATCAGCGCCAGCATCGCCCGGTCGAACGCTCCCAGCTGTCCGTAACGCAGCGTCTCATCCTCCGCCAGCGACCATTGCCGCCGGGCATAGGCATACGACCAGCCGTTCCCTTCCCGTGGAAAATCAATCCATTCCGGATGTCCGAATTCATTTCCCATGAAATTCAAATACCCGTGTCCCGCCGCCGCCGCGGTCGCCAGACGCGCCATCTTATGAAGCGCCACCGCCCGATCCACCCGGCTGTTCCCGGAATCACGGCGCATCGCATCATACATCGCCGCGCCCGCCAGACGGAAAATCGCCGTCTGTCCTCCCACAATGGCCTGATCGTGGCATTCCACATAGCTGACCGTCCGCTCGTCCGGCCGCCGATTGGTCAATTCGTGGTACATGTAGCCCATGTTCCACGTCTCATCCGGCAGGTCGAACAGCTTGAACCACATGTCGGTCACCCCCATCGCCATGCGGTAGTCGAAACCGGCGCCGCCTTCCTGGATCGGCGCCGCCAGTCCGGGCATTCCGCTGACATCCTCCGCCACGGTCGTGGCATCGGTCCGTACCGTGTGAATCACCTCGTTGGCCAGCGTCAGATATGTCAGCGCCTCCTCGTCCACCTCGTTTCCGAAATAATCGGCATACCCGGAAAATGCCCGGCCCAGCCCGTGGTGCCGGTACAGCATACTGGTCACCCCGTCGAACCGGTAACCGTCCACCTGGTATTCATCCAGCCAGAAGCGGCAGTTGGACAGCAGAAAGTGCAGAACCTCCGTCTTGCCGTAATTGAAACACAGCGAATCCCATGCCCGGTGTTCCCCCCGCTCTCCGGCGTGAAAATAGGTGTCGCGCGCCCCGTCAAACCGCCCCAGACCTTCGACCTCGTTGCGTACCGCGTGCGAATGCACCAGATCCATGATCACCCGCAACCCCAGCCCATGCGCCGCATCCACCAGCTCCCGGAAGTCGTCCGGCGTCCCGAAGCGTCCCGCAATGGAAAAAAAATTGGCCACATGATACCCGAACGATCCGTAATACGGGTGCCCCATGATCGCCATCAACTGGATCGTATTGTAACCGGACCGGACAATGCGGGGAAGCACTTTCTCCCGGTATTCGCGGAACGTGCCGACCCCGGCCCGTTCCTGAGCCATGCCGACATGGGATTCGTAAATCAGCGGCGCCGGAAACACGGCCGGAATCTCATGCCGGAACCGATACGGCTGTTCCGGCCGCCAGACCCGGGCGGAAAAGATCCCGCTCCGCTCGTCCTGCACCACATAACGCGCATAACTCGGCAGCCGTTCCCCCCTGCCCCCCGGCCACTCCACCAGCAACCGGTAATGCATGCCGTGCCACAGCCGTTCCCCTCCCAGCCGAATCTCCCAGTCCCCCCGTTCGTTCAGACGGCGCAGCGCAAAATCCGGCAATGCCCGCCACCCGGACATTTCTCCGATCAGCGTCATCGCGCTGGCATGCGGGGCCCATTCCCGGAACACCCACTCCCCCTCCCGGAAATGCAATCCATAATACTCGTGCCCGGAAGCGAATTCCGCCAGTGTTTCCGGTCCTCCGCGCAGCAATCGCCGCCGGGCGGCGGCCACGGCCAGCCGCCGGCGTTCCAGTTCTCCGGCATAAGGCGCCAGATAGGGATCTCGTCCGAAGATCTGTGGTCGATTGTCGCGCACCGGAAATTTCATGCCATTCCTCACGGCAGCAGCGGCCGATCCAGCATTGATTCGTAAATTCGGATATATGCCTGCGCCGTCACGTCGTGATTGAACCGTTCCCGTGCCTGGCGCATCACCCGCTGCAAAACCGGCAGTTTGGCCTCTACCGGCAGATCGTAAAACCGCATGGCTTCGTCCATCGCCCAGAACAGCCCCCCGGAATCATACGTTTCAAACCGGAATCCATTGCCGGTCTCCGCCGCCAGGTTCAACGGCTCCACCGTGTCGTGCAGCCCGCCGGTATCGTGCACCACCGGCAACGTCCCGTAATACTGCCCGTTCATCTGCGGCAACCCGCACGGCTCAAATCGCGACGGCACCAGCACAAAGTCCGACCCCGCAAATCCCAGATGCGACAACTCCTCGTCAAAATCCCGCACCACCACCCGGCCGCGCAAATCATGAAATGCCGCAATCTGCTGAAATACCGATTGATAACTGCCGTTCGCCACAATGGCAATCTGCAGATGCCGGGAATAATACTTGCTGACCACGTCAAAGAGAATTTCCGCCAGCAGCTGGCATCCCTTCTGCAAGGGATCCAGACGCGACGGCCAGAAGAAAATCGGCGCGTCCGGACGCTCTTCCAGCCCCAGCCGCTGCTGCAGCAACGCCTTGTTCGCCGCCTTGCCTTCCAACACGGTTTCCGGCGTATAGCGGTGAGTCAGGTAGGGATCCCGCTCCGGATCCAGCGATTCATCCGGTGCATTCAGGATGCCGCAGGCACATCCGGCATGGGCCTTGGCCGCGATTTCCCGGTGAATCTGATCCGGAATGAAATCGTGTTGCCCATCCACGATCTCCCGCAGAAACGTCGGACTTACCGTATTGATGAAATGCGCCGCGAAGATCCCGCTGGTCAGAAAGTCCACCGGATTGGTGGAACGGCTTTCCTCATAATTATAGGGCATCCGCTCGTAATACAGATAATTCCAGAATTCCGCCGCATCAATCCCGCGGTCTTCAATCCGGTCCAGCGTGCTTTTCTGCGTATGAATGTTATGCACGGTAAACAGACAGGGAATCTCCATCCGACGTGCCATCGCCGGAATCAGCCCCGTCATCCAGTCATTGCAGTGAATCAAATCCGGGCGCACGTGCGGAATGATGTTGTTCAGCACCTCCCGCTGAAACGCCATCGCCGACAGAAAGCTGTCATCCGCATAACTGCCGTAGACCGAATCCCGATAATAGAAAATCCGGTCTTCCGCCAGATGCACCCGCCCGGTGGACAGGTTGCTGAGGTACACCCGCAGCTCATTGCTGATCAATTTCCCGACATCCACGTGAAACATGCGTCGGTAGTGCGGCAACGCCACATGCACATCCGCGCCCTGACGGAACAACGCCGCCACCAGCGACGCCGACACGTCGGCCAGCCCCCCCGCCTTGGCTTTGAGGGCGTTGGCCATATTGCCCATCCCCTCCGGCAGGTAGGTGATCTCCGGCGTAACAATCAGAATGCGCGGTTTTTTCCTGGACGATTTTCCCATTCGACATCTCCTTTCCGCGCCGCCGGGCACTCGCCGCCGGGCCGATTACGGCCGGCGGCGTGCTCCCGTCTGCGGTTGCACCTCAATCCTTCGGCCAGCACATGAACCCGGGTACGCTGTTGTCCCATTCATGGCCGCTCGGTGTAATCCGGGCCGTCAGGCCGAAACGGCCGGCGGCGTTGCAGGCCAGTTCGCATTCATACCGGTAATTTCCGTTGCCGAGATCTTCCGCCAGCTGCATCGGCTCCGCCTTGCCGCGAACGATTTCGTTATGAATGTTGACCTGCCCGTAATAGGTTTCCACCTCGACTTCTTCCGGGCGCAGTTCTCCCAGCCCGGCCTTGACGGAAATCCGGAACCGGTCGCCCACATGGACGTCGTCCAACACCATCGACACTTCCGGCCGTTCCACATAAAGTTTACCGAAGTTATTCACCAGACGCCACTTGCGTTCCACCAGCGCCTTGGCTTCCGCAGCGTCGTTCGCCAGCAGCCGCTGGTAGTCGTCGCGAGCCGGACGGTAATATTTTTCCTCATATTCCCGAACCATCCGGGCGCTGGAAAAATGACCGAGCGCCATGACGATCGACTCCTTCATCCGCCGGATCCAGCGCTGCGGCAGATCGCCGCCGCCCCGTTCATAGAAGCAGGGAATCACTTCATTTTCCAGCAAGTCGAAGAGCGCCTGTGCTTCGTAATTATCGACATCCTCGGTATCGGTATAATTTTCATTACTGGGAATGGCCCAGCCGCATTCCGGCGTGTAAGCCTCAGCCCACCAACCGTCGAGAATGCTGCAGGTGATCACACCGTTGATCGCCGCCTTCATCCCGGACGTACCGCTGGCCTCCTGCGGGCGGCGCGGCGTATTGAGCCAGACGTCCACCCCCTGCACCAGCGAGCGCGCCAGCGCAATGTCGTAATCCTCCAGAAACACCAGACGGTCCTGCACCCCGTGCTGCCGGGCAAACTGAACCAGTTCCTGAATCAGCCGCTTGCCCCCCTCGTCGGCCGGATGCGCCTTCCCCGAAAAGACGAACTGAACCGGATGCTGTTTGTTTTTCAGCAGCGCCACCAGCCGGTCGGGATAACGCAGCAGCAGCGTGCCGCGCTTGTAGGTGGCGAACCGCCGCGCAAAACCGATGGTCAGCACGTCGGGATCCAGCAAGGTCTTACCGTTCATGCTCCCCTGTCCGATGTCGGCGGCAAATGCGGAACTGTGCTGCACCACATGACGGGCTTTGCGGATCATCGACTGACGACACAATTCATGTGCCATCCACAGTTCTTCGTCGGGAATGTTGAACACCGCCTGACAGAGCTGCGCCGGATCCGGATTCTGCAGCCAGCGGGCGCTCAGATAGCGATCGAAAATCACCCGGATCCGGGGCGAAATCCAGGAGGGAATGTGCACCCCGTTCGTAATATGTCCGATCGGAATTTCCGCAACGGACCGCTGCGGCCAGAGCATTTTCCACATTTCCCGGGCCACCTCTCCGTGCAGGCGGCTGACGCCGTTGCTGTAGTTGGCCATGCGCAGCCCGAGCACGGTCATGGACATTTCGGTGCTGTGGTCGCGTTCGCTGATCGGCACCCCCCAGCGAATGATCCGATCCACGTCCATTTTCACATCCCGGGCGTAAACTTCCAGATAAGGACGGACCAGCGAAATATCGAACACTTCATTCCCCGCCGGCACCGGAGTATGAGTGGTAAATACGTTGGTACGCCATACCACTTCCAGTGCGGTCTCCGGATCGAGCCCCTTCTGCACGAGTTCTTCCAGGCGCGCCAGCGACATGAATGCCGCGTGTCCTTCATTCATATGGCAGACCGCCGGGGTGCACCCGAGCGCGACCAGGGCCTTATAGCCGCCGATTCCGAGCAGCAGTTCCTGATGCAGTCGCATGCGGCGGTCGCCGCCGTATAACCGCCAGGTCACTTCGCGCAGTTCAGGCGGGTTCTGGGGAATTTCCGTATCCAGCAGCACCAGGGGGATGTTCCCCACCCAGAGAATCCAGATCGCAGCGAAAAGTTCCCGGTCGATCAACTTGATGCTGATGGTCACGCTCCGGCCCTGAGCGTCCCGGGCGCGCACCAGAGGCATATTATGGATTTCGTTTTCGGGATAGCGCTCGATCTGCCAGCCGTTGCGGTCCAGCATCTGCCGGAAATAACCCTGCCGGTAAAGCAGTCCGACCGCGACCAGCGGCAGTCTCATATCCGATGCCGCCTTCAGATGGTCACCGGAAAGGACACCGAGACCGCCGGAGAAAATCCGCACGCTTTCGTGTATGCCGAATTCCATCGAAAAATAGGCGATCCGCCGATCCGCAAAATTATCTTTTTCCGGCATGCACCGTTCGAACTCCGCCTGAACGGTCCGCAATTGCCGCAAATAAGCCGAATCCCGCGCCAGTTCCTCCAACCGGTTCTGCGGTACCTGCATCAGGAAACGGCGGCTGTTGCCTTCCACCTCCCGCCACAAATTCGGATTGATCCGGACAAACAGCTCAATGGCGAGCGGATGCCAGCACCACCACATGTTATAGGAAAGTCGCTCCAGAAACTTCAGCTCGGCGGGAATGCGCGGAGCCACATTGAATAATTTGACACTCATACTGATCTCACGGGTTGCAAAAACTGTCTCTGTCATAAAAAAACGGCGCCACGCCGAAATCTCGACGATGGCGCCGTCTGCGCATCTTCAAACGCCCGCAGCGTTCCACATGTGCCGGATACCGTCATCCGGCCTTTTTCCGGGGGAATTCATATTCCGGGACCGGATCATTTCGCCTCCACCTTCAACACGCTGTTCAGCGTTCCAAGGTCATTGGAGGCGAAGCAGGGATTTGCTTCGTCAATGCGCCAGTCGCCATCCACCACGAATTTGTACTCGTACTCACCCGGCGGCAGCATCAGGCAGCCACGATAAACTCCGTCACCCTTGCGGTCCACCAGCGGCTTGGCCTCGGGGTCCCAGTCATTGAAGGAACCGGCGACCGAAACGCTCTTACCCACACCGGCATCGATGGTGAATTCCACCCGTCTGCGCACCGGTGTTGCTCCGGCAGCGCCTCTGGTGTTCTGATTTTTCACTTTCTTCTCCATGATACTCCCCCTTTTGCTACGGAAGCAACCCAGTTCAGTTGCTCCATCATGTCCGGGAGATAATATAATGCCGGAAGTGTGAAAATTCCAGTCGGAAGCGTTTTTTTCCCAGCAACGGTCCTTCAACAGACATTCGCCGTGACCGCACTCCCGCAATTGACCAGACTGCCGCAAATGGAAAGATTCCGGGCCCGGGATTCGGGGCAATGGATGCGCCGCAGCAATTCCTCCATCGCCAGCCGCCCCAGCTCACGCCAGTCGAACGTGACGGTGGGAAATACCGGATAATCCGGATTGATCTGATGCTTGCCGTCCGCGGCCAGCACCGAAAAGTCCTGTTCCAACCGCCGCCCGGTCCGTTCACAATACGCGCAGGAGGCATAGTTGAACCAGTCATCCGAGGTAAAAAAGTAGCCGCATCCCGGTTGAAAATCGTAATTGGCCGGCGAAATCACATCCACAAATTCCGCCCGTCCCCCCAGATCGTTCCAGGTCTGAAAGAACAACCGGCCCCGCTGCCGGTAAATCGGCTTGGGACTGGAAAAAAGCACCACCCGGTTCACTCCGCAGTTAAGAAAATAATCCACCGCCTTCTTCGCCGTATCATACAAATCGGCATTTACCGTCGACAGTCTCCCCCCGTAGGAATTAAGCATCAGCATTCCCACCGCCGGGCAGGCGGATTCGAAATCCGCCAGATACCAGTCGTAGGCGCTCAGCAGCAGCATTCCGTCGCATTGACGGCTGGCTTCCCGGAAAAAATCCGTTGAGCCGAATCCGCAATGCCGGTCCACCACCGACAATTCAAATCCTGCCGGCTCGCCGACATCCCGGGCCCCGAGCAGCGCATGATACATCATGCCCCCGCTCGACGGATTGGCCGTCGCCTCCATAAAGACGAAGATCCGCTTGCTGCCGTCAGTGCGCCGCAACGGACTGCGGCGGACAAAAAAGCCGTGATTGGGTTTCTGCTCCAGCACGCCGTTTTCACACAACCGCTCAAACGCGCGGTAGGTGGTTCCGTAGCTCAGCTTGAATTTCGCGGCAAACCGTCGCACGGAAGGCAAAACTTCCCCCGGCGAGTATTCCCCAGCCAGAATACGTGATTCTATATAATCCAGAAGCCTGGTAGTCGGTATCGGATTGCGTCCCACGGTCGAAAACACCCCTCATCGGCAGCGGAAAAGTTTGGTCCCCCGGCGGAATCCCCTCCCTCCGGTTGCGGGTCCTGACTTCCCGGCCGCCAACTGTTATTCGCCGGCGTTTTTCTTTTCCTGCGGCGCGCCGGTTTGCGCCTCGCCGCTCCGGGAAGGCCGGAGCGGTGTTTCCGCGGCTCCGTCCGTGTCCGGACGGGTGATCTTCAGATTGTCGAACCACAATCTGGTGCGGAAAGTACGGAAACCGAACCAGCCGCCCTCCAGCGGCTGTTCGTCCTTGACCGACAGCAGTTCCCTGCCGTCCAGAATAAAGCGCAGCACGCCGTTCTGACGGATCAGCGTGATGTGATACACCGTGTCTGCCCGATTCTCGGCGGCGTAGGTTTCGCGCAGCAGCCGGAAACCGGGACAGCGCCGGATGCGGATCCGGGCGTTCTTCTTGTTCTCACTGGCGTTCAGAAAAGTGAAAATATAACCGTTCAGAGGATGATAATCCGCGTAATCGGCATATTTCCGCGTCTGTGTGGTAGCCTCCGGCGAACTGCCGTCCGGCATGGAATAAAACAAAAAGAAATTGATGTTGTTGGTGCCGGTCACCGAACTCTCGACGCACACGTCGAAATCAACGCGCACGTCGCCGTCGATCCGGGTCCGGTTCCAGACGGTGCAGACGCCGCCGTTGAGTCCGCCCTTGACGAACTCCTCGGGGTCGGCGTCGACATGCAGCCGCCCGTCCCGGATCGCCACGGAACGGCCCCCCTCGACGTACCAGTCGCCGGAATCGCGGTCACATGAATCGGAGTACAGACATTCCGCACCGGCGGAAATCGCCGCAGCACCCGCCAGCCCGAGCAGAATTTTTCGAACCATGTTCAATTCGTTCCTTTCTCGTCTTCAACTCTGTCTCCGAAAAAATACACCGCGATCCGACATCATGCAACCCGAACTTCAGCGCATGGAAACCGGAATATTCGG
>CASDQW010000115.1 GCA_949282965.1 uncultured Lentisphaeria bacterium
ATTCTGAAGCAGAACGGCTTCCGCGTCCGGAACCTTTCCGGGGGCTACCTCACCTGGAAATACCTGCATTCCGAAATCCCCGCTCCGGCTCCGCGCCGTCCGGCTTCGTCTGCGCCTTCCCCCGTAACCGCGACCGCCCCCGCCGCACCGGCGCCATCCGCCGCCGCCGTACTGGACGTCCGGGCGCTCGCCTGTCCCGGCCCCATCGTGCGATTGAAAAACGAGATGGATCAGCTGCCCTCCGGCGCCACGCTCCGACTGCTCGCCGCCTCTTCCTTCGCGCCCGATCTGGAGGCCTGGATTCGAACCGGCGGTCATGAACTGGTTTCGCTGGAACAGACCGCCGACCACCTTGAAGCGCTGCTGCGCAAAGGCGGCGCGGCCGTGAACGTTTCCGCATCGCTGCCGAACGGCGGGCATCAGGCCGCAATCGTGCTGTTCAGCAACGACCTCGACAAGGCGATGGCGGCCTTGATCATTGCCTGCGGCATGGCGGCCTCCGGGGCGCGGGTGGGAATCTTCTTCACCTTCTGGGGACTTTCCGTTCTGCGGCGGGATCCGGCGCCGCCGGTGGCGAAAACCGGCCTCTCCCGGCTCTTCGGCTGGATGCTGCCGAAAGGAGCCAACCGACTGGCGCTTTCCAAAATGCATATGGCCGGACTCGGTACCGCCATGCTGAAAGATCTCATGCAGCGTCAAAACGTTACCTCTCTTCCGGAACTGCTGAAGCAGGCCCGCGCACTCGGTGTCCGTTTCGTCGCCTGTGAAATGGCGATGAACCTCATGGGCATCACCCGCGAAGAACTCATCGAAGTTGATGAAGTCGCCGGCGTAGCCAGCTTCGTCGCCATGGCGAAAGAGAGCAACAACACGCTGTTCATCTGAAAAGACATCGCATCTCCCGGGTCAGCGTGCAACACCTTCCTGGAACTTTTTCCACTATCCCATCAGGGGGATACCGGTGTGGCCTTCATCGGCGCATTGTTGTACCGTCAGGGCCAACCGGGCTGTTTCAAGTACCCAGCTGGTGTCAAGTTTCCCCGGAGTTCCGGCAACATCAGCCATGAACATGCGAAACGACTCACCAGGTGGTTGAGGCGGTTCCAACGCCCAGAACTCCGGTGCCGCTGTACCGCTGAACAGCAGTTTCACACCGTCAGCGCGAAAGAAAGTTTCGGCAAGCCCCTTTTCTCCAAACAATGTTGTCCGCCAATAGTGTTCACTTCCAGGGCCGACTTTTTCCGGCAACGAATATGAAAAATCTCCGAGCAGGCCGGCTCCATTGCTGAGTTCGGCCATCAACTGAGCGGAATCCTGAAAATACGGCACGTCCGGAACGTTCGCATTCCAACAACGGGCGGCGATCAGACGTTTCCAGTTTAATCCGGTGCACCATGGGATCAGATCAAAGGCATGCACCGCCAGATCATTGATGGTTCCCCCTGTACTCCCTGTTCAAAATACCACGCCGGACGGGCTCCCCGCGACAATGGATGCTGCCCGCCGATATAAATACCGTGAATGTCACCGAGCGCCCCAGAGGCAACGATTTTCTTCAACGTCCGAAAAGGACGCGCCTCCCGCAAGTCCAGCATGCAGCCTATCCGGAGCCTCCGCATCGTCGCGATAGACACGATCCGCCGCCACTCCTCCAGTTTGGTACATAACGGTTTATCGGAAAACACATGGCGACCGTGCTCCAGCGCTTTGATCACCATATCACCACGATCAGAAAAACGACTGCCAATCAGTACTGCATCACATTCAATCTCTGCCAGCATGGCATCGAAATCATCGTGCGTAAAACGCACCCCCACTCTGGCTTCGGCAACACGCCGCGCCTCGGGATCGCCTTCAAAAGCCCCAACCACCTCCACCTCCGGGGCCATCGCCGAAACAATCCGAAACAACGCCATGGCGTGCCCATGCTGAAAGCCGGCAAAAGCAACTTTCATCCTCATCCCATCCTCCATCTAATCATTCGCAATTCTCCTCCCAGCGTCTCCTTTCCAAGCTATCGCCTGCGAAAATGCGGCAATTTACCGGGATTCTGCCGGAGTGCCTCTTCCATAATAGCAATCTGGCGACGCACCTCCCGAAGTGGCATGGCTAATGCTTCTCCCCGGGTAATGGCCTGATACAGATTCTGGTAGAAAAGCGCCCCCATATCTGCGAATGTCTCATCCACCGGCGCTGTCCATTCTTCCTCACGCCATTCCAGATTCTCTCGACAGAACCCCCGGCCCGCCAGAGGAGCGCGTTCCAATCGATGCCGGGGCTGGGCAACCGGATCAAAATAACGCCATCGGATATGCTTCATGTCTCCCGATAAACCGCCACAGGTACCGTAAATCTGATATGTATACAGTGGATAAGCACAGCAGGAGGATACTTCGAAATCCACCATCGGGCGCCCCCGCCCCTGCAACAACATCTTCACGTGATCCTCAGCATCACCCGAAGCATTGGCATTATCCATGCAGGCCATGACTTCCGGCATCCCGCTCCCGTAGAGTAACATCACCTGCCCTAGCGGATGCGGTCCGGTATTCAGCAGACTACCGCCGTCATATGCCCGGACCGTCTGCCAGTCCCAGCGTCGCGCATATCCGGAAAAAGCCACCTTGATCATCACCAAGCGCCCCAATACTCCGGAATCCACCACTTCCCGCACCTTCCTGAAATACGGAGCGAACACCGACTGCTGAAACACCGCCAGCAACTTGCGAGACCGCTTTGCCTTACGTATGAGCCGATCACAATCCACTATGGAAGAAGCCAGAGGCTTTTCGCACAACACGTGCACATCGTAATCCAGCACTTCCAGTGTAATCGGCACATGCAGATGACTCGGCGTCGCGTTCACCACAACATCCAGCTTCTCCTGAGCAAGCATTTTGTGAAAGTCCGTATACACCCGGCTGCCGAACCGTTCGTGCGCGTCCCGGCAGCGCTTCCGGTCGATGTCACAAACAGCGGAAATTTCATAATGGTCTTTCACACACTCCAATGCCCGAGTATGAATTGTAAATCCGCTCCGTCCCTGCCCAATGATTCCCAGACGTAATTTTTTCATGATGACAACCGTTTTGTTGTTTCTATTAGGTACAGATTATTGAAACATACCCCCCGCATCGTATTGATACGGCCAATTCTCTTCCCATCTTCCTACCGCGAAAATGCTTGCTTCCTCATCCAGGCGAGGCCGAGTTAACCTGTTCCCGGATTCACTCCCTATTGTGCCGCGCCACCGGAATCGCTCCATTTCATCACGGCATAGATGCCCAGCTGCTCCAACACATTTTTCCCCCGGCCGATTGCGGACAATTCCGGATAAAGCATTCCTTCCGCCAGAACAACCTTCCCCCAGGCGACAGGAACCGTCACACCAAGATTTCTGATCACCGATACCGGTTGCGGTTCACGGCCCTGCGGCACATGATAATTGACCAGATGCAACATATAGGAGCCCCCATCCTCACTAACATAGGCGTTAACCGCCACACGATCCAACAGTTCCGACCGGTCTGACGTCAACAGAACGGTTTCAAGTGCCGGGTCCGACGGAAGCTTGCGTGGATAACCAACATTGGCAATCTTTCCCTTGCCCCGCGACATAGTTTGGCCAATGCCGACCGCGTTCCACTCACCGACGCGACGAACCATCACATCCGAAACCGGCGCCAAAAGAGAAATTTTTCCAGAAAGTGTAATGGTCCCACCGTTTTCAACAAAGTCCTCCAATACCGAAAACTGCCGATCGGTCAACGTCACCCGCCCGGGAATCATAAGATGAGTCACCCCTTCAAAATCTCCTTGTTCAACCCGCCTTTCACTAATCACCTGAAATAAAGCATGGTTTCGGGTCAATTCCCGCAACGCAACTCTGGCATCATACATGTGAGAATAATCTCCGATATATTGCTGTTCCGGGAAAAATAACAGTGCACTTCTGGCATAAGGCTTCCATCCATCGAAATATTCCGGATGCTGTTCCACCATCTTCCGAAAACGGTTGTTGGCTTCTCCGTAAACCTCCTCCTGAATCCTCGTCGCCAGGCCACCACCGCCGGAAAATGCCGCAGCCTCCGCCAGCCCCAATGCCGCCACCTGGGGATTAATGTCCAAACGGGGAATGACTCGTGGATAGCCACCTCCACGCGTCAACACCACAGGGCGGGCGCGGCTGCGCAACCCCTCCAGAAAACGGTATTCAAGCATGCTGTCCTGAAAGAACTGCTTCCGCGCCTTCCCCAGCAACGGAATGGAAAAAGTCCCCGGATAGGTACCGAAAGTCGCAAAAGATAATTCGTAAAGCACCACGTCAGCATTTGGTTAACCCCGCCTGCACCCAGTCATATTTGAACGCACCGCCATTGATGGAAACCAGGAAATGCCCGTCAGCGCGTTCCGTCGCCCCCGCCTGGCGGACTGCCGCAATCATCTCATCCAGAACGGAAGCCTGAAAATGCATCAGCTGCAATGCCGCCGCTCCCCGGGTCACGGACTTCGGAAAAACCACTTGCTCATAATCCTGTACGCCAAACCAGGCCGAAAGTTGTTCCAGCGTGATCTTTTTACGAAGATATGACCGGAATTTCTCCAGAACATGCGGCGCACGACTGCGCTGACTAGTGCCGTTGTCGAGGAAAACTCCATCGTATCCACATCGCGCACTCATACGCGTAACCTCCTCCGTCCAGCTGCGCCAGCCCGGAGAATGCCAGTCCGCGGCCAGACGGTGGTTGATTTCATAACGAGGGTAAAAACGCGTCGGATATCCGTATTTGTAATACAGCATTGCAGTACCATCCTCGTTGCGCTGCAACCATTCCGAAGGATCACTGCGATCCATTTTCAAGCCGAATTCCGCATATTCGCTGGCATGATCATAAAATTCCCAGAATCCACTCCGCTTCATCGGATCACCGCAGATGGTCATCGCACAAAGGTACGGGAGTATATAACGCGCGCCACGCTGATGGAGTTCCGCATTGATATGCTGCAACTCGGCAATCCGCCGCTTGAGTTCCTCAGGTGTCAGTCTGCGGATTTCATCCGGCTTTCCCCCCGCCTGATTTTCGCCGCCCATGGTAAGAATCGGTCCCCAGCACTGACTGTAGGCAAGGTCTTTCCCCACCTGGAGCAAAACTGGTGGCGCATTGCGGATGGTCTGCAGATAACGCCGGTTTTTTACATGATATCGACCGTAATCAATGAGATTGGGAAACGGCAACCGAGTCCTCCACTCCGCCGGCGCACCAGAGCGGTTAGGAGCAAAGTAATCTATGCTGCAGTCAGGAGCAAACGTCCCGCCCTGCGGCAAAAAAACATTGCGGTCGCAGCCCTTCAGGCTGGAAGCGGCGTCCGGAGCGGCGACAGCATATCTTGCGCATTTCTCCAGAAAAGCCATCAGCCCCTCCGGTGTGGTGGCAAGATACGGTGGCACTTCGGAGCTGAATGCCAGGCTGACATCCTCCAGGCACAATCCGGAAATCTCCGGAGCTGAGATTTCAAGACTCCAGACGCCGGGATCTGAAACTTGTATCGGCAACTCGGTTCTGACATTGTACGCGCCGCTTTCGGAAAAAACCGACCGACCGTTGCCGTCCCGAACAGTGATCTTGGCTCCTTCAATCGTAGATGACGCATGTATCACCACCTTGAAACGCGCCGTCCCTTTCGGAACGGAGAAATAAAGCTTGTAGCCCCCCACCGTAATCAGCGGATCTTCCAGGGTAGCACGATAAATCTGCGGCACGGTACGCGCATGCAATGAGGTGATATTATCGTTGCTGAGCACACTGCAAACAGCCGGGACATCGGTCGGCAGTGCCAATCCCAGCCGGCGGGATTCTCCATTGGAAACATCAAAATCGCCGATATGTTGGCCATCGGGAGTGAAAACACTCAGCTCGCTCCCCCCAGAATACGGGTCCGCCCGGTGATTCAATCTGGAACTGGTCACGGTCACAGTCAACGGCGACTGAGTGGGAAGCAAAAACATGGTATTGTGTTTTCGCAACACCACTGTCTGATCTCCACCCCACACGCCCCCGCCCAGTAACAACGCACAAACCACCATGATGATTCTCAGAACCACGCCCACGGTTTTCCGGCTTCCGCTTGTCCATCTTCTCCAAATTCCCGGCCGCATTGCCGCCAGTCGTTCCCGGTGTCTGCTGATCAGATACTTGCAGGGAAACTGCTTTTGTTCCATTGTTTTTTGTCCTTTTTGTGTTATAATGACCATAGTTGCCTTGGATTTTTCAATCTTCTTCAGGGAGGTTCCAGTAATGTCCATCAACTGGACCGACTGCGCGCGAAGCGCTCAAAATTACGATCTGCCCAGTCAGTATCTCATCGGTCAGAAACGTTACGATGCTGAACTCCCGGACAATATTCTGCTGTTCACCCGCAAAAACCAGGACGGCAAAGTCCGGCCACGCCCGCTCGCCCATCACCGTTACCTGTTGGTGTTTAATTTTGAAGGGGACGGAGCAGTTCTCGTCAACAACCGCCGCTTCCCCTTCCCGGTACATTCCATGATCTTTCTGACTCCCCATCAACTGCATCTGTTCTTCCCACCAGACAACTCGTTCAACTGGTTCTATGCCACATTCGAAATGAAATCCAAACAACCATGGAATGCTTTTGCCGATTACCCGCTCCGCGTACCCGCATCCGTTCTGCCCTACCTTCACGGACTGGCCGCGTCCAACCTCGAAGAATTTCGCGCTGACAAATTCAATGCCATGTGCGCGGCATTGAATATCATGCAAATCCTCAACGAACTTCTCCGGGAAACCGGACTTCCGGAGTCGCTCGCCATCGTTCCGCCTCACCGAAAAAACCAGGTAGACGCCATCAACGAATATTTGTCTTTGAATTTTTCCCGCAATGTCAGCATCGATGAAATCGCTGAACTGCAGCATTTGTCGGCTTCGCACCTGCGGCGTATTTATCGTGCAGCGATGGGCATCACCATCACCGATTATCTGCGGTCTCTGCGCCAGTTTCACGCCCGCAAACTTCTGGTCACCACTGACATGACACTGGAAAAGATTGCCCGACAGTGCGGCTACGGCAGCGGGTTCGCCTTTTCGCTTGCCTTCAAACACTGTTACGGTATCGCTCCCGGTCTTTACCGCAAAAGACAGCGCGGATAATCCATAGTCGTCCACAGTACAAAACATCTGTCTATTCTCCCGCATTGTGGCCATCCTGCACTGTTCCGTCATCCAGATTATTGATCTTCACCGCCTTGAGCGCCCGGAAAAGGCGCCTCAAATCCACCAAGCCACCGCACAACAACCACACAGTCGTCAATAGAGCCAACACCAGTGTTACGTAAATCTTCACATGCCACAAAGTCAGCCACATGGAAGTGTCTACCCCACCGGTCCATTCCCCATACACCACCTGTCCGAATCCAAAATACCGCACCGTAAAATACAGAAAAACCACCAGCCATCCCAATGACCAGAAGATCGTCGCGCCATAAATCATTTTGTCTGAAACACTAAATTCCGGCGTAATACCGAGTCTGGCGGCCCACGTCCCGACATGGCTGCGAACATGATGTTCATCAGCAATGTCGTATTCTCCACGATGCAGCATCCGGTCCAAGTTGAAATCCGGACGTCCGAAAACATAGTGCTCGATCAGAGATACTCCAACATACAGTACGATGCAACTGAGAATGCCGATAAATGCCAACCATTGACCGTTAATCGGAAATTTCTGCATATGTTCAAGCACCCAAGCCCACTGGTAACGCTCAGCCAGATACCGCGCCAATCCACTGCCGTCTTCAAAACACCAGACCTGCTGAAGCACAATCCCTGTAATCGCCACCAGCGCGCCACCAATATAGGTAATCCAAGCTGCCGCAAGGCCGCCTCGTTTCCAGTAGAGTCCGCCGATAATGGTGGCTCCCGAACCACAGACAATGGCTCCTGTCGCCGCAAAAAACATGTAAACATAATCTGTTTGGCGGAAAAAGTAACTGAAAATCCATACAAAAACTGCCACACCTGCAATTGATAACCGTAAATACAAAATATGCCGTCCAGGTTCCAGCGGCTTACGCCGAAGCGGAATTACCACATCCTGAATGAAAATGGCTCCCCAACTATGCATGTACGTCGTATCCGTGGACAACATGGCCGAAAACATCACTGCAACAAAAAGTCCCATCAACCCGGTCGGCATGATCAACGACAATGCCGTGGGAACCAATCCCTGGGCACGCAACTGGGTGTCTCCGATTTGGGCCAACGTATCTCTGATCGTCCGGGCAAGCGGTGCAAAATCCCCGTGCCGCATGAATACAATCACTGCCAGCGGAAACAACATGATCATCAATCCTTGGGCCATACCCCGCCAGGTTCCCAGAATCCCGGCCATTTTGCTTTCATGCGGATTTTTAGCGGCAGCAGTATACCCCATACTCCCCTGCCAGGCTCCGCGGGTATATACTGCGCGCGCCAACCCGATGAGAAAATACCAAATGTTGAAATCCGGAATCTTCGTACACTCAAAAGGGTTGACCTGCGACCTGCCCGGAGCGGTTTCCAACGATTCGGCAATCTGATTCCAGCTGACATATCCTCCAGAAACATCCCACTCACCGATTTTGAAAATAAACAGAATGAAAACAATGAAGCTGACATTGCACAGCACACCTTGGATGAAATCAGTTACCATGATCCCCACCTGCCCACTGGTAATCGTAAAGATCAGTCCGGTTCCAATGGCCACCGTCAGCATGACGGCATAGACATCCCAACATATGCCTAACAGTTCATAATGCTCCGGCATCCGGCAGAAAAACATGAAAAATCTCACCGAAACCGCTGGAAAAATTCCATAATTGAAGATCCCGGAAACCCACGTCACGATACCAGCGAACACCCGGAACCGTCGGGAATACCTCACCTCAAAAAATTGTGCCAGCGTAAAACACCGCGTCTCCCGCAACCGGTATAACACCCATCCCACCAGCGACATGATCAGAATAAGCGGCGCGGTCAGCATTGCCCACCAAGTCGAGGAAAACCCCGCAATGTAAAACATCTCAAAGGTCGCCACCGAGTTAACCACTGCAAATCCAGCTATGCCCTGCGAAATGCATAATACGTATCGCCCCGCACAACGGTTGGCAGCCAGAAAATCCGCGGAACTGCGCATGAACTTACGACAATACATCAACATGATGGTCAAAAACACGATCAACACGCCAATGATGAACCAGTCGACGAAAGCCATGCCACTGTTAATGGAGAATTCGGTCATGAATGTGTGTTTCCTTCCCTTATTGCGAGGGCAATCAATCGGCGTAACCGGTCCAGAACAACATACCGTCCCGTTTCCCTGCATCACACTGGGCACCGAGCAGCAATAACTCATTTATGCTTTTGCGGGCGACATGGCCGTCGGCGAAGCAGTGTACTGTTCCATCGCCGTGAACCGCAAACACATTACTGAGTTGACCCGACTTCCAGGAGTATTGGGTCGATGTGGAAAAAGACGCGTTTTCCTTGCTCGCCGTAAGGGCCTCGGTGAAGATCGTGGTGGCGCTGGGGCCCGGCATCGTACTGAATTTCCGATAACAGTAAAGATACTTCCTGCTCTGCAACTGACCACTTGGATTGGGAGCCATCACTCCGCGGGAACAGAGTGTGATGTTGGCACCGTAATCAGCTTTGTACCCCGGATTTCTATCTGTAAATTTTGTGGTAAATGTGGCTCCACGGCTCGGTATTCCGGGACAGTTAAACACCGCCTTGTTCTTGCCGACGAATGGAAACAGCATGTTAATCCACGATTCTACCAAAGTAATCGTACCGGTAGGACGCATGGAATAAGAGGCGGAAATTCCGTCATAGGTATCGGCATACATCAGATGCGCCAGTCCGATCTGCTTAAGGTTGCCGGTACAGGATATCGCCTTGGCCCGTTCGCGAGCCTGATTCAAACTGGACAACAGGATAGCAGCGAGAATGGCGATGATCGCAATTACAACCAGCAATTCGATCAGCGTAAAAACATTTTTGATTGGTCGGCACGCACCGTTCCCTCCAAGATACCGGGAGTCAAATCCTGACTGAAAAACCGCTTTTGAAAAGATGGTAAGGTTCATGTTCGAACATCCTTTCGTTTTTTCCTGTGACTTTCTTTTCTACTCAGGACGTTGCTTTATTGGGGACAGCCCCCATATGTGCATCCTCCCAGCGAAGGGAGGGTTCGACGCGACTCATTCGGCATGTGCGGTCGATGAAAGATCCGGCATGAAACCATCCCAGGCGGAAAGGTACTGCAGAATACACAGCGCCAGATAATCATATCCCGCCCGTGAAAGATGCACCCCGTCATTCGGTCGCAACAGTTTTTCTCTGTCCGAGCGTTTTTTCATGGCACTGTAGACATCCAGATAATCGCAATGCTGGTCAGCAGCAATTTCCCGTAAAACGGCATCGAACTGTTCCAATAGTGCGGGATCGCCGAACCGAGTCACCGGCACGTTTGATTTAGCGAGACGAGTGCGGATTTTCTCCTGCTGGATGGCAAAATCCGAGCTGCTTGGTGAAATCAACACCAGCCGGGCTTCCGGAAAACGTTCCCGCAACATGCTGATGACAGAACAGTAGGAACGTTCCTGTTCCTCCGGAGAAACATAAGGCTTTTGGAACCCATCGCTCGAAGAAGCCTTGGTATCGTTCTGACCGAGCATGATGAAAATCAAGTCCGGCACATAGGTGTTCAGTATCTTGTAATCACCAACACGATAATAAGTCTGGTAGCGCATACGTTTTTCGACTCTGTCGATGGTGTCGCCCCCTACTGCGATATTGCGGAAATCGGCTTTCCCGGGATGGAATCGGTTCAGCCAGTAATCCACCCGATCGGCGGCATTCCAACCTCGGTCGAAATCCCACAAACTGTCCCCAATATATAGAATTTTCAGATGTCGGGCAAGTCTGATCTTCTTTGCCGTCGCCTGAAATGTTTCAACAGTCCCGGCAGATACAACGTCGCAATAAGCCTCAGCCGCCGAGCCTCCGACTGCGGCGGTAATCCGATTTATCCCCGGTGGCAATCCATCAACCAGGCTGAGAGGCAGCGGAAAATGCAACCTGTCAGCTGCAGCAAGAGTCGTGGACCGGGACTGGCGGTCGGCGCAGGTGACAATGACCGCAAGCTCCTTACTGGGGGTCTCTGTCCGAAATGAGATTTTCGGTCTCTCTCCCGGCCCCTGCATGACAAAACGTGGTTGTGCCGTAATCTTCACCGGTGCCGGTACAATTTCGACCTTGAAGGCCTGAAGCGTAATCGCACCTCCGCTCTTCACCCGTATACCGAAAATTTCCTGATCCGAATCGGTGGCGCTGAAATCGAACAGGACCGTTCGCTGTTTTCCGGCTTGACTGGCGGTCAAAGCCTGTGATTCCATATTTTCAATCACCCGGACACCTTGCCCGGGCATTTTTTTTATCCCCCGCACATACAGGTAATACACTCCGGAACCACGAACATCGGCCGTTATACGGATCGTTTCGCCGGCCAGTTTTTCCTCAGACCGAAATTCTGCGATCACGCTTGATGACCGATCGGCAGTCAAACTCATGGCTCCATCCGTCACCTGCATGACGCCGCCTGAACTCCGCCATGATTGTATCCCCTCGCGAAAATCTCCCTCAAACACCGTTCGTGCCGACAGGGGTGTCCAGCCTGCTGCCACCAACATAAGCATTCCGCGCAACATCCGGTGAAGTTTCATGCGTCATTCTCCTTCGCCTGATTTAGATTTGTTTATCCCAATTGTATGTAAAAATTATTATTATTCCAATATCGTATTGGACTGTTTTTATAATAATTTTGATCATGTCAGATGCAGGTACTCACTTTTATTATAAAAATGATCTGTATGATTATGCCGGGGCAGCCCCCCTGCTGCATGCACCTCCGGCAGAAGAAGCAGACCACCGCTGAAACTGAGGGACAGCAGACAACCCAAACAGGAGACAGATAGGCAGGATGTGTTCTGAAGCGTGCTCTTCCGGATTGGACCTTTCCGCTGCCTGAGACTTCAGAAGAAAGAATTTTGGAAAACAAAGTGAAAAAAAGGGCCACGGGTAGGCCCACACTGACAATCCATATTCCCTATCTCAAAACAATCAGCGAAAAAAGCAAAGAGGACGGAAGATGCAACTTCCGTCCTCCGCCTTTCGTCGCACTCTCAGCGGCAATGATGTCCACCGTGTCCGCCGTGGCAGTGACTGCCATGACAGACCGGAGCGTCCGAATGGTGGGCCCAGCCGCCCATGACGTGGTTCGGCACGCAGAATGCCAGAGCGGAAAACGCCAGCGCGGCGAATCCGATCGCCAACAACCATTTTTTCATTTTCGTCTCTCCTTTCCGCAAACCGGTTCCCGGTCTGGAATTATAATATAACTCCATTCGAAAAAAATGCTATTCGCAATCTTATATTTCTAAGGCACCCGATCCGGCCTTCCGGTCATTCGGATGCCCCGTTCAGGACCGATGGTCCGAATGGAATGCAGTCCTGTCCCGGCCGTACCGTTCCGGTCAGCTCATACGCAGATCCACGGCGGCGGGAATCGGACATTGCTCCGGATCCCATGGCCGTCCTTCCGCGCGCGCCCTGGCCTCCATGATGAAAAGATAAAGTCCCGACAGGGAGTTTTCTCCTTCCCGGATATCCGGCACTGACAGGGCCGGCGGCCCCAGCAGAATCCGTTCGGCCTCCGCCGCTTTGCCGGTGTGCGCCAGCGCCTCCGCGTAAAAGAACCGCACCATGCCCACCCGCCGCATCGTCTCCGGAAGTTTTTCGTACAGTGCCGCCATTTCCCGATACAGCCCCGCCTCCGAAGCGGTTTTCAACGCTTCCTTCAGCAACGAAACATCTTCCCGGCGGCGCTCCGTCAGGGCCAGCAGCTCGCGGGCCCCCTCTTCCAGACGTCCCGTCACCCGGTACAAATTGGCCAGCGCATGACGTGCCCAGACGGTATCGCACAGGGCCAGCGAACGGGTCCACGCGGCTTCCGCCTGTTCGAAGTCCCCGCGCTGATAAAAATTCAATCCCAGCTGGTAATGGGTGTAATAGTGATCGCGATCCACGCCCGCCGCCGCGGTTTTCAACAGTTCGAACCATTCATCCTGCACCATGAAACCCGCGGGCGGCAGTTCCGGATCCCGTTCTCCGAAGGAGCCGGTTGCCAGCAGCCGCCGGAATTCCTCCGTGGCCGCGTCCGCCGCGCTGTCCCCGAAATCCAGGTATTCCGGCAGCGGCGGAAGCTGTCGCTTTTTCCGCATCTGCCGGTCCAGCGCCCCCCAGCCGGAACCACTTGCGCGCAGTTTCCCCACCGCCTTGCCCAGCGTCTCCCGGGTGTCGGTCAACATCTCCTCCAGGCGCCGGCGCGGCAAAGCCGTTTCCAGAGATTCCCGCACCGTTTCGATCGCCCGGTCCCAGTCTCCATGCACCTGTTCCGGAGCCACCTGAATGGCGCCGTAAGCCTCCAGCCATTCCCAGGCGGTCCGCGGCGGCATGGGAACACATTCCATCTGGGTCCGGCCGAGTCCGGCCTGGATTTCCAGATAGTCCGCTCCTTCCGGGCTGGTCAGGCGCCGCTGCCAGTGCCGGCCGCCGGGCCCCCGGCCCCAGACGAACAGCTTGCGGCCGCGCAGCCGGTCGGTCGAACATTGAATCAGACCGTATCCGTCGGCGTAAATCGACGCCTCGAATTTCCGTTCCCCCTCCGGAATGTTGAAAAAATGGTCCTTGCTGGTCCGATAATTCTCCGGCCGGGTGCAGTCCATATTCTGATGGCACGGCAGCGGCACTTTGCACAGCGCGTGGTGGGAATCATTGACGTAACTGTTGGCGAAAGAGGTGTGTGCCGGCACCACGATCCGCTGTCCCGGGTGTTCTTCCACGGCGATATTGCTCCACCAGTACATCGGCACGGTCCGCTCGTTGGGATTGACGATCCGCATCCGGCCGAAGAGGAATTTCGATCCGTCCGGCAGGAAAAAATCCATCTGATACGTGACCGCGCGGTCCCGGTTGAAGTCGTACAGCCGCAGCACCGGCGTTCCGTCCGGCAGCGCCAGTTCCGCCTGAAATACCGGAGACGCCGTATTCGCGTCATGTCCGCGCCGACCGCAGTTCCACTCCACGCCGCCGGCCACCCAGGCGTTGCGGATCGCAAAGTTCCCGGGCTTGAACACCGGATTGACGTGCAGCAGCTCCCGTCCCGCGCCCTTGTCGTACAGTCGCCACAGCCGTCCCCCCAGCGTCGGCAGAAACTCCGCCCGCAGCCATTCGTTCTCCAGAACGGCATTGGGAAAGTGCAGTTCCGTCTCCGGCCCGTCGTACACATCCTGCATGGTGTACGGCAGCTGATTCGGCAGCAGCCCGTACCCGATAAACAGCCCGTCGTCCTCGTCCAGCTCCGTCGCAATCCGGAAATCCAGCACATTGCGCAGCGGCGGCCAGATCGACGCGGCCTCGATCGCCGTCCCGCGAATCGTCATGGTTCCGTAAGAAAGCGTGCTCATTTCCCGTTCCCTTTCTCCTTTCGGAAAATCCGGAAATCACGCGCCGGCACTCCGCCTTCGTCTCCGTGCCAATCCTCATCCGAAAAATTGGCCACCACCACCGTCCCGTCCGCAAAGCGCGTCCGCGCCACCGTTTCGGTCCGGAACCCCCGTTCCGCCGACCACGTCACCCGGGGCGGCATCAGAAATTCGTGATCCGTCATCTCAGCACGGAAACTTTCCCGCAGCCCGAACGAAATCGTCTTCGAAAATTCGTCGAACTGCGTCGGCAGAAACCCGAACAACGCCACATACAACCGGTATTCGCTGCCGTAAAACCCGTAGGTTCCTTCCGATATATAATTGAGCACGCAATCATGATAAATCAACTGCCAGAACGGCACCGGAACCGGCCGCGGTTCGCTGGAAGCGTGCAGGTCGGTGTCGTGCAGCGGCGCAAATGCGCCCATGTCCACGACGTCGGCGTAATAATCGTTCGGCACACCTTCCGTGGCCACCGATCCCATCACGGCTTTCGCATACCGGAAGAGTTCCCGCCGGGACGCCACGTCGTCGGCCGAACCCTGCGGATGGTCCGGATGGAAGCAGCGTTCCGGCCGGGCGTTGCCGATCACGTCCAGGTAAATGCTGCCGCGCCCGACCATCCGGGCGATCCGCGGCAGGTCGCGCCGGGCGTATTTCAGGCTCTGGTGGGTGCACATCAGTTCGGTGCGGCCGCCGCGCCAGATGCCGCCGCGCCGGACGGAACCGTCTTCGTTGCGTATCAGGTCCTCCCGGTAATCATCGACGCTGTCACGGTAGGTGTCGAAATAATTGTCGTGCACCGAAAAGACGTACCCCGGCGACAGACTGCGTCCGTATTCGGCCGCCGCCGTGAACGCCGCCTCGTCGCCCAGCTCCTCATTGACCGGGAAACGGGTCGGATAGCTTTTGTCGAAACCGTGCCGCTGCCAGCCGGTGTTGTAAACGCAGACCCGGTCAAATCCCTGCCGGTGCGCGGTATCGAAAACCTCCTGCGCGGTCCAGTTCGCGGGCAGGCCCTCGACCTCATTGAAATCGGGCCGCATCATGTAGAGGCTGTAACTCTTCTTCACACCTTCCGGGCGGGGACGGCAGTAGACATGGTGTTTCCAGACCACGGTGCCGACCAGTTTTTCCACCTCCGGACTGGCGGCAATCTTTTCCGCCAGGGTGACCAGCCGCCCCTCCTCGCGCACCACCTCCCGGTAACGCTTGGCCATGCCGACGTATCCCGCGCCCGGCGGCAGCACGAACCAGTGCAGTTCCCGCGCGTAATTGGCATGCCGGTCAAACCGGAACGACGTCACCACCGAAGCCTCGTTCGCCCGCGCCTGATTGAAATCCAACCGGGTCTTCAAATCAAACGGCGTGCGCAAATACGTCATCAGTCCGCCGTCCGGCCGGTAAAAGCCATACACCGGCACGGAATATCCCCAGCCCGGCTCAAATTCCCGCCGCAGCACGTCGTGCCGTGGAAAGTGAAACAGCACCCCGTAACCGAACGGCATCAGCAGCTTCGTTTCCGCCTCGCTGCTCCAGCTGTTCAGACCGGCGCCCACCGTCAACTCCACCGGCTCGTCGTCCAGATTCCGCAGCGGTTCGATGCGCAACACCACCCGGTCGCCCTCCAGCCGGATGACCACGTCGATTTCCAGTGCCGGTCCCGGATCGGGTTTGACGTAGCCGTGCCCGGCAAACCGCGCCCAGTAGTTCATCCGGTCGAAATGCAAACGAATGGCGTCGGCATCCGCTTCCACGCGCACCGCGGTATGCGCCCGCAGTTCATAATGGTAAAAATCCCCGTAGGTCAATGCCAGCAGCCGGCCGCCGCGGAATTCCCCTCCATACCGCAGGTCGCGGATGGACAGAGTATCCACATCGTCCGCCAGCGTCACCCGCAGCCGTTCATTTTCAATGGTCCAGCTCATATTGCTCCTTATGGTCCGTTTTCAGACATGATTTTGGATTTTCCGTTCCGGACCGGCGGCGCCTCCGCCAGTCTCTGTAATTTCTGCAAATCCGCCGGAGAAAAACGCTGTTCCAGCCAGGCGCTCCACGGACATTCCCATTCCGTTCCAAGCCAGTCCGGCCCCGACTCCAGTCCGGACGGCACCGCCGCCCGGGCCAGCAGTTCAGCCGCGTACTGCGCCGCCGCTCCTCCTGCGCGTTTCAGGGCTGCCAGCCGCCGCCAGTCGTCCACGCCTTCCCGATACGCCTCCCAGCGCGGCGTCGAAATCATCCGGCCGGCCCCTTCGTCGTAAAAACCGAACACATGACTGCCGTAATTCTCCGGCCAGCGCCGCAGATCACCCGTTCCCGAACAATACGTCCACGGCACAAAAAACGTCAGCGGTCCCGCCGCCAGCGCCACCCCTGCCGCCAGCCGGTAACGGCGCGCATCTTCATGCAACCCCACCGGATTGCAATATACCCCGGCCCGGGCTCCGCAGGACTGCAGTTCCCGTTCATATTCCGTCCAGCCGCCCTGCCGGGCCAGATACCATTCCCACGAATACATATGGTGCGACCGGTAGTCCACCAGCGGCGACAGTCGTTTGCGCATCGCCTCCGACCGGTCCCCCAGAAAATGAAACGTGGCGTAGTAGGCGAATCCCGGTGTCTCCTTCGCCGCCGTCACCGCCGCGCAATACAGCGGCAGCCGATCCTGATTGAACACTTCGTCCAGTGTGGTGATCCACAGATGAAATTCCGGAAAATCGCTGCGCACCCGCTGCAATTCCGCCATGGTTTCGCGGGCCAGGCTCCGGTAGGCCGGATTGGCCAGCGCCGCCGCGGCGGCACTCTCATTCCCGTCCTCCGGCGTCAGCGGTGCGTAATGTTTCAGCACCTCTCCCAGTCCGCAATTCACCACCACCGTGCCGCGAAAGCTCGCCGACCGCAATGCCGCCAGTCCCCGGCGAATCCGCCGGGTGTCGGGCTTCCGGACGCCCGCGCCCGTCTCCGGAAACAGCATCTGCAAATAATCCGGATCCGCCAGCAGCGTCACCCCATGCCGTCGCAGATCCTCGATCTCGCACTGCAGCGCCCGTGGCCGGGTGATCGTACGGAACAAAGAATAATATATGCCGAACACCCCCGGTTCCGCTTCCGGCAGGGGCGGTCCCGCCACCTCCAGGACAACCGGCAGCCGCAATTCACCGCCGGGTCCGGCGATCTCCACCGCTCCGCGGTATCGTCCCGGCGGCTGTTCCGGAGGAACCTCCAGACGCAGCCGCAGAAGACGGCCCTCGCCGCTTTGCAGGCGCCCGGCGGACACCGGACGCAGAAACCGGCTCCGCACCGGTTCGCGGCCGGTCCGGGGACGGTTGTACCGGAAACACTCGGGCTGCCGGACCACCTCCCACAATGTAACCGCGGTCGCCGGCAAGGTCTCACCCGCATCGGAACGCCAGCCGGTCGTCCGTAATTTCACCGGCCCCGCCGCCTTCCCGGAGGAGACCACCCAGGCGGCATGATGCGTCGTTCCCGGCTGCGCCTGAATCCGCGTCGAAACAGAGCGCCGCCAGTCCAGCGGCTGCTCTTCCGGTTCTCCATCGGGATCCATGACCGCCGCGCACCATCCCGGAGGCGCCGCCGGTTTCGGGAAGAAGGGAATTTCACTCCATTTCCCGGTTTCCGCCGCCGGCCCCGGACCGGTGATGCGCAAGCCGTCAAAGGTGCCTGCCGCCCGGTCGCCCAGCGTAAAACGCCCGTCCGCCGACACGGCCGGTTTCCGTTCAATCGGCCCGGTTAAAACCTCCCGGCCATCCAGAGACAGGACAAAATGTCCCGCCGTCCATTCCAGTTCGATCCGGTGCCATTCCCCCCGCCGCCAGGAACTCACGTCCGCCCGTTTCCCTGCGGCATCGGCCAGATAGCAGTACCGGGGAGCCTTTTCCCCCGCGTATTGCGACACCCACGCGCCGCCCAGGCGACCACGCTGGGCTCCACTACCAATCTTATTGAGCTGCAAATAATTGCCGTCTGAAAAGAACAACGTGAACAACAAGCGCGTTTCGGTCTCGTTCCCGTCCCAGTCCGGACAGAAGTCAAACTCCAGTTTCCCTTCCTCCAACGGGAAATTCCCCGCCGCGGCATAGGTCACGAACTCCCCGTCCGCCAGATGAATCCCCCGCCCGGTACGCCCGGCGGTAAATGTCCCGTCCGCCCGGAGCGGTTCCGGACTGCCGGCGGCGACTGCGGCGCAGGTGCTCTCCTCAAAATCACATCGGAAGAGTTCCGCGTATTCCGCTCCCGCCGTCCCCGCGTTCAGAAGACCGCAGCACCACAGCAGCGGCAAAACAATGCCCATTTTCACTCCTGGCATGCGTATTCGAAACCATTTTCCGCGTTTTTGTACTCGGAGGAGAACTGGCGTTTGTTGGCCGCGGCGACATGGCCGTCCAGATGTAGAATATTGGCCATTTTGCTGTGCATCAGGAGCACGAACATATTCCCCTCCATCGAGCCGCCCTTCTTGTCCGCCAGCCAGACCGGAAATCCCGCCGCCGGCGCATAGCTGCCGATGTAACAGGTGTCGGTCAGCATCAGAATTTCGCTCGGACGACGGCCGCGTGCCGGTTCCCAGCCGGATTGTGTCCGTGCCAGCGACTGCAGCTTGAACCAGTCGCGATAATAGGTTCCGTAAATGTACGTGCCGTCGTATTTGGTCTGTTTCGACCCGGGACACCAGGCCAGATTTTCGGTGATCACCTTCGCCTCCAGCAGATAATACGCCCAGCGATGATTGCTGCCGTTGTCCTGCTGGTTCTGAGGCAGATATTCGTTTTCGGCGTCGGCGTAGAGCAGGTGTCCCAGTCCCAGCTGCTTCAGGTTGTTGACGCAGGCAATGGCGTTCCCCCGGTCCACCGCCTTGGACAAGGCCGGCAGCAACAGGGCGGCCAGAATCGCGATGATCCCCACGACCACCAGCAACTCGATGAGTGTGAAAAATCTTCTCATGCTCTTATCCTTCCTGTTTCTTTCCATGATCTTGGTCCGGCCGCCTCCAGGTCAGCGCAGAATGTCCGCCTCATAACGGAAATTGGTCGTGCTGTTGTACAGAAAACCCTCTTCGATCTCCCTCTCTTCATGTCCCGCGGCGTGCCCGTCAAGAAAGAGCAGGTTCGCCCGGAGTCCGTGCAGCAGCGCTATCTGGTAATACTGCTTGTCGGCGCCGACCCCGAGCACCCAGCAGGGATAATTGGTGCGGGTCTTGTCACTGCCGGTATATTTGCTGTCGGCCAGAATCAGAATTTCCGAAGGCTGCTTGCCGACGGCGGGCTCCCAGCCACCGCGGTTGACCGGATCGTTGACAAACGACTTCTTGAAGAAATCCCGCCCCCAGGAACCGTAGGTGTACAACACCTCATATCTCTTCTGCAGTGAGGCCGGACACCACATCGTATTTTCACCGGAATACTTCCGGGCAAAGGTGCTCCACCGGCCGTTGGTGGTGTGATTGGGAATCAGAAAACCGTCATAATCCGTGGAGTACATGGCAAACGCCAACCCCTGCTGCTTGAGCAGATTCAGGCAGCTCGTCGCCTTGCCGCGTTCCCGGGCCCTGGAAAGAGCCGGGATCAGAATCCCCGCCAGAATGGCGATAATCGCAATCACCACGAGCAGTTCGATCAGTGTGAAACTACGATGCATCTTCAGTTGGTTCATCATTCTTCAACCTTTCTGTTGCAGTCTGGCAATGTACTCAGCACAGCGGCGACGGATCTGCTGCAGCCGCTGATAATCGTATTCCTGCGCCAATTTGCCGGTCCACGGACACTCCAGCGGATCCCCGCGCAATGCCGGACCGTTCGGCAATCCCTGCGGCTTCGGCATCGCGTCCAGCGTGGCGCGCACGAAAGCCGCCGCCTCCGCCGCCAGCTCCGGCCGGGCCGCGGCCTGTTCCCGGGCCAGCGCCTTCAGCGTGGAAAGATACCGCAGATCATCCATCCCTTCGCGGTATCCCTCCCAGATCCGGGCGGACACCACTTCCCCGTCCGCCGCCGAATAAAATCCGAAAATATGACTCCCATGATTGTCCGGAAACGTGAACGGATCCAGCAGACACGAGTAATACATCCACGGCATCTGAAACGAAAGCGGTCCTTCCACAAATTCCAGCCCCATGATCAGGCGATACCACGCGGGACTGTAATAGGCTCCGACCGGATTGTAATAAGCGCCCGCAACGCTGCCGTAACGATCCAGTTCCTGCTGATACGCCTCAGCCGTATTGCCCCGCGCCAGATACCATTCCCAGGAAAGCATGTGATGACAGCGGTAATCCACATACGGCGCCAGCTCCTGCCGCATCCGGTCGGCACGGTCATCCAGAAAATGAAAGGTGATGTAATATTGAAATCCCGGAACCTGCCGGGCCGCCTTCACCCCCGTCAGATAAAGCGGCAGCCGGCCGTGGTTGAACACTTCGTCCATGGTGGTGATGATCAGTTCGACCTGCGGATATTTCTGCTGCAGCGCCCGGATGCCGTTCATCACGTCGACCGCCAGCCGGAGGTACTCCGGATTCTTCAACGCCTTGGCGGCGGCCGCGGCCCGGCCCGCCACTCCGTTCATTTCGTAAAACAGGCCGATCACTTCCCCCAGTTCGCAGCTGACCACCAGTTTGCCGCGGAATCCGGCGTCCACCAGTTTGCCGATGCCGGCGTCCATGGTCGCGAAATCCGGACGACAGGACCCATCCGGCTGCGACTGAAATGCCGGTTTCAGGTAGTCGCCGCAGAACAGCATGGTCACCTTGTGTTCCAGCAAATCCCGGATTTCCGCACGGAACGCCGCGTCGTCGTGCCGCACCCGGTTCATATCGTAATACATGCCGAACCTCTTGTCCTCCGGCAGCCGCAGCTTCACCGGCAGCACCTCGAAATCCACCGGCAGCGCCGCCAGCTGTCGCCCGCTGCCGTCGCGCACCCGCAATTCCGCCCGGTACCGGCCGGGCGCCTGATCCTCCGGCACGGCAATCCGCACGAACAATTCCCGGAAGTGCCCCGCCCGCAGCGACTGCTGTTGCCAACGCCGCAGAAACCGAGTCGTCACCAGATACTGTTCCACCGGCCGGTCGTAGCGCAGGCTCTCCCGCATCCGCATGCCGTACAACAGCTCCACCCGGTCCGGCGAAATTTCCGCGCCGGAATCCTGCCGCAGCGGCGTCATTTCCAGCGTGAGTCCAGTCAGTTCCGCCGGAGCGCCCAGCACCACCCCCAGCGTCTCGAATTCGTCGGGCGCGGCAAATCCGTGCAGTTCCCCCTGCGGCGCAAACTGACGCTGCGCCGCCGGATCAAACGCGTCCAGCACGTTCCCCGCGGCAAACAAAATCGGCGCCTCCCCCGCGCGCGCCGTCAAATCCTCCCCCCGGAAACGGTAAGCCTCCTCCTCCAGCATGGCCGCGTCCGCCGTCGCGGAACCGCTCTGTTGTCGCTTTACCGGCGACTCCGCCACCCGGCTCGGCGGCGGCAGAACCGCGTCCCGGCGCGCCACCAGCGCATCCACCCAGATCGAATGATCGCAGAAATCATCCGCGCCGTCCGACGTCACCAGCGTCAGTTTGTCCACGCCGCGAATATCCACCGACACCGGAAACGGCTCGTCGGTACGCGTCTGGTAACGTCGAAAGAGCTCCCGACCGTCGCCCACCACTTTAAACAGCACACTGCCGCGCAGTCCGGCGCTGTCGTTGATACCGATCATCGCCTGAAACCGATCGAATTTGCCGCCTGTGCGGTAGGTGATCCGGTTGGGGGCATGTGCGGCGATCCCCCGGGCATAATACTGACCGTCCAGCTGCAACGGCAGCGGTCCCAGTGAAGTCGGCAGTGCATTCCGTCCCACCGCGGCCGGGCGGTCGGCGCCGTATGGAGCCGCCTCGTCCAGGTAAACCACCGGCGCATCCGGCAGGGCACCCGCTGCGGCCGGCATTTCGAAGCGAAAACGACACGCCGGTTCGATCGTCAGATTATCGAACACGTCTCCCCCCGATTCCCCCAGCACGATCCGGGTTTTCGCTCCCGGTTCGGAAGCGAACGGGAGACGCTCCCCGGTGAACGTGTCCTTACCGTCCACTCGGAAATAATAGTGTTCGGCATCGTAGGCCAGCTCAATACGGTGCCATTCCCCTTTCTTCCAGTGCGCCACGGGCAGCCGGCTGCCGTCGCGTTCGCCGATGTAGGTGCAGCGGCCATTGACCACAAACGCGCCGCCGAGCGCATTGGCATTGCCGGCCCGGGCCCCGAGCTTGCTGATCTGCAAGTAGTTCTTCGGATCGCCGGTGTATACGGCGAACAGCACGTGCACCCGGTTGTCATCCCCGTTCCAGGAGGGCTGAATGTCGAATGAGATCGTCCCTTCCCGCAGGGAAATATTGTTTTCCGCCGCATACACGGCGCCTCCTTTGGGCGCGCGCAGCGCCTGCCCGCCCCCTTTTCCGGGAACCAGTTCCCCCCGTGCGCCGAGACAGGCCGGCCGGCCTTCCGCCCGATCGGCGTCCGGACCTTTCTCAAAAGTCGCCTGCAGCGACGCGCCATGCACCGACAGTCCGACACCCAGAATCATCCCCCAGAACATCATTCGCAGAGTCATCATGACCAATTCAGCCATCCTTTCCTTCGGAGGAACCGTCCACGCCCTGCCGCCGCAAGGCACAAAAAGCCCCCGGGGACTGCTTGAGACAGTCCTGATTTTTTTTGGAATTATAAGAAACTTAGAAAGTTATGTTGTTTTATCGGCAGTCTGGACCTGCCGGGTGGATTCCCGCACAATCAGCTGTCCCCGGATAGGGGCGGGCATTGCCGGTTCTTCTCCGTTGATTTTGGCCGTAATCATTTCCGCAGCCACGCGGCCCAGTTCGAATGTGGGAATGTCCACCGTCGTCAGCGACGGCCGCACCACAGACGCAATATCGGAATTGTTCAAACCGGAAACCGCCATGTCGTCCGGTACCCGGAGACCGTGCCGGGCCAGTTCGGTGATGATTTCGAGCGCCATGGCATCGCCCGGACAGATCACCGCCTCCACCCGGTCCGCCCCCTGAATGAGTTTTTTTACAATCCGGGCGACCTGGCCCGGATCGTCCGGACGGGATTCGAACACATGGTGTTTGCGCAACCGGGCCCCGTACTCCATGCAGGCGCTGAAAACTCCGTCGCGGAATTCCATGGCGATCGGGCTGGACGCGCCGTCGTGAATCAGCCCCAGCTCCCGCCGCCCGGTGCGGATGATGTGCTCCGCCAGCTCGAAACCCGCATGTTCAAAGTCGATGCGCAAGGCCTCCCGCATCCGGCTCGGCAGATAATTCTTGACAAACAAATAGGGCGCCCCCGTCCGATCCAGCTCCTGCACGATCAGCTCGTCCATCTGGTACGCACCGATCAGAAAACCGGCGTAGGTTTCGCTCAGTTTGGTCAGGTTCTCGTCGTGAAAACTGCGCCGACTCGCCAGAATGTCCAGAAAATACCCCTTCTCCGCCAGCGCCTCCGACACCCCCCGGATCAACGCCGACGTCACCGGATGCGTCGCATAGCTGCTGTCGTAAATCATCAGTGCAATCTTCCGCGACACATGCGGCATGGCGTCCCGCACAAAGGTGCCTTTCCCCTGAATCCGGTACAAATACCCCTCGTTTTCCAGTTCCTTCAGCGCCTGCCGGACCGTATTGCGCGAAAGATTGAACTGCATGCCCAGCTCGTTTTCCGAACCGACCCGCGTTCCTCCGGCCAGCGCGCCCGCACTGATCTGCGTGATCAGATGGCTTTTCAGATCCTGGTATTTATAGGAAACTTTTTGCGTTGTACCATCCATTTCAAATAATCCTTGCAACTTGTACCAACAACCTTGCCGATTCTATTATAATCAAAATGTTCTGCAATGTCAACCCCTGATTGGCAAAAAAACTTTTTTTTCTCTGTTTCGTCATGGAAGCGACGGGAACTGACTGGAATCAGAGCGATACCGGCCAGGAGTACCGGTTCCCGTTTTCCCGTACCGCGAGGCGCGGTGGCAATCCGGCAAGAAGCCGGGGCGGCAGTCAAGCATCAGAAGTGCCGTCTTCCTGGAACAGCTGTTCCAGTCCCCGCCGGGCTTCCGCCGGACTTTTGAAACGGATGATCCGGCCGGAGAAACCGGCCAGCACCGCCTCCAGTTGCGGGCGCATGTCCTGCGGGAATCGCAGAATATACCGGAAAAAGCGCCAATCGAAGCGTTCAGGACAGCCGGGCGCCATGTCTGGCCGGACCGTCCCGCGATACCGCCAGAACCGTTTCCAGGCGCGCTGGAGACAGATCCGGCGCGGATAGTCCAGCCAGATCACCGTGTCGGCGAACCGCAGCCGTTCCGGGAGCGTCCGCCGGTAATTGCCGTCCATGATCCAGGAATCGGTGCGCAGGATCTCGGCGAGTTCTGCATCGAAATGGTCAGTGGACGTCACCACCCATCCCGGTCGCCACCAGAGCCGGTCCAGATGATGCACCGGAAGCCGGAGCCGCTCCCCCAACCGCCATGCCAATTCGGTTTTTCCCGCACCGCCGCAGC
>CASDQW010000116.1 GCA_949282965.1 uncultured Lentisphaeria bacterium
GCCAAGAAAATGGGGAAGACATCTGGAAAAAATAACGTATTTAAATTTTTTGGTGGTAAGTTTTTACTTAATACTGAAAAAGCCATTAAACCTGAATTTGTTTAAGAACGAGAATAATACGCTCTGGATTTACTCAACAGCATCTTCAGAGCAGGAGGCAGAAGTAACTGAAGAGTGTTCCTTTGTGGAAAAATGTTATTCTCCATTGCGCAGGAAATCTTATAGCCTCATGAGTTTTACTGGAAATACTATGTATGTCTATATTCCATTCAATTGGAAAATGACCTCCGAGCAGAAATTGCAGGATTGTATTGCTGAATATAAGGCAAATATTGAGCTTGTTATGGGAATCATTTTCGATGAGATAATGCAGCGTTGTTATGAACGGCAGTTTGCTGCCATAAACGACTGCTGAGCTGCCGTTTCATCGGGTATTTCAACAAGTAGTCATTGATTTCCGACGTACAGAGAGATACGTCAGTTTTCCCCCATGCCACATTAAAATCAGCACGCACAAAAAACTGCATGGACAATCGCGGTTCCTTTCAGCTCACAAAAAATCATCAAGGATACGCGTTTTACCAGCCGCCGCACCAGGTTGTCTTGACAATCTGCCCATTCTCCAATCAGACGAAAAGTTGGGAGAAACTTGTACGCTGAACGATAATGTTTTGGAAGTATCGCATAAATTTAATGAACCCGGAAATGTGCAAACTCGCCCCGGCCGGTTGCTTTACTGGCTTCCGGATGCCTCCTGTTTCCTGCGAATATTTCAGCCTTTGCAATCGGCAGCCCCCTGGAATATATTATAACCAGTCTTTCATAAAAGTTGTGCGGCGGGGGGAGAAGCGCAATTCCCGTTGATCAGCGTTCGTTAAATCCCGGGGAGAGTTTGATTCATCATGCAAAAACATTATCCTCCGTGTCCTGGAATGGTTGATCCGGCCTATTCGGAAACCCGGATTTGTCCGCAACCGGAAATTCTGGAAAATTCCTTGTTCTGGCATTATGCGCCCGATGATTTTGAACTTTTTCAGCTGGAAAAAATGCACAGGGAGTTCGTTCGGGCTAAACGCAAGGTCGGCTGGCCCGGCCGCTTCCGGCTTCCGGCCAGAGAAGTGGTTTTTCTCCGTTCTTTCATGAAACCGCGTAAGATAAAGTTCCTATGCTGCGGAACTCCGACAGTTGCCGGAACCGCGGCCCGGCTCACGCATTGTTCCGGCATGGAATATTCACTTCAAGTCTCACGAAAGACGACGGTGAGGTTGACCATTTACAACGAAGAACTTCCGGCGCTCGGTTCGGCTCTGAAATGGCGGGTGCTGACTTCCGGCGGCCAATGCATACAGGCGGATCGTCACGGGCGCACCCGTTCCGGGGTGCCGCCGCATTTGCTCGAAGTTCCATGCATCGAATTACAGCCAATACAGCATGCGGACGGCTGTTTTGATGCCGGTCGCGAAGTCTACGGCTGGATCGAGGGCGAGGCGGAAAATCCGGTCGAACTTTTTGCCGGAGAATCCAGATATGAAATGCAGAATGAAAATCGCGCTTTTGATGAACAGGATCAGACGCTGGAATTTTATGAAAATCGAAAATTCCGTACCTGCAACCCGGTGGCTTTCCGTTATTTCCGGTTTAAAAACGCCATGGTGCAAAACGTCCGCTGCCGACTTCTGTTTTCACCGCAGCAGTACAAAGGCGCGTTCCGCAGCCGGGACGGACTGCTTAACTCGATCTGGCTGCACTCCGCTTATACTCTGCGGCTGAACATGCACCATTTTCTACTTGACGGAATCAAGCGCGATCATATGCCGTGGGCGGGAGACCTTGCTTTGAGTTTGACTTCCAATGCCTATACGTTTGCGGACGGAGCGATCATCAGACGTTCTTTGAAAGCACTCGGCAACAGCGGTCCGGCGTACGGCGATGTCAACGGGATCACGGATTTTTCGACGTGGTGGATCATCTGTCATGAGCTTTATCAGCTCTATTTCGGCGATCGTGAATTTCTCTCACGCTCTTACCCGCTGATTTGGGAACGGGTGGAATCTTTAATCGCACGTTGCAATGAAGCGGGATTTCTCGTCAAAAATCTGGAATGGGTGTTTATTGACTGGACACCCGGCACCAAAATTTCCGCTCTGCAGATGCTCTTTTTCATGGCACTCGGTTCCGCGGCCCGCCTGGCCGGGAAAATGAATGCGGCAGAGGATGAGAAACGCTGGCTGGCCTTTGCCGTCAAACTGAAAAAAAGCATTTACCGGCAATGCTTTTCGCCGAAATGCGGGCTGTTCAGTGCCGACATCGACGGCAAGACCGGAGAATACACCCGTCATGCCAATCTCTTTGCTTTAATGTCAGGACTTGCGGAGGAGAAAGATCGCCACGGCATTCTCAATGCGCTCGTCGGCACCGGACTTCCGCCATTTGGCACGCCGTTTCTGGCAACGTGGGAATTGCTGGTTCTCGCAGAGTCCGGCAAAACCAGCTGTGCTATGGAAAAAATCCGATCAATTTGGGGGAACATGCTTTCCTGGGGGGCGACCACCTTCTGGGAAGGGGTGGGCGATTATAGAGAGGAAAAGGATTTCTGTGAATTTTACGGGCGGCCTTTCGGTGCGAGTCTTTGCCACGCCTGGGCTTCCGGCCCAGCGTTTCTGCTGCCGCGCATTCTGCTGGGGCTGGCTCCGACGGCGGACGGCTGGAAGGAATTCCGGTGTACTCCCCGGCCGGGATACGGCGACATCTGCTGCACCGTGCCTACCCCTTTTGGCAGGATCAAGGCGGAATGGCGCGGTGGAAAACTGCATCTTGACCATCCTGCGGAAACGGTTTGTCTTTCTCACTGCTCCCGGCAGCAAGATTAAACCGGAAAATCTGCGACATAAACCGAATCCGGTTCCCACCGCCGCCGTCACGGGAGTTCCGGGCATGCATGAATTCAGAAAGCAGAAAAGCCGAATCGGCCTTCCCGACGGGCTGACCGATGATTAAGGTCCGGAATACCCTTCAGTTTCGTCCTACCCGCGGGCTGGAACCGCTGCGTCAGACGCCGTCCCGGCAGAACAGTCAGGCCCGGACACGCCGGCGGGGATCGGCGCCGTATCTGAATGTTCAACACGTCCGGCGGATACAACGGAATTACCGATCAGGTCAAGGCTCCTGCCTGATCTCAGACAGGCATCCGGCCGTTTTCTGCCTGACGCGGACTGGGACGGGGCGTTGGCACCCCCCGGATGAACCGGACCGGCGGACTGGTGGCAGCGTTTTTCACCTCCCTGAAGAGCGGCCGCCACCGGACTGAATCATTTCCCGTTGAGCAGGACCAGATACAGAATCAGAACCGCAGCGGCCAGCCAGATGAACCAGTTGAGTTCACGGATTTTTCCGCAGCAGGTTTTGAGAAACGGGTACAAAATGATCCCGACGGAAATTCCTCCGATGATGCTGTTGCTGAAAGGAATGCCGGCGAAAATGAGAAAGGCGGGAATCCCTTCGGTACAGTCGTCCCAGTTGATCTCCGGAATGGAACGCATCATCATGGCGCCCACGATGACCAGCGCACCGGATGTAACCGGCGGATATCCCGCCACCGCCGTAATGACCGGAGTGAAGAACATTGCCAGCAGAAAACAGATTCCGATCACGATGGCGGTGAGCCCGGTTTTTCCGCCGGCTTCCGCGCCGGCTGCGCTTTCCAGGTAGGATGTGACGGTGCTCTGCCCGCAAAGCGCCCCGACCACGGTGGCGGTCGCATCAGCGGCGAAAACCCGCTCGATCCGTTCAATTTCGCTGTTTTCATTCAGGAGTTTTGCGCTTGTCGCAACGCCGAGAACCGTCCCCATCGTATCGAACATGTCCATAAAGAAGCAAAGGAAAATCAGGGGCAGCAGTTCCAGCAGGTGGCCGGCCACGGTGACGACATCCGCCTTGAACACCAGCGGCATCGGGTTGGCCGGAAGGCCGACAATGCCGTGGAACGAGATTTTGCCGCACAGGAATGCCACCAGCGCGGCGAGGAAGATTCCGATCAGAATACTGCCGCGGATCTTGAAGTACCTCAGGACCGTAATCGAGAGTACACCGGTGAAGAAAATCAGCGAAGGCGGATCCGTTACCGCTGTCTTCAGCGTCATCAGATTGCCTTCTACAGCGATGATGCCGCCGTTTTTGAGTCCGACCAGCGCAATGAAAAGTCCGATTCCGGTCACGATGGCAATCTTCAGTGACGGACTCAGCGCCCGGAGCATCATCTGCCGCAGTTTTGTGAACGAGGTAATCAGAAACAGAATGCCTGAAATCAGGACGACCCCCATCGTGGTCTGCCAGATCACCGGATCTCCGGTTTTTCCGCCGGTGACGGCGGCGCAGGCGCTCATGACGCTGAACATGACAAAAAATTCGTCCCCATTCCCGGCGCCAGTCCGATCGGATAGTTCGAGAGAATACCCATCAGAATCGTCCCGAAGGCGGAGGCGATGCAGGTCGTCGTGACGAGCGGACCAAACGGCATACCGGTAGCGGCGCCCGTCATCTGCCCGGAAAAGAGCGCCGGCTGGATGCAGATGATATAAGCCATCGCCGCAAAAGTGGAAAACCCGGCGATTATTTCCGTTTTGACGGAACTACCGAGCGCGGAATAGTGAAAACAGCGGTCGAGAAAGGAGTTCATGTTATATGCGCTGAAAATTTGCTCCGGAGCAGAAGCCCGGCCGCCGGCGCTAAGTCCGGAACTTTCCCCCAGCCCGCCTCGGTAAACACTCCTGCCCCGCGATTTTAACATCTGCGATTCCGGACATTATGTAATATAATTCCGGTGCGCCAGAAAACCAATCGCCGACGGGGATTTTTCTGCAATTGCGCCGGACCGGGCGCTTTGCGGCAGCCGGAAGTGCGGCGTACGTCATTCCGGCGATTACGGCAAAAACCGCCCTCCGCTTTAAGAATAATTTGCGCCGCCGGAAAATCAGAATCGTCCCGATGGAACGGGTGTTGGACTGCATTCAGGTGATCTAACATGCCGAACGCTCCGCAGTCGGCCTGGCCGTGCTTTCATCAGCGTCCATTTTTTGGAACCAGTATTGGCATTTGAGCTGAAGTGCCGCCACGGTAACTCTGTTTTGGCCCGGATGAAATTCAACAGGGGACGTACCGATGGTGTTTCGCCCCAAAATCAATAATCCGGCAGTATGACAAACCCCGGCCGGTTCAACTGCCGGACTTGACAGGAGCACTGCGGCAAACTATATTCATTCGGCGGAAGCATGGAAATCGTTACTGCAGGCAAAGCGAAAGCCGCTGTCATGAAGTGTCCGCACTGCAATCTGGAACTGAAACAGGAATCCTGCAAACAAAGGATCGTATTTCGCTGCCCCGGCTGCGGCGGTCGGATGGTCACGATGTCCGGCCTGCGGCACCTCTCCGGGGATGGCTCCGCCATGAACCGGCTGTGGCGGGCCGCCGTGAACGACGGCGCCCGGGCCGGTTCCCCGTGTGTCAACTGCCAGCGGCCGACGAGCCGCGTGCCCCTGCCGCTGGAACAGACGACTTTGGAACTGGATGTCTGCCGCCGCTGTCAGATGGTCTGGTTCGACCCGGCCGAACTGGAACAGATTCTGAGTCCGGAACCGCAATCTGAACAGACGGGACTGCCCCCGCGGTTCCGGGAAATGCTGGCCCTGCGGCAGCTCCAGCTGGCAGAGGAGAGAATCAACCGGGAATATCGTTCTTTCGGAGCCGGGGAAGCCGCTCCGGATGAACCCTGGAAATACCTTTGCGCCCTGCTGGGGCTGCCGGTGGAACTGGATGCGCCGCCATGCCGCCGCCGCCCCTGCGTCACCTGGGGGATTGCGCTGACCTGCCTGATGACATTCCTCCTGTCCTGGCCGCACCTGGGAGAGACGATCAGCGAATGGGGATTCATCCCGCTGGAGTGGAGCCGCAAATACGGAGCGACGCTCCTGACCTCGATGTTCCTGCACGGCGGAATCCTTCACCTGGTCGGCAATCTCTACTTTCTGCTGATTTTCGGCGACAATGTCGAAAACGAATTCGGCCGGGGCAAATATGCTCTGCTGCTGCTGATTTCGGGACTTTGCGCCTCGGGACTTCATGCGCTGTTCGACCCGCGCGGCGCGATTCCGTGCGTCGGAGCGAGCGGCTTTATTTCGGGAGTGATCGCCTGTTACGCCGTCAGCTTCCCGCAGATGCGGCTGTCATTCATGCTGGCCCCCCGGAGTCTGTACGCTGCTTTTCTGCTGAGGCGCAACTGGTTTTCCATTCCGGCGTGGGCGGCATTTGTCATCTATCTGGTTCTGCAGCTGGTGCTGGCCCATCCGACCCGTCCGGGCGGCGGCGTGGCCTATTTGGCCCATATAGGAGGTGCCCTGCCGGGCATGGCCTTTGCCCTGATCTGCCGTTCTTTCCGGAAGTCCGCGCCGGAACAACTGCCGGCGTTCCGTAATCCGGAATGATCTGGAACCGGCTGATCAAAGGTTTGCTCTCCGGCTTGCACCGGCCCCGATTCAGGCGTGGTGAGAAAGCTGCCATCGTATTCCGGACAGCATCGAATAGTTTTCCATGAACCCATCGGAAAATGCCGGGAACGCGAGCTGACCCGCGGGACCCCTTTCTCCGTTTTTCCGCCGGCAGCGCCACGGCAGTCGCCCCGTCGGAGCCGCGCCAAATCGACGAGGCAAATCACATTGCAAAGCAGCCGGCACAGGAAACAGTCCGGGACGGTCGGAGTGCCGTAAATTTTTCCCAAAGGGCGGAGACCGCTTGTTTTTTTTAATTCCTGTGGTAAATTCAGAAGTTGAAAATCAAGAACACGTGAGGAGAGGAGGCAAACCTCGCCTCCTTATATCAGTCGGATTCATCCAAATTTCAGAGGAGATCTTCAAATATGGCAACGCAATTTCTGCTGGAACCCGCCCGCCGGATTCCGCTTGCCGGCAGCGCCGATGTCGTAGTCTGCGGCGGCGGCCCGGCCGGAGTGGCCGCCGCAGTGGCCGCCGCCCGCTGCGGAGTATCTGTAATTCTGCTGGAAGCCTCCGCCATGCCGGGGGGAATCATGACCTCGGGATTGATGGCCAACGTCATCGACGCCGCCGGCAAACGGGGATTTCTCAGGGAAATGCTGACCTGGCTCAAACAGGAACAGGCAGAGGGCGACCGGAACTCCTTTGATCCGGAATATGTCAAGTACTTTATGGACACCGCCCTGATCAACGCCGGGATCCGGGTGCG
>CASDQW010000117.1 GCA_949282965.1 uncultured Lentisphaeria bacterium
CTTGAAAATTTGCGATAATACGGTCATTTTATGCTTTGATGGTTTCATGGATGCTCCTTGTTTTTTTTGCTGAAATATAAGTTGCATCCAGAACCATCATCTTTCAACTTTTTCTTTTCCTATGGGATGGCTGTGAAATTAAAACAATGTTCATTTTATTCATTTTTTTAATATTAATGTCCATTGACAAAGCGCCCGTCTCATGTTATAATGCTCCCAATAATACGGGAATACGGAATGTCGCGCGCCACCCGCCGGTTCGCGGCCTTTCATGCCCCCCATTGCCGGAGAATACGCCATGCCGACCGCCGCCGACTCTTACCGGGATCTGCCGGAACGTTTTCCCAGTCCCCGCCAGTATTTCGTCGGACAGTCCCGTTATGCGGCGGAACTGCCCGACAACATTCTTATTTTCTGCCGCAGCGACGGCAGCCACGCGCTTCAGGCGCCCATCGCGCACCACCGTCACGTCCTGCTGCTCGTGCTGGAAGGAAACGGTTCGGTCATCATCAACGGAGAACGCTTTGATCTCCGTCCCGACCATCTGCTGCTGCTTCTGCCGCACCAGATGCATCTGATGCTGTTCGAACAATCCCGGATCAACTGGCTTTACGTCACGTTTGAAGCTCCGGAAACCCCATGCTGGGACCCGATGGCCAATCAGCCGCACCCCTTCCCGGAAACCGCGGTCCCCTATCTGCAGGATCTGATCCAATGCGACATCCGTGAATACGGGAACGACGCCTTTACCGGGATGCGTGCCGCATTGAACATTCTCCAGATCCTCAACGCCGTTCTGTCGGAGGTCCGCCGGAGCCGCGCCGCCACCCGCGCCGCCACGGCTGAACTCAACCTGGCCGACCGCGTCAACCGTTACCTCTACCGGCATCTGGACCAGCCGCTGGATCTGCATCTTCTTGCGGAAAAATTCGGCTACTCCCCCACCCACCTGCGGCGGCTCTATCAGGCATTCATGGGACTGCCCATCGGCAGTTACCTGCGCTCCATGCGCCACGCCAACGCCCAGCAGCTGCTGCGTCGCACCCAGCTGCCGCTGGCGGAAATCGCCCGCCGCTGCGGCTACGGTTCCGGCTACGCCTTCGCCGCCGCCTTCCGCGCCCGGGAAGGCATCCCGCCCGGAGAGTTCCGGCGCCGTCACCGGCTTTCCAGTTCGTAGTCGCGAAGCAGGGAAAACGGTTTTTATAAAAAATCATGGATGACGCGGATTCCGGCTTGAAAAAAATAAAAAGAAGGATTAAGTTTGTTGTCGGAACTATTTTCATAAAAGACATCCGTTATCTGGGGAAGGTGGAATTTTGGCTAGAGATACCGAATACATTCTGGAGCTGTTGACCGAATACGGCATGGTCACACCGGAACAGATTTCAGCCGCCCGCAAAGAGTCAGAGGCCAGCGGCGGCGTTCTGGACGTGGTCGATGTCCTCAAGCAGCTGGGGTATGTCAAGAGCGACGAACTGACCGCCATGCTGGCACAGCAGTACGGCATGGAAATGCTGGATCTGACCCGCTATGAAATTCCGGAAGAGGTCATCCAGTCACTCAGTACCGACATCGTCCTGCATTACAATGTGGTGCCGGTCATGAAACACGACGGCATTCTGACCGTGGCCATGAGCGACCCCACCGATATGGAAACCCTGGACTCCCTGCGCTATTATCTCGGCCAGGACGTGGAGGCGGTGGTGGCCCCCCAGGAACAGATCCAGGGCGTGATCGACAAATATTACCGCACCGCCGCGGAAAGCGTCGAAGGCTTCCTCGAAAATCTGGAAGACGAAGGTACTGAAATGGAGGTCGGCAACTCCACCAGCATGATCGGCGACGCGGAAGAGGACGATGCCGACAACGCCCCGATCATCCGACTGGTGACCATGCTGATCATCGAAGCCTACAAAGTCCGGGCATCGGACATCCACCTCGAACCGATGGAAAAGCGCTACCGTATCCGGTACCGCATCGACGGCGCCCTGCGGGAAGTCGAAGCGCCGCCCAAATACCTGCAGGCGAACTTCACCAGCCGTGTCAAGATCATGGCCCGGCTGGACATTACCGAAAAACGCATTCCGCAGGACGGCCGTATCCAGATCAAAATCGATGACAAGGACGTCGACCTGCGTGTTTCTTCCATTCCGACCACGCACGGCGAAAGCATCGTCATGCGTATTCTCGACAAATCCAGTATTCAGCTGGATATTCCCAAACTCGGGTTCTATGCCGACGACCTGGAGATGGTCAACAAGATCATCAGTCTGCCGGACGGGATCTTCCTCGTCACCGGCCCGACCGGTTCCGGCAAGACCACTTCCCTTTATGCATTTTTAAATACCATCAACACCGTCAGCCGGAAAATCATTACGGTGGAAGACCCGGTGGAATACCAGCTTTCCGGGATCAACCAGGTGCAGGTGGACAAACAGATCGACATGACCTTCGCCGCGGCACTGCGCTCCATGCTGCGTCAGGCGCCGAACATCATCATGGTCGGGGAAATCCGTGACTTCGAAACAGCGGATATCGCCATCAACGCCGCGCTGACCGGGCACCTGGTGTTCAGCACGCTGCACACCAACGATGCGCCGGGGGCAATCACCCGACTGGTCGACATGGGCGTCAAACCCTTCCTGGTGGCGTCCGGGGTCCGGGCGGTCATGGCGCAGCGGCTGCTGCGCCGGATCTGTCCGAACTGCAAACAGCCCTATACACCGACCCGGGAAGAAATAAAAATCCTCGGACTGACTCCGGAATATCTGGAAAATCACCAGTTCTACAAGGGAACCGGCTGTAACCGCTGCGGCAAAACCGGCTACAAGGGCCGGATCGGGATTTATGAAATTTTCATGGTGACGGAAGAAATTGCCAAGCTGATTTTCCGCAACGAACCGAGCGGGGTGATCCGCGAAGCGGCACGGCGCGACGGCATGCGTTCGCTGCGGGACGACGCCATCCGCAAAGCGGAGGCGGGCATTTCCACGCTGGAAGAGGTCATCATTGTCACCATGTTGGACGAGAACTAAGCGGAGATATTTGATAATATGCTGGATACTGAAAGTTTAGCGTTGATCGACCTGCTGATCAGTGAGCGTTCCGCCCAACATCCCGGTCTGAAAGAACAGCTCAAGGACGTGGAGGAAGAACACGACCGCACCGGGAAGCCGGTGATGGAGATCATTGAGAATTATGGTCTGTTCACCAAAGAGGAAATGTTATCGCTGATCGCGGAAAACCTCGGCTCCTACGTCTGGGATCCCCGCAAGACCGGCGAAGACCTGGCCCAGGACGTCATCGCCCGGGTGGATGTCAACACCGCGCGGACTTACTGGGTGATTCCGGTGGCATTTGAAGATGACATGCTGCATCTGGCCATGCGTAATCCGCTGGATTTCCAGACGGTGGAAGCCCTGCAATTCATCATCGGCTTGAATATCCAGCCGGTGGTCGCCGACCCCGACGTGCTCGACAGCGAAATGGAACGCTATTACCCGGAACGGGGCGACAGCGTTCACGACCTGCTCGAAACCCTCAATCAGGAAAGCGGCAACGAAATTCTGACCAACGAAAAAGACATCGAAAACAAGGCGAACGAAGCTCCGATCGTCAAATTCGTCGATGTCATTCTGCAGCAGGCGATCAAAGACAAGGCCAGCGACATTCACTTCGAACCGTTTGAAAAGGACTTCCGTATCCGCTACCGGGTGGACGGCGCCCTTTATGAAATGCCGCCGCCGCCCAAAAGTCTGGCGATTCCGGTCATCAGCCGCGTCAAAATCGTTTCCGGCTTGAACATTTCCGAACGCCGGCGCCCGCAGGACGGTCGTATTCAGCTCAAAATCAGCGGCCGTCCGGTGGACCTGCGTGTCTCCTGCCTGCCGACCAGCTACGGGGAATCCGTGGTGCTGCGTGTGCTTGACCGCTCCGTCGTCAATCTGAGTCTTGATGCTCTCGGCATGGGAGACGATGTTCTGGAACAGTTGCGGACGATGATTCACCAGCCGAACGGCATTCTGCTGGTGACCGGCCCGACCGGTTCCGGGAAAACCACCACACTGTATTCCGCGCTGAAGGAAGTCAACAACCCCGAGGACAAGCTTTTGACCGCGGAAGACCCGGTTGAATATGACATTGAGGGGATCATGCAGGTCCCGATCAACGATGCGGTCGGCATGACTTTCCATCGGGCGTTGCGGGCCTTCCTGCGGCAGGACCCGGACCGGATTCTGGTCGGGGAAATCCGCGACTTCGAAACGGCCCAGATCGCCATCGAAGCGTCCCTGACCGGACACTTCGTCTTCAGTACGCTGCACACCAATGACGCCGCCAGCACCATTACCCGACTGGTGGATATGGGGGTGGAACCGTTCCTGATCTGCTCCTCGCTTGCAGGTGTGCTCAGCCAGCGGCTGATCCGCCGCGTCTGCAACAACTGCAAAACCAGTTACGTTCCCACCGACGAAGATCTCAAACGGCTGAATATCGACCGGTCGGAAGTCGGCAATCGGAAATTCGTTTACGGCAAGGGCTGCTCCATCTGCAACGGGACCGGCTACAAAGGCCGAAAAGCCATCTGCGAACTGATGGTCGTCAATGCCGGCATTCGGGAATTGATTTACGAAAATGCGCCGATGACCCAGATCCGTGACCGCGCCCGCGAGCAGGGCATGCGCACCATCCGAGAAGACGGTCTGATGGCCATCATGAACGGAGAAACCTCAGTGGACGAAGTGGTCCGCTATACATGATTTCAGGCATCCGCCAGAAGCAATTTGAGTTGAAAGGATAGTGTTTTCATCATGGTCGAAATGGCAGATCTTTTGCAATTCGTCGTTGACGAAGGTGCAAGTGACCTTCATATTGAAGTCGGCGCTCCGCCGATGATCCGTCTGCATGGCGAAATGACGCCGCTGGAATTGCCGGCACTCACCCCGGCGGATACGGAACGGCTGGTCAAAGCCATCGCTTCGGAAGCCCAGCTGCAGCAGATTCAGGAAGTCGGGACCACCGACTTCGGGTTCGGGTTCGCCGATCTTGCGCGATTCCGTGTAAGCGCCTTCAAACAGAAGGGTTTTTTCGGGACGATTCTGCGTCAGATTCCGAATCAGATGCTGACTTTTGAACAGCTCGGCCTGCCGCCGGTGGTCAAGGATCTGCTGTATAAACCCCGTGGTCTGATTCTGGTGACCGGCCCGACCGGTTCGGGGAAATCCACGACGCTGGCCTCCATGATCAATTACATCAACGATGAACGGGCCGCTCACATCATTACCATTGAAGACCCGATCGAATTCTATCACAACCACAAGCGCAGCATGGTGATTCAGCGCGAAATCGGTTCCGACACCACCGGATTTGCCGAAGCGCTGCGCCGGGCGCTGCGTCAGGACCCGGACATCATCCTCGTGGGGGAAATGCGCGATATTGAAACCATCGGCGCCGCCGTAACCGCGGCGGAAACCGGGCACCTGGTGTTCGGCACGTTGCACACCACCGGTGCGGCTCGTACCGTGGACCGTATCGTGGACGCCTTCCCGACCAACCAGCAGGCCCAGATCCGGACCCAGCTGGCCGCGTCGGTGGTGGCGGTCATCTCCCAGATTCTGCTGCCCCGCTGCGACAAGGTGGGACGGGTGGCGGCGTTCGAAATAATGGTGGCCACCCCCTCCATCCAGGCGCTGATCCGCGACAATAAGACGTTCCGGATCACATCCGAACTTCAGACCGGGGCAAAATACGGGATGAATACCCTCGACGCTCACCTGTACGAGCTGTTCACCTCCGGCAAGATCAGTTACGCGGAAATGATCACCAACGCACAGGACGCGGACGGACTGGCCGAAAAGATGAAACAGGAACAGCAGCTCAATCAGAAAAAATAAGGTCCCCAAAACAGGGAGGAAACCATTATGCCGCAATTTAATTATGTAGCAATGGACAGCGCCGGCAAGGAGAAGAAGGGCAAGATTTCCGCCACCTCCGAGGATGCGGCTGCAAGCGAACTCAAGAAACAGGGCTTGTTTCCCACTTCCATCAAAAGCGCCGATCCCAAGGCCGTAAAACCCAAAAAGAGCGCGGCTCGCCGGAAAAACAGCGGCGGTGGGTTGAACATCACCATCGGGACGCCGGTTATCAAGCGCAAGGAACTGACGGTGATCACCCGGCAGCTGGCCACGCTGCTGGACGCGGGGCTGCCGTTGATCCGCTCTCTGCGCACCCTGGAGCGACAGTCAAAAAATCCGTTGGTCAAACAAGTCCTCGGGACCACTGCCGACACGGTGGAAGGCGGTTCCACTTTTGCCGAAGCCCTGGCGCAACATCCGAAGTCCTTTGACAAACTTTATCTGAACATGATTCGTGCCGGAGAAGCATCCGGGGCGATGGAAGTCATTCTGAACCGTCTGGCCACCTTTATGGAAAAGGCCGCACGCATCGCCGGCAAAGTAAAATCCGCCATGATTTACCCGGCCGTCGTCATGTCCATCGCCCTGCTGGTGACCGCCGGCTTGATGATCTTCATCGTGCCGAACTTCCAGAAGATCTTCACCGAACTGCTCGGCGAAGATGAATCCCTGCCCGGTCTGACGCTTTTCGTCATGGACGTGAGCCGCATGCTGAAAGAAGAAATCTGGGTGTTCGCCATCGGGATTTTCGGCATCATCGTCCTCTACAAAATCATCAACAAGACCAAGTACGGGAAATGGGGCATCGACTGGTGTAAATACAACATGCCGTTGTTCGGCCCCATTGTATCGCGATCAGCCATCTCCCGTTTCTCCCGAACGCTGGGGACCCTCATGTCCTCCGGGGTGCCGGTGCTGAACGCCCTGATCATCGTCCGGGACACCGCCGGCAACGAACTGGTCACCAACGCGGTGCAGAAAGTGCATGACGCGGTCAAGGAAGGGGATGGTATCGCGGCGCCGCTCGGAGCCACTGCCATTTTCCCGCAGATGGTCATCAGTATGGTGGAAGTCGGCGAAGAAACCGGGAAGCTCCCGGAAATGCTGGACAAAATCGCCAATACCTATGACGAAGAAGTGGACAACGCCGTCAGCGCGCTGACCTCCATGATCGAACCGTTGATGATCGTCGGTCTGGCCGTCATCGTCGGGACCATCGTGGTCGCCCTCTTCCTGCCGCTGACCAAGATCATCGAAAAACTCGGCTGATCCGAACCCTTGGAAGCACTCCCGTCATGGCAGCGGTCGCCGTTGGCGACTGCCGCCGTGACGGGTATATGCTTTACGCGGATCCCCCACAATCGTGCCGCATAGGCAAAACCGGAAAGCCAATTCGATTCTCATGGACACCCTCTCCGTCTTGCTGCTGAATATCGGGAACAGTCATACGCAGATGGCCGAATATTGCCACGGCCGCATGGGGCCTGTCCGGCAGATTCCCACCGCGGAACTGACTCCGGATATGCTCCCGGCCGCGCTTCCGGTCGCCGCGGCATCCGTCGTTCCGGAAATCCGAACCCGATTCCGCGGCCGCTCTGTTTTCTTCCTGGAAAACCGTCACGCCGCCGCCACCGGGCTTCGTCTGGACTGTGTCGATGCCTCCACCCTGGGGGCCGATCGTCTGGCCAACGCCATCGAACTGGTACAACGGCGGCAACTGCCCGCCATGACCATCGATTTCGGCACGGCCATTACCCTCGAACTGGTCGATGAAAATGCCTGTTTCCGCGGGGGAGCCATTGCGCCTGGCCGCATGCTGATGCGACGCGCCCTCCATACTGGAACGGCCCAGCTGCCGTCGCTGCCCATCGCCGCCGCCGCGCCGCGCGCGGCCGGAGTGGATACCGCAAGCTCCATGTGCTTCGGTATCGACCGTGGCGTGCTCGGCATGGTCCGCGAATGGCTGCGGATTCTTAACGACGAACGCCCCCGGCCCTGCCGGATCATTGCCGTCGGCGGCGACGCGCCGTTCTTCTGCGCGGAACTTCCCGAACTGATTCCCGGCGGCGCCGACTTCACTTTGCGCGGTCTTCTGGCAGCCTACCGGGCCGCCCTCTGAAATTAGCGCACGCACTCGACGAGAAATTCCGTCGTTCCTGTTTTGCTGCATGCCGGACGGCATGCGGCATTCAGGCTCGTTTGCGGCGGATGGAGTTGAAAATCAGCGCAATGACGTAGATGATTGCAGCGATGACGACGATCACCGGCCCGGAGGGCAGCTTCCAGTAATAGCTTCCCAGCAGTCCACTGGTCACAAACAGCCAGCAGGCAATCACGGCCAGCGTCATGGTGGACCAGAGCCGCCGGGCGAAACATCCCGCGGTGGCCGCGGGCAGCGTCAGCAGCGCGATCACCAGAATAATCCCGACCACATAAACCATCAGCACAATGGTCAACGCCGTCAATACCAGCAGCAGCAGATAAATCAGCTTCACCCGTACGCCACGCAATTCGGCAAAGCAGCTGTCGAAGGAAACCGCCAGCAGATTGTTGAAAAACAGCACGGTCGGCACCAGCACCACCACGTCCAACAGCAGCGTCAAATAGACATCCGGACGCGACAACAGCAAAATGTTCCCAAACAAATATCCCTGAAAATCCACATACCCCGGAGTCTTGTCCAGAAACAGCAGCCCCACGGACATGCCGAGCGCCCAGACCACGCCGATGACCGTATCCTCGCGTTCCCGGGCATAAATGCTGACCAATCCGATCAGCAACGCCGCCGCCACCGCTCCGAGCGCAGCGCCAAGCAGAGGCGAACACCAGGCAATACCATTCACCCGCTGCAGATAAAGCGCCGCGCCAACGCCGCCGAGCACCGCGTGCGCAATGGCGCCGGCGATCGACGTGATTCTGCGCGTCACCACCATCGTGCCGACCACCCCCATCGCCACCGATCCCAGCAACCCGATCAGCAGGGCGCAGCGCATGAATCCCATTTCCGGCAAAGCCAGATCCCGGAACAGATCAATCATGGTGGGCCTCCCCGCATTTTTCTTGTTCATCCGGCTCCGCGCAACCGCAGAAACAGGCATGATTGTGATGAATCATGTGCATCCCGTGCCGATAAATCCGATTTGCCGTATCCTGATCGAAATCGGCGGCATCGTGCAACGAAACCTGACGATTGACGCAGATCAGCAGCCCCACTTCCCGATTGACGAAGCCGAGATCGTGCGATACGGTCAGAATGGTCAATTTTCTGCTGAGCCGGTCCAGCGTCGCGTAAAACTGTTCCTCGGCCCCGGGATCGATATTGGCCGTGGGCTCATCCAGCAACAGCAGCTCGGGCGAACAAGCCAGCGCCCGGGCGATCAGTACCCGCTGCCGCTGCCCGCCGGACAGATCCGCAAAACTCCGTTCCGCCAGGTGTGCAATTCCCATTTCTCCCAGTGCCGCCGCCGCCACCCGGCGGTTTTCCGCGGAATAGCGTCCCCAGAAACCGCGCCGCAGCGTCCCCTGCAACACCACCTCATTCACGGAAATCGGAAAGGCGGCATCCAATTGGTGATACTGCGGCATGTAGCCGACTTTCGGCCGCGCCGACACCGGATCGGTTCCGAAAATCCGAATCGTACCCCGCTGCGGCGTCAACATGCCCAGCAGCAGTTTGAGCAATGTACTCTTGCCGCCGCCGTTGGGCCCGATGATGCCGGCGGACTCTCCCCGGTGAATGGTCAGGTTGACATTTTCCAGCGTCGGCTGGGATGAATCGTATTGAAAATACAGATTTTTGATTTCAATGATTGGTTCACTGGACATGGGGCCGGAATCCTCGTTCAATATGATCGGTCAGGCGATGAAAGTTCGCGATAATGTCCGGTGCCAGCGGATCCAGTTCCACCGCTTCCCCCTCAATGGCGGTCGCCAGCGACCGCGCCGCCGCAGGATTGAATTGCGGCTGCACGAAAATCGTCTTGACTTGATGATCCCTGGCGGCCCGGATGATTTCCGCCAGACGGGCCGGCGAGGGTTCGCGCCCGCCCAGCTCAATGCCGTGCTGTTTCAGCCCGGAGGCGGCGGCAAAATAACCGAACGCCGGATGATGTACGAAAAACATACGTCCGCGGTAAGGCGCCAGTTTTTCCTTCATTTCCGCATCTGCCGTTTTCAACTCCGCCAGTACCGCATCCAGGTTGCGTGCGAACTCGGCGCTCCGTTCGGGCATCGCTTCCGTCAGCGCAGCGGCAATATTGCGGGCGATTATCATACAGTTCTCCGGCGACAGCCAGACATGCGGATCCAGCGCCTCCTCGTCGCCATGCGCATGGTCATCGGCGTCCTCCGCATGGCGATGCGCATCACATCCGCCCGCTTCCAGCGGGATGCGGGTAATGCCCCGGGTAACATCGACGATCTTTACATTGCCCCCCTCGAGTGTCCGCAGAACAGACCGCTCGAAAGGCATGCCGGTATGAAAAAACATCCGGGAACCGGCAATATCCCGGACATCCCCCGGGCGCGGTGAAAAATCATGCGGACTGCGCCCCACCGGCAACGCGGAACGTACCGTAAGCTCTCCTCCGGCAATTCTCCCGGCCAGATCCGCGACCGGCGGCACCCCGGCGACGACATCGACCGAATTTCGTCGATTTTCACCGCATCCCGTCAACAGAACAGCGGACACCCCGGCTGCCACCAGGAATACCAGACCCATCAGAACGCGCACCGGGACACCTCCTTTTGCTTTCTTTCAAATCATAGATCGGACTTATTAAAGTAATGCGCGGGCTTGTGAAAATCAAGTTTTCAAATAAATAGTTGCTGGTTTTTCAAGCAACCCGTTTGCAAAAAATACGACTATATGCTAAATTGTTGAAATTCTTGTTGATTACGTTATCTTCAATATTTTCAATAACCTCTGGGGATGGTGATGGCAAAAATTTTTCTGACCGGAGTCACCGGTCTGGTGGGCAGTTCATTTGTAACTGCGCTTCTGAAAGATCGCAAAGACACGCGATTCGTTTGTTTGACACGTGGCAACAAAGTGCGCAGCGCTGAAGAACGTGTGGCCGAAGCACTCCGAAGCCAATGTGAATTCGACGGAGAATCAGAACGCATTAATGAAGTTCTCCAGGCGGTCGACGTCGTGGACGGCGACGTCGTCACCATGAACCCGGCAGCGTTGGCCGCCGATCCGAAACTGGCGGGCGTCGACACCATTTTCCACTGCGCCGCCGACGTGAACCTCGGGAAGGACCCGACCGGCAAAACGTTCCGCATCAACTACACCGGGACGGAAAACATGCTGGCGCTGGCCGAAAAGTTCCATGTTGATGCCTTTCACTACGTCAGCACCGCTTACGTGGCCGGCTGCTCACACGGGGTTTCACCGGAGGCCGAAGTACCGGACAACGGCTTCAACAATCCCTATGAGGAAAGCAAATTCAAGGCGGAAAAACTGGTCCGGAACAGCGGCTTTCCCTTCACCATCTACCGACCGGCGATCATCACCGGCCGCCGCTCGGATGGCCGCATCCGGAAACCGCTGGCGTTTTACCGGATTCTGGAATTCCTCGCCAAACTCAAAAGCCACCGCTGCTCCAAACTGAAAATCAATCCGACCGAAAAAATCGATCTTAATATTCACTTCAAAACCATTCCATCGGAACGGGTCTATTTCGTGCCGATCGACTTTGTTCAGGAAGCGATCACCCGGTGCTTCCAGCTGCCGGTGGCCAATCAGACTTATCACGTGACCGGCGACAGTCCGATTTCCACAATGATGATCGATCGCGCGGTATGCAAGATCCTGAACCTGAAAGAAGTGGAAATTTCTCTCGAAAACATCGCGCCCAATGTCGACGACAAGATGATGGAACGCTTCCTCGGCGATCTTTTCCCATATTTTTCCGCCGATATCATCTTCTCGCAGGACAACATCCGCAAAGCGCTCGGCAACGCGGCACTGGATTGGAAATATGCCAGCGAAGAACTGGAAATCATGATGCGTTCCTTCTTCGAAGACTTTTTCCCCAAAGTGGAATGGGTCCAGGAAACCATTCATCGTCCCTGAGACACACGCTGCTGCACGGCGGCTTCCTCTTGCGGAACCGCCGTTTTTTTTCAGAAAAAGCGGTGCCTTTTGATTTGTAAAATATTCCTTTCGACAGTACAATAAGCAGGATATTCTGAAAAGCATTTTCCACTCCCCGGAAAAGCAGAGCGCCGTATCGCCGTCCCGGCTTCATCCGGAAGCAGATGCCGCGCCAACCGGAATGGAGGAAAATCGCAGAACATCCGCACCATCCCTGGAGTCACACAACCTGAAGAGGAGAACGGAACATGAACGAACTCAACGATAAAATCATCCGGAAACTCGAAGAACTGCGCATCCACCTGCAGGCCGACGGCGGCGATCTGGAAATCGTGGCCATCGACGGCAAGAACGTCCTCCTGAAACTGCGCGGCGCGTGCGGCTCCTGCCCGCATGCCACCATGACCATCAAGAGCGGTCTGGAACGCATCCTCCGCGAAGAGATTGATCCGGAAATCACCATCGAACGCGTTCTCTGATCCGCTTCCATGAACATTCTGCGGCTCGACAGTCTCGGCGGCGCGTCCGGCGATATGCTGCTCGGTGTTTTCTGCGGCCTGGGCATTCGACCGGAAACCCTGGAGCAATCGTTACATGCGGTTATTCCGGATCATTTCCATTTGAAGCTCCGGGATTTCGTTTCCCACGGCATCACCGGCGTGCAGGCGACGGTGGAACTGCATCATGAGTCGGAACCCGAACCGTCCGGCGCCACGCCCCATGACCACAATCATGACCATGGCCACCATCACGGTCATGTTCACAGCCACGATCATACACACGCCTCGCACGGGCCGGAACACGAACACCGGACACTGACGGATATTCTGACACTGATCCAGCAGTCGCCGCTCCCCCTCCCGGTGCGGGAAGCGAGCTGCCGCACATTCAAGCTGCTGGCGGAGGCGGAAGGACAGGTTCACGGGGTGCCGCCGGAAAAAGTCTGCTTTCATGAAGTCGGCGCCGTCGATTCCATTGTGGACATCGTCGGCTGCCATCTGGCATATCATCTGCTGGGCGTGGATGCGATTGCCCTCTCGCCGCTGCCGGTCGGCAACGGCGTGGTACATTGTGCCCACGGCGTCATGCCGGTCCCGGCGCCGGCCACGGCGGAACTGCTGAAGCAGGGGCTGGCCGTCGCACCATCGGAAGAACCTTTCGAACTGCTGACCCCGACCGGGGCCGCTCTGCTGCTCACCTGGCCGCATTGTACGCTCGCTACCGCCGCACAGGTAAAAGGCACCGTCAACTCTTTCGGCCAGAGAAAATTGCTGCATACTCCCAATCTGCTTCGGGGCATGTTGCTGGCAACCGCGGCGCCAGAGACTGCCGGAACGGCGACGCCCTCCGGCGAGGAAATTCTGGAGCTGGAGTGCGACATTGACGACGCCACCGGGGAAATGCTCGGGGCCGCGTTCGAACGGCTGTTCGCCGCGGGAGCGCTGGACGTCCGGCTTCTGCCGGAATTCATGAAAAAGCAACGCCCCGCACAGCGGCTCTCGCTCAGCTGCCGTGCCGCCGACCGCGACACCGTGCTCCAGACGCTCTTCCGCGAAACCACCACGTTCGGCGTCCGGGAATATCCGGTGCGCCGACATTGCCTGGAGCGTTCGTTCCGAACGGTTTCGACGCCTTACGGCCCCATCCGGATCAAAATCGGCGTCTGGCAGGGGCAGGAGGTGAGCCGGGCGCCGGAATTTGAGGACTGCCGGGCGGCGGCGGAACGCTGCTCCGTTCCCGTGCGCCGGGTACTGGAGGCCGCGGCGGCCGTTGCGGCTTTTCCCGGAGAACAGGGAGGCAGAAACGTCTGATCCGGGACTTGATCAAAAAACGAATGACAGATTGCACACCGGTCCGGATCAACCGCGACCGGAAAAAACATATGAACAGCTGAAAGGTTACATCAGATTCATGGTTACGATCAAAACTTCCATGGGAGACATCCGTCTGGAGCTCTTCGAAAAAGAAGCCCCGGAAACCGTCCGTAATTTTCTTTCCTACGTGGACGACGGCCATTATCGGAACACCCTCTTTCACCGGGTCATCGACGGTTTCATGATCCAGGGTGGCGGATTTGACACGGAGTTTCGTCAGAAACCGACCCGGGCTCCGATCAAAAATGAGGCGACCAACCAGATTTCCAACGAAACCGGCACCATCGCCATGGCCCGCACCAGCGTGGTGGACAGCGCCACCAGCCAGTTTTTCATCAACGTTGCAGACAACCGTTTTCTGGACTTCAAGGCGCCGACGCCCCAGCATTATGGGTACTGCGTCTTCGGCAAAGTGGTGGATGGCATGGATGTCGTGGACCGAATCCGTCAGGTCAAAACCGGTCGCCGCGGCATGCACCAGGATGTTCCTGTGGAAAACGTGGTCATTCTCGACATCGTGCGCGACTGATCGCGCGCTACGGGAAAAGCCGGCAAACCGGAACCGGCCTTTCCCGTTTTTTTCTATCCGGGCGGGCTGCCGCCGGAACCGGTGCTACCGGTGGAAACCAGCGGAGCCGTCTTCAGACGCCCCGGTGCCCCAGGTTGTTTCATTATGGAGCATTCATCATGAAATTTCAATTGATCTGTTTATTGGTTGCGGCCGCCTTCGGGGGGCTGTCCGCAGCGGAACTGGATTTTGAGTTTGCCAGCAGCTTCGATCAGAGTCGCCAGCAGGCGGCAGGCTATGCGCCGGACCAGATCCGGAAGGATGAAAAACTGCCGCTGCTGGCCATCGCCCACCCGATGTGGGGAGACCGTTTCGCCGCGCGCCGCCTCGGATATTACGAAGAGGGCGCCAGACGGCGCTGGCTGATCGTCTGTCCGCAGCTGCACGGGCGCCACACGCCCGGCCCATTTTCCTGTTCGGCGCTGGAGGCTCAGCACGACATGATCGACGCCATCAACTGGATGAAGGAACGTTACCCGGTGGATGAGTCCCGAATCTATGTCGCCGGGCGTTCGATGGGCGGCGGTCTGACCCAGATGATGCTGGCGAAATATCCCGATCTTTTCGCCGCCGGCGTGGCGGGACAGGGCATTTCCGATTACGGAGAGCTGTGCAGTCTGCATTCCGGAGTAACCGCCAAGGTGCTGGAGGAACTCGGCCCGCGCCCTGCCAACGAATTCGAATACCGGCGCCGCTCCGCCACCAGTTACGCGCCGAATTTCCGTTACGTTCCGCTGATCCTCTGGCACGGCACCAACGACCACGTCGTGCCGCCGGAACAGTCGCTGATGCTGGAACAGGCGATCCGCCGGTACCATCCCCTGCAGGAGGGGGTGCATTGGAAAATGGCGGCCTCGCATCACGAGATGAATTTCGACGCGACCTGGATCTGCGACCGGCTGGCGCCTTATGAAAACCTCGGCGCGGCCTTCATGCAGACTCCGCGACGCTTTTTCCCGTCGCTGCATCTCATCACCGACGAGGCGAAATCGTTTTTTTATCTGCATCTGACCCCGGCCCGTCCGGATGCGTTCGGCGAGGTGCAAACCGGCTTGAAGGACGGCGTTCTGACCGTCCGGGCCACGAATCTGTCGCAGGTGGAAATTGACTGTAACGGCTTCAGTCCCCGACTGCCGGTCCGCCAGATCCGTTTCAGCGCCGCCACACCGGACGATGCGGAACTGGTCATCCGACGCGGGACGGAGGAACTGGCTCGCCGTCGCGCCCCTGCGGAGGTGGCACTTCCCTGAGCCATCACCGGAAGAATCGGCACAAAACGTTAAAAAAACACAATTCCCCCTGAAATGAACTGGAAATCCGGGATATTGCGAATTATTAGTAAAAAAAGGGACAATCCCGATGTATCCAGAGGGCAATAATCGACGAGCATATTTATGGCATTTGCGCAAACTGAAACGGCGCCGGCAATCTTGACCGACCGTGGACGATTCCTGATCAAAATCGCGGAAAACGGCGAAGAAGTAGCCCGGGCGCAACGATTGCGTTACGAAGTTTTTCGTGCGGAACAGGGCCGGCTGCATTCCGCCGACGCACATTGTCTGGACCAGGATGAATACGACGAACAATTCATGCACCTTCTGGTGCTGGACCGGGAAAGCGGCAGACTTGCGGGGACCTACCGCATGCAGTCCGGGACCGCGGCCATTGCCGGACGCGGCTTCTACTCCGAACGGGAATACGATATTCCGCAACTGCGTGATATTGCGGCTTCCACGTTTGAAGTGGGCCGTTCCTGTGTTGCGCCGGAATACCGGACGGGCGCGGTGATTTCTCTGCTCTGGGCAGGCATTGCGGAAATGCGGCGGCGCTGGCAATTCCGGTATCTGATCGGCTGCGCCAGTTTGGAGGACACCTCACCGGAGCTGGGCTGGAGCATGTTCGAATACTTCCGGAAAGAGGGCAGTTTTTCGTCGCAGCTGTTCGGGCGGGCGCTTCCGGCCTATCGACTGCCGGAACCGGCCTCGATCACGGCCATGGACCGGCCGGCACTCCAGCGGCATTTCCCGCCTCTGCTCAAAGGCTACATGCGCCTGGGCGCCAAAATCGCCGGAGAACCGGTGCTGGACCGGGATTTCGGCTCCATTGATTTTCTGATTCTGTTTGATTTCGAGGAAATATCGGAGCGATACGCCCGACATTTCGATGTTTGAGCGCATGCAGTTTTTTAGGGAGAACCGTGAGATTTGCACGTAAAATTTTCCGGTTGTTTCTGCTCGGATGCTGGTTTCCGGTACTGGCGATTCCGGCGTTGCCGGGATTGTTCCGGGGGCGCGCCGGGATTCGGACCAATGCGAAAATCACCCGGCTGTGGGCCGCCGGTATTGCCCGCATCCTCGGCCTGCGGATCAAAGTGGAAGGCGATCCCCACGCATTTGCGGGCGGCCTGATCGTCTCCAATCATACCGGCTACGTCGATATTCTGACGGAAGCGGCAGTGTTCCCGATCCGGTTCGCCCCCAAAGTGGAAATTCGTTCATGGCCGTTTCTGGGCTGGTATGTGGGGCTCAGCCGGCCGATCTGGATTAACCGGAAATCGCGCTCTCAGTCGGCCGCGGTGGCACGGGAACTGGAGCAGACGATGCGGGAAAAGATTTCTACGCTGGTCTATCCGGAAGGCACCAGCACCGACGGGCAGCACGGACTGCTGCCGTTTAAATCCACTCCGTTTGAGGCCGCCTGCCGGGTCGGACAGCCGATCCTGCCGGTGCTGATCAAATACCAGCTTCCCGCTGACGGCTACCCTGTCGCCTGGTACGGCGACATGACCATGCCGCCGCACGCATGGCATCTGCTGGGACAGCCGGAAATCAGGGCCACGCTGAAAATCCTGCCACAGGTCGTCCCCGCGCCCGGCGAGGACCGCAAGGCGCTGGCGGAACGCGTCCACAGGCTCATGGACACTGAATATCGGAGGATGACATGAAACAACCTGCATTGATCGGGAATCTCCTGGCGGCCTGGGATCTGCTGCTGGACATTCCCATTCCTGACTCCTGGCGGCGATATGAAACAAATCGTCCCGATCCGCAGCTGACGATGCTGGCGATTCCCGTGATCGGAGCGTTGTCGGCGGTCGTGATTCTGATCCTGGGAGCAGCTTACGCCGGAATCTTCACCCGTAACGGCGCGGCATTGCTGTTTGCGTTGACCGCGACACTGTTTCTGGACGCCCGCGATTCCGGCCGGGGCATCGGGCTGCTGTTGACGCTGCTGGCCCTGGCCGGTCGGAAAGTGCCGCTGCTGCCGGTCCTGCCGCAGCTCCGCCCCTCCGGACCGGGTACCGTTTCCGGGGCAGTCCCGATGGCCGCGATGGTGCTGCTGGAAATGTTCAAGCTCGGAGCGTTTTTCCTGCTGTACCGGCATGGAGCGGGCTGCTGGCTGGCGGGGGTTCTGATTTTATCATTTTCAATACAGGGTTTTCTGATGGGACTGCCGGATCTTGACACGGGGCATCCGTTTCTCGAAGTCTCCGGTGCGGAACAGTCCCGGATCTGGTTGGTCGGCATTTTTTTCATGCTTTTCGTTGCACTGCGGCTGCCGCTGGCGGCGATCGCGGGAACGGGATGCGCCATTGTATTCGCGTGGACGGTGCGCAATGCCGCGGAGAAAATCTACGGCGGAATTTCCGCTGAAATGATCACACTGGCGGGAGCGGTGGCGGAGCTGGGACTGGTGCTGATCGGGTTCCTTTTTGCGGCGTAAACAAAATCGCAGACCTTCTCCGATGAACACTCCGGAGAAACATGGGAAAATCACATTCCGGCATTGCAAAAAGTCCGGGCCGGCGGTACATTACGAGGGACTGGATTTTAATATTTTTTCAGGGTGGATTCCGGTTATGAGATTTTGGTTGACGGGAATGGCGGCGGCATTGCTACTGATCGCCGCCGGCTGTGGCAAACCGCGGGATGTGAGCGAGCTTTTGAACGGCGCGGTGCAGGAAGCCGCCGCCGGAAATCTGGATGAAGCGACCCGGCTGGCGGAGAAAGCCTCCGCTCAGGCGCCGGAGCGGCTGGATGCAGCGCTGCTGCAGGCAATCCTGCTGGAAAAAGGCGGACGGAACGAGGAAGCGCTTCGCGTGGCACTCCGCGCCGCGGAACAGCATCCCGATGATTTTGCCGCGCAATATACCCTGGGACGACTGTACGCCGCTGACCGCAACCACGCCCACGAAGCCCTGGTCGCGCTGGGCAAAGCCGCGAATCTGCGTCCCGGCGACCGCAATACCCTGATTCTGCTCTGCAACGTCCATATGACCCTGGATCCGGCGCAGGCGAGCAAATATCTGCTGTCCCTGGCACGCGACCGTGCCTTGTTCGACTCCGCCCCCTATCAGAATCAGCTGGGGATTTCGCAGCTGCGCAATCGGAATTACCAGGCCGCGGGTCAGGCATTTCTGAAAGCCTGCCGCAAGGCTCCGGACGAGGCGACCTACCTGCTGAATCTGGCCAGCTGCATGGACCGTTATCTGGGCAAAAGCCGCGTGGCGGCCCCGCTTTATCAGCGCTATCTCGACCTTGCTCCGGCAACACCGGAATCGGCGGACACGCGCCGCACGGTATCCGCCCGGCTGCGCGCCATCCGCGGCCGCTGACGGGAGCACGTCATGGGCGGCACCATCCCGGACGAAGTGATCGAAGAGATCCGGCTCCGGAGCGACATCGTCGAAGTGGTCGGCAGTTACATTCCGCTCAAACGGGCGGGGGGAAATTCCTGGAAGGCCTGCTGCCCGTTCCACCAGGAGAAAACACCGTCGTTTCATGTCCGCGGCGACAAACAAGTGTTTCACTGCTTCAGCTGCGGCAAGGGTGGCGACGTTTTCCGTTTCGTCATGGAGCGCGAAAACGTACCCTTTCCGGAAGCCGCCCACCTGCTGGCTTCACGCTGCGGCGTGGTCATCCCGGAGCCGACGGCGGCGGGAAGCAACCGGGAACAGAGCCGGGCGGCCGCCAATGTCCGGGACCGCTTGTATCAGCTGCAGGAGGAATTTGCCCGATTTTTTGAAAGCAACTTGAAAAAACATCCCGACTGGCCGGCGGCCCGTTATCTGGCCACCCGCGCCCTGCCCCCGGAAGTCGTTGCCCGATTCCGGCTCGGCGCCGCGCCGGATGCGTGGGACGGATGTCTGCGCTACGGACGGGCACTGGGGTTTACCGACGAGGAAATGCTGACCGGCGGCATCATCCGGCATTCGGAAAACGGAGGGCGGCTTTACGATCATTTCCGCGGCAGGCTGACGTTCGCCATCTGGAATGAGCAGGGCAAGGTGGTCGGATTCAGCGCCCGCTCATTGGAAGCACACCCGCAGACGGCCAAATACGTCAATACCGCGGAAACCCCGATTTTCAAGAAAAGCCAGCTGCTCTACGCCCTCCCCTTCGCCCGCAAACCGATGCAGGAAACCCGGGAAGCCATTCTCTGCGAAGGTCAGCTCGACACCATCGCCCTGCATCGGGCGGGACTGGAACAGGCGGTGGCGCCACAGGGTACTGGATTCACCGCGGATCAGGCCAGAATTCTGCGCCGCTACGTAGATCGGGTGCAGCTGGCCTTCGATGCCGACCAGGCGGGACAGAAGGCCGTTCGCAGTGCCCTGGAGCTGCTGCTGCCGCTGGAATTCGAAGTCGGCGTCATCCGCATTCCGGGCGGCAAGGATCCCGATGAACTCTTCCGAAGCGGCGGTGCGGAAGCGGTGGTGGCGGCGGCCGGAGCCGCCCGTTCCTGGACCGTCCATCTGGCGGAGAGCTGCGCCGCGAGATATGACCTGACCAACGCCGCCGATCGCGGCCGTGCCGCCGGAGAATTCATCGAGCTGCTGGGTCTGGTGGAAAACCCGGTACTGCGGGAATTGTACGCCCGGGACAGCGCCACGTTGTTGCACATTAGTGAAGACGCCATTCTCGGAGAACTGAACCGCCGTCGCAAACTCCGGACCCGCCGTTATGCCGGAAGCGGCATGCCGCAGAATGCCGCCGTATCCCCCCCTCCATCCGCAACCCCGTCCGCGGCGACGACCACGGACCGGGAACAGGCGGAACTGACGTTGCTGGAACTGGCGCTTGGCTTTGAGCGTGCCGCCCGGCAGCTGGCGGAACAGTTGCCACCGGAATGGCTGGGGAACAGTCCGGCCGCCCGGGCACTCAACCGGGTACTGGCGGACACCATGAACGGCGAACACGCTCACGCGGCTGCGGCGGTGGCGGCCATGCTGGCGGAGGAACCGGTGCCGGCGATCAGTCGGCTTCTGGCTTCGGAATGCACGTACACCGAGAAAAATCTGGACAAAGCCCTGAAAGACTGCGTCGCCGTGTTGCGTGCCCGCGGTGCGGCGCGCAACCGGAAGCGGATTATAGAGGAACTGCGCCGCACCACCGATCCGGAAGAGAAACTGCGGCTGCTTGCTCTGCTGACGCAAAAATCGGAATGACAGAGGTTATTTCATACGTTCCGATACCGGTTCCCGCTGTTTTTTTCGGGGGAGAACGCATTGTTTTCAAATTGACAGAATGCCGGAAATGCGCTATAGTATGCGTAAAGCGATTGTTTTTTTGCCGGCTTAGCTCAGTTGGTAGAGCAGTTGATTTGTAATCATCAGGTCGCCGGTTCAAGTCCGGCAGCCGGCTCCAG
>CASDQW010000118.1 GCA_949282965.1 uncultured Lentisphaeria bacterium
CTGCACGGCAAATACCTGCGGGGAGCGATCACCGGCTGCGGCGATCTGGACCTGCCCGCGGTGGTCAAGGCGATCAAGGCCTCCGGATTTGACGGATACGTTTCCATCGAATTTGAAGGCATGGAAGAATGCCGCCAGGGCTCCCGGATCAGTCTGGCCAACGTCAAGGCGCTGTTTGAGGCCTGAGTCCGCTATCCGCCGTCTTCTGCTGAAACGCCGGGAGGAAGGGAAAAACATCCGGTGGCAGGAGACGGCGGGTTTGACTTGCCGAAATTTGCGGTGTATATTACTGCGCCGTTTTTGCAGGTTTGAATTTTTTCGATGAAAGGATGATCCGTCATGTCCAGGTTCCAGAAGATCACCGTTCCTTCCGGGGAGAAAATCACCGTCGGAGACGGCGGGCGGCTTCAGGTGCCCGATCATCCGATTGTCGCGTATATTCAGGGGGATGGTATCGGGCCGGACATCACCGCGGCTTCCATGCACATCTGGAACAGCGCGATGAAGAAAGCCTATGGCGATCGAAAATCCATCGCCTGGATGGAGATTTTTGCCGGCGAGAAAGCCAACGCGGTTTACGGGGCCAATACCTGGCTGCCGGATGAGACGGTCGAAGCGGTTCGGGAATATTTGATTGCCATCAAAGGACCGTTGACCACGCCGGTCGGTGGCGGTATCCGTTCGCTCAATGTCGCGCTCCGGCAGATGTTGGATCTGTATGTCTGTTTGCGGCCGGTACGTTATTTTACCGGGGTGCCGTCGCCGGTCAAGGCTCCTGAGAAGACCGATATGGTGGTTTTCCGGGAGAATACCGAGGATATTTATGCCGGGATCGAATGGAATGCGGGTACGCCGGAAGCTGTCCGGGTGATTGATTTTCTGCGTCGGGAAATGGGCGTGGAAAAGATCCGCTTCCCGGAAACCTCGAGCATCGGTGTCAAGCCGGTCTCCCGTGAGGGTTCCGAACGGTTGATCCGCGCCGCCATTCGTTACGCTCTGGAACACCGGCGGCGCAACGTGACGCTGGTGCACAAGGGCAATATCATGAAATTTACCGAAGGCGGGTTCAAAAACTGGGGGTACGAACTGGTACGCCGGGAATTTGCCGATGTTGCCGTGGCCTGGCCGGATCTGGTCGACGGCAAGGTGCCGGAGGGGAAACTGCTGGTGAAAGACTGCATCTGCGACGCGTTTCTGCAGCAGATTCTGACCCGGCCGGAAGATTATGATGTCATCGCCACGCTGAATCTCAATGGCGATTATGTATCCGACGCGCTGGCAGCCTGCGTCGGGGGAATCGGTATCGCGCCGGGGGCGAACATCAATTATCTTACCGGGCACGCGATTTTTGAAGCCACCCACGGAACGGCGCCCAAATATGCGGGACTGGACAAGGTCAATCCCAGTTCGCTTGCGCTTTCCGGGGAAATGCTGCTGCGGCATCTCGGGTTCACCGAGGCGGCCGACCTGGTGATCCGCGGGATCGAGAATGCCATCTCCGACCGGGTGGTGACCTACGATTTCGCCCGGCTGATGGAGGGGGCGACCGAAGTGTCCTGTTCCGGTTTTGCCGCGGCGGTGGTGGAGCGCATGAAGTAATTCCGGCGGTGCCGGGATTTTCAATATGAAACCGGGAGAACGTTCCGGCCGGGAGGCGGGAGCGTGTTGCCGGTTTCTTCAGATGGAACATTTTTCCGCTACCTCTGGCTACCGGCGCTGCAGCCACCGGCATGAAAAATGAAGATTTTGAAAACGGAGAGTTTGCAAAAGGAGAGAGTTCCCATCATGAAACTCGCGTCCATCCTCAACGAGAATCTGATTTTCTGCGGCGTTGCCGGCAGAGATCGGAGAGAGATTTTCGAGAATCTGCTGCGCATGGCCGCTACGCAGATTCAACTGCCGGATTCACCGGAGAAACTGGTTGCCGGTATCATCGAGCGGGAAGACGCCGTCGGTATGGAATACGACGGTCTGGCGCTGCCGCATATCCGTCTGGAGCATCTGACGGATCTGGCAATCATCATCGGTATGCCGGAACAGCCGGTGCAGCTGCGGGAAAGCGACGGCGCGCCGACTTCCATTATCATCCTGTCACTGATTGGCGACGAAACCGGCGATACTTACCTCAAGGCCTTGTCCGCCTTTGTGCGTTACCTCGGGAATGCCGATACCCGCCAGCGGATGCTGTCCGCCGGTTCTCCGGCGGAGGTCCTGGCAATGATCCGGAAGGACAATGTCTGTTTGAAGAAGACCATCACGGCCGAAGATCTGATGAATCCGCCTGCCGAGACGGTTTCACCGGACGACAATCTGACGGTGGCGCTGGATATTTTCAATCGCGGGAAACGGACGATTCTGCCGGTGACGGATGCGGCAGGGAAGCTGGTGGGGGAACTGGACGCGACGGAAGTGATCCGCCACTTCATTCCGGAATACATTTTCATGATGGAAAGCACCAGGTTTCTGGTGAGTTTCGAACCATTCGAACGCATCTTCCGGGAGGAACAGCACTACACGGTGCGGGAGCTGATGCAGGCCCCGCGTCTGTGCATCCGGTCGGATGTGCCGTTGATCCGCTTTACGATTTCTCTGGTGAATCGCACTGCCGGATTGATTTTCGTAACCGATGACAGCGGCATGCTCATCGGGGAGTTGTCCATCAAAAACATTATTCATAAAGTGCTGCGCGGTTGAGTGCCGCGGTTTGCTGCGGAAGATAGAAAATGTTAAGTTTCTGGTTTGCTACTGTTGTCTTTTTCGGGACCTACGTCCTGATCGCTACCGAGAAAATACACAAGACCACCGCCGCGCTTGTCGGTGCCGCGCTGATGATGATCTTCATTCTGGAAGGTCCCGGTCATGGCAGCGGTTCTCATCAAGCCCCTCCCCGGGATGCGGCCACGATGGTACAGCTGGAAAAGACGGAAGAGACCGCCGATGGCGGCTCAAAGGTTACTTATGTGACGCCCGCCCCGGCGAAAAATGTCGTGCCGTCCGCGACTGCCGAAGCCGCAAGCCGGTATGCGAAACTGGACATGTTTGCCCGGTATTCCAACTTTGATGTGGTGTTCACGCTGGCGGGGATGATGCTGCTGGTGAATAT
>CASDQW010000119.1 GCA_949282965.1 uncultured Lentisphaeria bacterium
AGTCGGCATTGTAGAAGTGCGAATTGGTGCCGACCTGTTTGAGGTTGCTTTTGCAATTGGCGTTCTGGGCGGCGGCGCGGGCTTTATTCAGGCTGGGCAGCAGCATCGAGGCCAGAATGGCGATGATCGCGATGACCACCAGGAGTTCGATCAGCGTGAAATATCTTTTCATGATGTGCACCTTTTTATTGATGATATGAGTGAGTTGAGAACCGAATCAGGGCTTTTCCGGAGCCGATTCTACTTCCGGCGCGACCAGGTCCCGATACAGTGTGGGATGGCGCTCATGAGTGTAGAAGGTTCGGGTTTCGCCATCCCCTTCGGTGACCGACAGCCATGGCAGATTCACCGGGGGATCGCGCAGATCGATGGTGGCCGCGGCATAGGTCTGTTCTTTCCAGGTTTCCGCCATTACTTTGCCGGCGGGAGAGACGATCCGCGACGGGCAGCCGTCGCTCTTGCCGGAAATCGCGGCCGCCAGATAAATGCCGTTTTCCATGGCGCGGGTTTTCCACATCAAATCGAAATGCTCAAACGAGGTCGAGGCGATCGGGTAGGCGATGACTTCCGCCCCTTTCAGCCGCAGCGTCCGAATGGCTTCCGGGAACCACAGGTCCCAGCAGATCAAAACGCCGACCTTGCCGAAATCCAGATCAAAGACCGGCAGTTCGTCGCCCCAGGTATATCCGTTTTCATACTCGCCGACGGTCAACTGGGTTTTGCGGTAAACTCCGACGATGTTGCCGGAGCGGTCGATGACCGCGGCACTGGTGTAATAGCGGCCATCCGCTTTTTCCCGCAGCGAGATGATGACGTTGGTATGGAGCTTCCGGGCGAAGGCGCAGGCCCACTGCGTATGCGGTCCGGGAATCGGCTGCGCCCCCATGTCCTTGCCGAGGTCCGGCACCCAGCGGGTGAGGAGCGTTTCCGGGAAGACCACAAGATCGGGTTTTTCTCCGGCGGCGACGATGGCGTCGAAGACGCTTTCCATACGTTTCTGGTTGTCCTCGCAGGTGGCGAGTCCATCCGGGCGCGGAGTGCATTTTGCGACGATGATCCGGGCCCGGCGTTCCGGCAGGGTGACGGCGGTGCACTGCGCGTCGCGGAAGGAAACCGTCCGGCCCGGCAGATAACGGACACCCAGATGCAGTTCCGCAAACTGCGCGCCCTCCGGGCGCGACAGGGACCGCGAAAAACCGGTGGGAGAATCCGCTTCCAGATAGGCGCTGCGCAGATTTTTCCCTTCGCCGTCCACCCAGGCGGCGCGGACTGTCAGCAGCCCGGCGCGCACGACGGATTCCGGAGCATCGTGACGCACCGCAAAACGGCAGGCCGTGACACCGTCGTCCAGTCGGTACACCAGCTTCCATTTAGCGAAAGCGCTGTTGTTTTTTTCGATACGGACTTGGTAGACGCCGTTGTTTTTTTCCAGAACCGCCTGTGGTTGGGACTCCGGGCGGTACGGAATTTCCTTTTGCAATTGCGTGGCGGCAGGATTGTCCGCTGCGTGGGTTGCGGTCATCAGCAGGGCGGCCATGGCAGTTCCTATTGTTTTCTTCATCATGGTTTTTCCTTTGCGGTGGCGGACAAAACGGTCTTGGGGTGTTCGATGCCGGTGCGCAGTGGAGCATCGTATACTACGCGACCGTCTTGGACGAGCCGGACGGTACCACCCGCGGGGCCGGTCCGGTTGAAACGGATTTCCCAGTCTCCCTTGTCCGTGGTGAACCCGACGCCGAAATCCAGCAACCGGGTTTCCGTCATCGTTTTCAGCTCTCCGTCCCTGCCGACCTGAATGACGTGCAGAAACAGATCATCCCGTGCGGGAGTTGCGGGGGCGATTTCCACCCGGTAGCGGCCGAGATAGTTTTTCTTCTCCGCGGCCTCGCGGGCGCTTGCCGGCAGTTCCCAGTTGCGTCCGGAAGACTCGAACTCGTGTCCGGAACCGCCGACGACCCGGCGTTCAAATTTCCCCGGAAGCAGCGTCCGGCAGAACAACCGTCCGCCGCCGTCCGCGGCGCTGAAGGTGGCGTCGTCGATCATTTCCGGTTCGTTCTGGAAGTGAAGCAGCCACTCTTTGCGGTATTCCGGTCGGGTGGACGACACCCGGTCCGCAATGACGAAAATATCCGGCGGCACGAACAGAAACTGACGCAGAGCGAGACGGCATTTTTCCGGCGCGTACACCGGCGTTGCGTCTCCGGCGATGTAGGAGAAGAGATCATTCGTGGAAAAGGCCACACAACGGTCTCCGGTAGTCCGGTTCTGGCCGCCGTGATGATAGGGCAGGCGGCTTTTGCGTACAACCCAGTAGGAGGGCAGCGGTTCCTCGGGCATATGGATAAGAATGGCGTTGTGGGCGACGGTCTGGGCGTAGTAACTGTCCAGATGCTGATTTTCCTTGAAGGGGAATCCGAGGCGGGTACCGGTGTCGAGTGCAAGAAAATCATATTTGAAGATCATGAAGCTGTTGGCGTCGAAATGCCGGTGTGCCGGGGAAATCTTGTTGGTGACGAAACAGGCGTAGGTGTCCTGCGCCGTCGAGCCGGAACGGAAAAAGGCGATCCCCATGCGCTCAAAGAGCTTGGCATGGGTGCCCAGCTCCGGCAGCCGGACCGATTCCGGCACGTCGGGCGGAACCGACCGGAGCGCGAGCAGCGGTGTGAAGATATAATAGTTGTTCGGCCAGCCCCGCCGCAGCGGATCTTCGTTGATGAGCTCCGCCGCCAGGCGTACCGCCTCCGGATCGTCGGAAATGTAGTGGGTGCACAAAAACAGATTGGCGTCCGGTGCGGGAGCGAACTTGTCGAGGTTGCCGGTGTCGCCGACGCCGAAATCATACAAGTCCCGCGTCCGCCCGTAAAAGGGGCGGGATTCGCCCCGGATCAGATTCCAGGCGCACCATGCCGGGAAGGTTTTCAGATGTTTCCGTTTGGGCGATACCGTGCCGGTGGCGGATTCCCAGGTGCCGAAATAGTTGAAACTGGCCCACGGGTAAGTGGACATGAGGTAATTGTTGGCCGGGGAAAGGAAACCGCCGTCGTCACCGGCCATGGCTTCGCGGATGCTGAGCATGACTTCGTGTTCGCAATAGCCCTCCCACAAAAGTTTTTCGGCAAGCGCGTCGTCGGTGCCGCTGCCGAGGGCGGCGAGGCCGGCGAACCATTTGAGCATCTGGGTGCCGTAGAAACCGCCTTCGTGAGCCAGACTTTCGCCGGAGACGAACTTATTGCTTTCCGTTTTGCAGCGGAATACATATTCGAGGAGGGGGCGCAGCAGTTTTTGGCGCGTTTCCTGATCGATATCCGCGTAGATCCAGTCAATGGCGCAGAGCGCGTTCAGCATTTCCGTATTGTAGTAGTCTCCTGCCATTACGCCGCATTCGAAACTCAGCAGCGCAGCTTCCCCGGCCAGTTCCAGCAGTCGGACGGCCCGCTGCAGTTGTGCCCGATCGCCGTCGACGAGCCAGAGCATGGCACAGCGGGCCGCCTGCGTGCCCCAGACGGTGGGTTTGGGGAGGTCGGCGCGGCTGCCGTCGGGCTTGCGCCCCTGACCTTTTTCCCCGTTCCATACGGAGGGATTTTCCGGAATGTCGGCGGTGGGGCGGCGGATATTTTCCTCAAAATACTGCCGCCAGCGCGGTTGTTCCAGACGGGCCTTCAGGAGGGGAAGCGTTTCCGGCGTAAGGTACATGCGTGGATGATCAGGGCGGATCCGTGCCGCCAGACGTCGGGCCGCTCCCTGATCTTTCATCAGCACGGTCCGTCCGGTGCGGCGTTCGCGCCATTCCTCCCGGAGCGCCTGTGCCTCGCGACGCATGGCCGGGGTGGCGCCGGAATCCCTGGCCAGCACCCGATCCAGATCTCGGACGGCTTCATTTTCATAGTACAGCTGATGCAGGGCGATCCGGGCTCCGCGCAGCGCCGCATTCGCCCGGATAGCCGGTGTGGCGCCGGTACGGAATTCCTCCCGGCATTGCAGCCATTGGTCCAGCGGAGCGTAGCCGATTTCGGCGGCGGCCAGTAGCGACAGGAGCAAACGGATCATAAAAACCTCACTTCTTTACGGCGAAATAATAGGTCCGATTAGCAGCCGAAGGCGTGGCAATTCGGGGTGCTCCGGCATAAAGTTCTTCGTTTTTCATGGCGGCGGCATGACCGTCCGCCCAGACGATCGACATGGTGGTGCGGCCGTCATGGCGACCGTCGATCCAGCTGCGGTCGGTATCGTAAACCGCACAGGCCTGCGTGCCGGTGGAAACGGTGTCCGCGGATTCGCCGACGACCAGGGTTTTCGACGGGATCTGAATCTGTCCTGCTTTGCAGACAAACCAGTTGCCGCTGCCGCCGCGATATCCGAGACGGGGGAGGATGCCGTAGCCGTTACCGAAGTTATAGCCGTAGCCGCCGCCGCACTGGGCCGCACCACCGCTGTCGGGGTTCAGGTCGGCCGCCACCTGCTCACTGAGCAGCATCATGGAGGGGAGCCAGGACGGACAGGCGAAGACGCCGGTACAGAACAACCGTCGGGTGATCTGTCCCTGTGAGGCCGATGGGGCTGTTTTCGAGGTATAGGGCAGCATCTGCGCCTTCCAGCTGGCGGCGCCGATGTTCACGACATTGGGAATGGTGACCTGCATAATCGGCATGTAGTCGTTGTTGTCGGCGTTGTACATGTGGGTGGCGGTGCCGAGCTGCTTGAGGTTGGAGATACACCGGGATTTTTTAGCAGTTTCGCGGGCCCGGTTCAAGGCGGGCAGCAGCATGGAGGCGAGGATGGCGATGATGGCGATGACGACCAGCAGTTCAATCAGCGTGAATCTCTTTTTCATAATCGTGGCTCCTGCAAATGAATGGTTTTTATAATGGTAACGGGATAGTGAATGCGTTAATTTTTTTTCTCTTCATATCAGCCTGAAATGTTTCTTAACGTCTGTGAACGAGTCGGGTCAGATCAAAAAGGTTTTTATATTCTGCATCCGGATAACGCTGCGGGTCCGCGCCGTTGGGCCAGCTTTCGTAGACAACCCGATCCAGCGTGTTGTGGTTGACCCGGTTGTTTTCCAGTGTGACGGCGGCGGTTTGGCCGCTGCCGCTGCCGGTTTTCTCCGGCGCGACGAAGAGCGTCACGTCGGCCTGAAGCCGCCCCGCGGCCAGACCGAAAAACAGAACGAATAAAATCGGCAGACAGACAAGCGCGGCGGAGAGCCGGTTCCGACGACCGGCGTCGTCGGCGTTGTTCCCGACCGGTGTGTGTGGATTGGTCATCTGCATGATTTCGAGCGTCCTATTTGACATCCATTCAGAAATAATAGCAATAGTTATACGTCGCGGCCTGGCCGATGATCGGTTTTCCCGCGGCTAGAGCCTGATTGCTCATGGTGCCGGCATGGCCGTCGGCCCGGTACAGCACCATCTGGGGGAGGTAGCCGGTATCGCTGCCGTACATGGCGGCGGCCTGGCCGAGCTGTTTGTGGTTGCCAGGACAGCTGACCTTGTAAGCGGATTCGCGGGCCCGGTTTAAGGCGGGCAGCAGCATGGAGGCGAGGATGGCGATGATGGCAATCACCACCAGCAGTTCGATCAATGTGAACCACCTTTTCATTTCTCCAAATCCTTACTTACTTTGTTATACCTAAAGCAGTCCGGGGAATTACGGAATACTGGCGAAAACGTTGGTGAAAATCCGCCGCATGCCGCGTCCGGGATTCCGAATCCGTGCCAGGCACTCGTCGAAGGCGGCTTCCCCCATGGCGAAGTAATCCGTCGCCGCCGTCGCCACCGGCACGAAATTGGGGTCGCCCAGCTGTCGCCCGTCTATGGAAAAAATACAATAGTCGTCGGCCAGAATCCGGCCGGTCGTCCGCAGATAGGCGTCCTGGCAGTCGCGGGTGCGGGCGCCCGAGTCCCACAGATAGCCGTCTTCGGGCGTGCGGAGTTCCTTCAGATCATCCGGGGTGGACGGATGTAACGTATGCAGGATGCCTTCGCCGTATTCCCGCCAGCATTCCAGAAACGTCGTTGCACGCAGCCGGAAAACCGTTCGGAAATAACGACTCGTCTCGTCATGTGAAAAAACGTGCACGCGCTTTTTGCCGTGTTTACGGAAATAGTCCGCCGCCAGTTCCGCCGCCCGGAATGGATCCAGATCCACCGTGCTGACTTTGCCGCCGTAGGTGTTGTGCATATTGGCGCCCACCACCGGAATTTCCTCGGGAACTCCGTCCAGCATGCAGTCATAGCAGCCGACCAGAATAAGTCCGTCGCATCCGGCGGTGTTCTGATGCAGTTTCTGGACCGTGCAGTTCGCGTAGGGAATGAAATTCAGCAGCAGCTGGGTGTGCTGCTCTTCCGCCCGTTTCTGGATTCCGCGAATGATCCGGCCGCAGTACGTACCGCCGTCGGAATCGGTGGAACGGGTGGTGATGACCGCAATTCGCCGCTGGTCGCCGTCGTCGTTTTCCCGCCGCATTCGGACGAATGTCCCCTGACCGTGGCGCAGCTCCAACAATCCGGATTCGCATAGTTTCAGCAGACTCCTCCGGGCCGAGCTTTCGCTCAAACCGAAGGTGTCGGCCCATTCTTTCAACGGGGGCAGCTGCATGCCGGGACGAAAGGCACCGGAGGCGATCTGTGCCTCCACATACCGGGAGAGTTTTTCGGATTGAAGATGATTGGCTCGCATGTGATTCAAAGTCTTTCATTGTTTTAAATCTCTATGGTAATTATAGCAAAAATTCTCCGGCATGTCAAGCCGATTTTCAAAATAATTGCGGAGAAAAAAGGAACAACGAAGAAGAAGGACGGCCGGAAGCGCAACGTTTCCGGCGGAAGAACCCCCAGCCTCAGAAGGAAAAATCCCCGGTCTCCGAGGTGAAAGAGGAGACCGGGGACGAAGGCGCCGGGCAGGGGGCTACCCGGCAACGAGGGCAGGGCGGCGGATCAGATGCCGTCGCGTTCCGCGGCCCAGCGGCGCAGTAATTTTTCTGTTTCAGGATAATCCATGGCCAGCATGGTTTCCGCAAATTTCCGGAAATATCCTTCCAGGGCGGTCTTGAATACCGCGAGCGATTCCATGCGTTCGATGAAACGTTCGTCCGGGGACAGCGCCTCACCGTCCGGCAATTTCAGGGAGCCGAAGGCGAAATGATCGGCATCGAAAGTGCCGCTCCAGACTTCTTCGCCGCGCGTCAGGGCAAATTTCGCCTTTTTCAACTTTTTGCCGACGGCCAACGCGGCCTTTGCCTCGGCGCTGCGCTGGGGGCTGTTGCCTTTCTTGATCACGGTTTCTTCCGCACCGTTGGCTTCCGCGGCGTAGGCGAAGGTGAGGGGGCCTTCGATCAGCAGGTCGAATTCTCCCTCCTGCCCGCAATCGATTTTGCCTTCGTTCTCACTGTAGTACCAGAGCCAGGTCAGGAAATCCCGGCCGATGACCGGTTGGTCTTCCACGGCGTCGCAGAAGGAGAGTGCCGGGAAACTGCTTTCGGTGGTCTGAAAGAATTTTTCCAGCATGGTGCCGGGAGTCAGCTGTACCGGTTCCACCTTGACTGTCTGATAGAAATTTTCAATAAAAAGATCCATCTGGGCCGTGGAAGCCGTCCCGAGGTACAGCGTGCCGCCGCGCGGATCGATCACCAGCGGCACGGCGGCAAGCACGGGAGGCATTTTCGGCAGGTGCCTGGCAATGACCTCTTCCTTGATGGATTTGCGGACCTTGGATGGGACGAATTCGGCATTGTGCGTCTGCTGGTAGGCGAATTCCTCCCGCTTGCAGATGGCGTTCAACAGCGCCGCCGGCAGTTTCCGTTCGGCGCGGCGCAGCGTCAGGTTCAGAAACGGACCGCGGTAGGCGGTGCCTTCGTCGATCTGGGTGTCGAGCAGATGGCGTCCGGTGACCCAGCCGAGCTGGGGGCCGGCATCCGGTTCGGTGCTGACGCTGTCGAGGGTGCCGGCCTTGCGGGCGGCAAAAAGATCCACCGCGTTTTCCGGCAGCGGAGAACGCAGGTCAAATATCGTCAAGGTGATGGTTCCGTTGTCAAAAGGCATGTTCAAGCTCCTGAAAAGAATATTGATTGGGTGATGCGAATGGACGGTAATGTAACGCCGGAAGCGGAAAAATCAATGCGTTTTCGGCAATGGTTCTTCAAGATTGAGTATGAAAAAACGCTTTGAGTTTGTCGGCGAACCCCGGTTTCCGGGGGATGGTGGCGCGTTGGAGGGCCGCGATGATTTCCGGATAGTCCGGCCGCCGGAGCGGTTCGAAGGTCATCATGCGATTCAGCAGATCGGAGAGTTCCTGACTGACCGCCGGATTGAGGTCGATCGCCGGCAGATAGACGGGATGGCGCCGCCGCTCCAGCAATTCTTCGGTTTCGCCGGCATTGCCGAACGGCAGCTGCCCGGTGAACAATTCATAGGCCGAGACCCCGAAACTGAAAACATCGCCCTGCCAGTCTTCGTGCCCCTCGTACAGGCGCTCCGGACTGACGTAGGCCGGGCTCGCCCACCCGGTGGAGGTCAGCAGCGATTCCGGCGCCTCCCGGATATCGGCAAGGTCGAAGTCCCCCAGCCCCGCGCTGCCGTCGGCGGAGATGAGAATATTGCCGGGTTTGATGTCATGATGCACGACCTGATACTGCAACGCCGCATGCAGTCCTTCGGCGATGGTGTGCAGCCAGCGGCAGAGTTCCGGCAGTTCCGGCAGTTGTTTGGCTTTCTGCATCGCCTCCAGGCTGCCGCGCTCCATGTAACGCATCACCAGAAAGGGGTCCTCCTCGAAAATCCCGCAATCATAAATCGGAATCACACCGGGGTGATTGATCCGGGCCACAAGTTTGGCTTCGTGAATGAACTGGTTGCTTCCGCGGCACTCCTCGGCGAATTCCCGGTTGAGAATCTTGACCGCCACACGCCGGGCCAGTTCGGGGTCAATGGCGCGATAAACCTTGGACATGCCGCCGATGCCGCAGACTTTCTCCAGCAAATAACGATCGAAACGACGCGGCACCCGGATGGAGGTCCCGCAGTTGGGACAGGGCACCCGGCTGAAAGGCTCCAGCAGCGAGACGTCCAGTTTCTCACCGCATCCCCGGCAGAATACTTTGATCGGCGCCTGAGGCGTTGCCATGATTCAGTCTCCCGTGTCCAGCGGCAGCAGCGGCAGCGGTTCCTCCTGCCGCACCACCTGAAAATGAATATCGGCGCGCCCGAGCGTATCCAGCGCCGCCCGTCCCTCCGCTCCGGCCCGGTCGTAGGTGTTGCATTCGCCGCTTACGTGAACGTACAGCACCAGCCGGGTCCGGTCGCCGACCAGTTCCGGCAGCGCGGCGGCGGCGTCGGCGTTGTCCATATGGCCGAATCGTCCGCGGATGCGCCGTTTGAGATGCAGGGTCCGGTCGGAGTTCATCAGCATGGTGTCGTCGTAATTGCTCTCCAGCACCAGCGCGTCGCAATTGGCAAGATGGTTTTTGACCAGCGGCGTGAGCCGTCCCAGGTCGGTCGCCATGCCGATCCGGCAGGCGCCGCGGCGAATGACGAAGCCGACCGGATCGACCGCGTCGTGCGGTACGGGAAAAGGCCGGATTTCAAAACCGGCAGTTTCAAAGCAGCTGCCCGGTTCGAATTCGACGACGCGGCGCGGCAGTTTCCCCTGCCGCCGCAGCCGATCGGCGGTGAGACTGCTCGCGTACAGCGGAATGTCCAGCGTGTCGCAAAAGACCCGTCCCCCTTTCACATGGTCTTCATGTTCGTGGGTCAGCAGCACGGCGCGGATGGATTCCGGCGCCACCCCGGCCGCGGTCAGTCGTCCGCACAGTTCCCGTCGGGAAAAGCCGGCGTCGACCAGAATGGCATCGGAACCGTGGAGCAGGGCGAAGGCATTGCCTCTGCTGCCGCTTCCGAGGGCTGCCAGATGAATCAGAACGCTCATAGCAATTGAAAAATCCGTTTTTTATGATAATATAGCAGAAATTTATTGGAAAAAAACATTTCAAAATTTAAATTCTATCGAAACGGAAAGCAAGCGTTTCGACATCTTTTTCAGTTTTTTTCCGGAAAGGGCGATGTGGAGCATTCATTTTCACAATCCCAGACTCTGCGTCAGGAGCAGACGCTTTCGGCGCGCCAGCTGCAGTCGCTGGAGCTGCTCCACGCCCCGATTCTGGAACTGCAGGAGCGTCTGAGTCAGGAACTGGCTGCCAATCCGGTGCTGGAGGAGGTGCCTTCCGGTACGGAGCTGCAGGTTGGCGATCCGCTGAGCGCCGGTTCCGGAGAGGCGGAGCCGCCGGACGCGGGAGACGAGGCGCTGGCATCGGAACAGCTGGTGCGGGAAGCGGAAAACTGGCATGACGAACTGCCTTTCCCGGGCGGGGGGCACGAAGGTGGAGGCGGGGGGAGCGCCGATCCGGCGGACCGGGACTTTTTTTTCGACTCCCTGGCCGGAGAACCGACGCTGCAGGAGCTGCTGCTGGACGAATTGCGGCTGTCGAACGTCGATGACCGGCAGCGCCGGATCGGCGAGCTGGTGATCGGCAGCATTGACGACAGCGGGTATCTGCGCACACATCCGGCGGACATCGCCATGGCTGCGGACGCCTCACTGGAAGAGGTGGAGCAGGTGGTGCGGCTGATTCAGACCTTTGATCCGCCGGGAGTGGGGGCTTTCACGCCGGGGGAATGCCTGCGGCTGCAGTTGGAGCGCCGGGGCGAGAAGGATCCGCGACTTTTTGAACTGATCGATCGGCATCTGGACGATATCGGCAACAACCGGCTGCCGCAGGTCGCCAGAGCCATGAAGATTTCTCTGCCGGAGCTGGATCGGCTGCTCGAAAAACTGCGCAGTCTGCACCCTTATCCCGGTACGGCTCTGGCGCCGTCAGGCGCGGTTTTCGTCGCACCGGAGGTGGAAATCGTTCGGGATGGCGATGCCTATACGGTCAAGCCGTCCGGCCGGCAGGTGCGGTTGCGCATTCCGGAGCGCTACTGGAAAATGCTGGAGGATCCTTCGCTTTCGGCTGCCGACCGAGCCTATATCCGCGACAAGATCGCGGCGGCCCGGGAGTTGATGCGCGCGCTGGAAATGCGCGAAACCACCATTCGCCGGATTGCCGCGGTGATTGCCGACGAGCAGCGTGATTTTTTCGACAAGGGGGTGGCCTTTCTCCGGCCGATGACGATGCGGCATGTCGCGGAAAAGCTCGACCTTCATGAGACCACGGTCAGTCGCGCCATCGCGGGCAAATACCTGCAGACGCCGCGCGGTTTCTTTGAATTCCGGTATTTTTTCTCCAGTGGTTTTCAGGCCGCCGACGGGACGGCGGTTTCCAGCCGCTCCGTGCAGGAAGCGATCCGGCATTTGATCGACGGCGAGGACGCCCGGAAGCCCCTCTCGGACGAGAAGCTTTCCCGGCTGCTCCGCCAGGAGGGGCTGGATGTGGCCCGGCGCACGGTCGCCAAATACCGCGAGGAGATGCACATTCCCCCCACCCATCTACGCCGGAGTCACCGCTGACACCGCGGTATTTTTCTGCATCGGCGGCGTCATGGAGACGGAATCGTTCCTTTTTTTGAAAAATTTTTCGGCCAGGGGCTTGTTTTTTGAGAAACTGAGATTATTATATATTTGTAGTAATTACAAAAATGGAAGAATTTCAAATTTCTTCCGAAACAATCAAGAAGGGAAAAAGAAGATGAAGAAGTTTGTCTGCACCGTCTGTGGTTATGTTCACGAAGGCAACGAACCCCCGGCGCAGTGCCCGCAGTGCAAGGCCCCCGCTTCGAAGTTCGTCGAAAAGCAGGAAAATGCCGCGCTCGCCTGGGCGGACGAACATCGGATCGGCGTGGCCAAGGACGTGGATCCGGAAGTGCTCGAAGGGTTGCGCGCCAACTTCATGGGCGAATGCACCGAAGTCGGCATGTATCTGGCGATGAGCCGCCAGGCGGACCGGGAAGGGTATCCGGAAGTGGCGGAAGCCTACAAGCGCATTGCGTTTGAAGAAGCCGAACATGCGGCCAAGTTCGCCGAACTTCTGGGTGAAGTGGTGGTCCCCTGTACCAAAACCAATCTGTCGATGCGGGTCGAGGCCGAACACGGTGCCTGTGAAGGCAAGCTCGGGATCGCGAAGAAGGCCAAGGCGCTCGGTTATGACGCCATTCATGACACCGTTCATGAAATGTGCAAGGACGAAGCCCGGCACGGTGCCGCCTTCGCCGGTCTCCTGAAGCGTTATTTCAACAAGTAAGTCAACACGGCGCCGGAGGCGGGGGCGCGGCAGGCGGCTCCGCATCTCCGGTGCTTTTTACACCACGATGAGAATGAAGAAAGGAGCATGAGGATGAGTCAGACCCGGGAGTTTTCCGAACGGCTGCGGGCGTCCGGCATCCGCCCTTCCGCGCAGCGCATCGCGGTGTATTCCTGTCTGTACGGACAGCGGAACCATCCTACGGCGGAGATGATTTACCGGACGCTGGCGCCGGATTATCCGATGCTGTCGCGCACCACGGTGTACAATACCTTGAAACTGTTTCTTGCCGAAGGCGTCATTCAGCCGGTGCTGATCGAGGACGGGGAGATGCGTTTCGACGCCGACCTCCGGCGCCACGGGCATTGCAAATGCCGGAAGTGTGGGGCCGTCTACGATCTGTTCTTTCCGGAGGAAACAGCTCTGCCGGAACCGGCGAACGGATTCCGCGTCGAGGAGACGCATTTGTACTACCGCGGTCTATGTGCCGACTGCGCCGCCGAATGAATCAACGCCGCGCCTGTGTCGGCAGGAGCCGTCAGGGGCGGTTTCATGGTTCCGAAACGGATCTTGAATCGGCCAGAATGACTTTCTTATAATGGGTGTGAAAATATTCCGAAAGTTCCCGTTTCTGCTGCCGGTAGCTTAAGGGGGAAATGCCGAACTCCTGCTGGAAGCAGCGACAGAAATAACTGACACTGGAAAAGCCACACTGCCCGGCAATGACTTGAATCTGTTCATCGGTGGCATGCAAGAGCGTCTGCGCCCTTTCCATTCGTTTTCGGCGCAGAGATTCACTGAAAGTGAAGCCGAATTTCCGACTGTAGCGCGCGCTCAGGTAATTGGAACTCCGGCCGAGTTTTTCCGCGACTTCCGTCAGGCTGAAGGCGGGGTTGACGAAATTTTTCAACAGCAGCTGCTCCATGGCGTCCACCAGATGTTCCTGCCGAATTTCCGCCGGTTGTTCCTGAAGGGGGGGGCCTTGAAAATGCTCCAGCAGTGAATAGAGCAGACTGAAGAATTTGAACTGCCAGCACGATTCCTCATCGATCCGGTTCAGCATTTTCATCAGAACATTGTGTTCTTCCCGGTATTTCTGCACTTCGTAGGAAGGCAGACGACATTGAGCAATCGCCGGGCAGTTCTCGGCAGGAACGCCGAGCAGCTCCTGGAGTGGAAATTTCGCTTTGTTCCCCTCTTCATCCACGAAGCACCACAGGAGGCCGATATGTTCAAACGATTCCCGGGCGATCTGTCGAAACTGGTGTTTGGCTCCCGGATTGATCAGGATCAGAGTATTGGTTCCGATTTGTTCGGAACGCTGATCGTCATAATCAAGATAATGCCGCCCCCGGGAGACCAGAATCAGATGGTAGACCGGATGGTCGTGCCACAAGGCGGGATAATGGGAATAATCCACCCGCCCGCAGGTGACCGCCTGAATCTGAAAACGCTTTCCATGATAGGAAATGAATAATGTTGCCGGTTTCATATTGGTGAATATATCTCCGGACATAATGAAGGTCAATGTGAAAAATGCAATAAATCGTATAAAAATGCAATTTTTGATATTGTTTTTCCTGTATAATAGAAACAACTCAATCAGGAAAGGGCATGAGAATGAGACAGCGGACCGGTTTTACTTTGATCGAACTTCTGGTGGTGATCGCGATCATTGCGATTCTGGCGGCGATGCTGCTGCCGAGTCTGAACAAGGCGCGCAGTACGGCGAAGAAGATTTCCTGCACCAATGTTCTGAAGCAGCTGGGGACCGCCGACATGCTGTACCAGGCGGACAACGACTCCTTTATTCTGCCGACGCTCGGCGCTACGCCGCCGCTGCATCCGAACAGCGCAGCTACCGCCGGGCGTTACTGGTTTGAGTATATCTGGTTCTATTTGCCGTCGCTCGGCGAGCGCAAGGGATTGGACGATGTCAATAAGGCTGCCATTCCGCGTTGTCCGGACGACGAGAAGGAAGTCGGACGCACTGACACAATCGTCAGTCCCTATCGTTTCTGGGGAAGCAGCGGCAACGTGGAGCAGCACCATGGCGGTTATACCCGGATGCAGGGCGTTGGATATATGTGGGACGCCTATTATACGGACGGCAACATTCAGAATCGCAACACTCTTCTGCGCAGCAGCCGTCTCTACCGTCCCAGCGAAAAACTCAGCATCTTCGACGGCACCTACAGCGCCATCTGGCAGGAGTCTCACTGGAATGACGGAAGCGGCGTTTCCTGGGGACGTCACAGCAATAATGAAATAAATTCCCTGCGTTTCGACGGGCATGTCGAACCATTCCGGCGGATTTCCTCCTCGACCAAGGTGTTTAACGATCAGAGCGCGTGGAATTTTCACTGGCGCCCGACGAAGTGACAGATGAGGGCGACAATTCACGGCGTCTGCGCTTCCGGTGAAAACCGGAGGCGCTTTTTTTGTTGAAGTTCACGAGACGAAATAGTCTCAAGGGGCAGCGACCACAGCGGGAGAAGGCGGGATCGTTATAAAAATAAATAAAATTTCTGCGCTCTGATCTGTTTCCCTTTTTTTTTTCCATAATCTTTGCTATAATGAATAATACGGCAAGAGATCTTTTTAAAAGATAAAAAGAGAAAGGATCGGCTATGAAACTTCGGAACGGTTTTACTCTGATCGAACTTCTGGTGGTGATCGCGATCATTGCGATTCTGGCGGCGATGCTGCTGCCGAGTCTGAACAAGGCGCGCAGTACGGCGAAGAAGATTTCCTGCACCAACATTCTGAAACAGCTGGAAACCGTCGACATGATGTACCAGGCGGATAATGACTCCTTTATTCTTCCGTCGCTTGGAGCCACGCCGACGCTGCATCCGAACAGCTCGCCCAATGACGGTCGCTTCTGGTTCGAATACGTCTGGTTTTACCTGCCTTCCATCGGAGAACGCAAAGGTTTGCGCAACTGCGCCGCAGTGCCGCGCTGTCCGGACGATGCGAAGGAGGAAGGCCGCACTGACACCATTGTCGCCCCTTACCAATTTCTGAACAGCGCCGGTACGGTACTGCGGCATCACGGCGGCTATACCCGGTTCCAAGGCCCGGGCTACATGTGGGACGCCTATTATACGGACGGTAACATTCAGAATCGCAATACCCTCCTCCGGAGCAGCCGCCTCTACCGTCCCAGCGAAAAACTCAGCATCTTCGACGGCACCTACAGTGCCATCTGGTTGTACGCGCACTGGGACGACAGTACCGGTGTTTCCTGGGGACGCCACAGCAACAATGAGGTCAATTCCCTGCGTTTCGACGGACACGTGGAACCGTTTCGGCGGGTTTCCTCTTCAACCAAAGTATTCAACGACAAGAGCGCCTGGGACTTCCACAACCGGCCGACAAAATGACGTTGCGAGCGTCGGAGCCGGAGTGCATGGCATGCCGTCCGTCCGGATATTTTCCGGCGGCGGCTTTTTTTCATAGAGGTTCGGTTTCCCGGTCTTGATTTTTTGGGGCGGTGGTTTAAGGTGTGGAGAAGAACGCGTCGGAAGCATCGCGCGGCAATGTGGAAAACAGGGAGCGGACATCTATGGCAATGACTTCGGTGGAACGGATTTCACGCCAGTTGAAGCATCAGAGCGTGGATCGGATCGGCTGCATGGAAAGTTTCTGGACCTGCACGGTGCGCAAGTGGCACGAACAGGGGAAACTGCCGCCGGAGGTGCATCCGGTGGACTATTTTCATCTGGACTTGCGCACGGCCTGGCCATTCGATCTGAAAATCGAATACGGCAAACCGGACGTGCAGGTCGCAGAGGACGAAGACACCCAGACCCTGCTGGACGGGAACGGCGCCACGCTGCGACGGCATAAGAAACATGATTCCACTCCGGAGCACATCGGATACGGCATTCACGACCGGGCAGACTGGGAAGAGAAGGCAAAACCGTTTCTGACCGCGATTCCGGAGCGGATCCGTCTGGAGCAGTATCTGGAGGAGAAGCGGAAAGCCGCCGCTGCCGAGGTATTTTTCTGCTGGGGGGGAGTGAACGTTTTTGAGGCGATTCATCCGATTGTCGGGCACGAAACCATGTTGCTGGGGATGGCGCTCGATCCGGAGTGGATCCGGGATATGGCCGATACGTATGCGGCCATGCTGATCGGGCTGATGGAAGAATTGTTCGCCCGCGGCGGCAAGCCGGACGGCATCTGGTTTTTCGAGGACATGGGCTTCAAGGGGCGGCCCTTCATGTCGCCGGAGATGTACCGGGAATTGATCAAGCCGGCGCATAAACGGACCATGGACTTCGCTCATGCACAGGGATTGCCGGTCATCATGCACTCCTGCGGGTTCGTCGAGCCGCTGCTGCCCGACATGATCGACGCGGGGATCGACTGTCTGCAGGCTATGGAGGTGAAGGCCGGCATGGACGTGCTGCGGATTTACCGGAATTTCGGCGACCGGATCGCACTGATGGGCGGGCTGGACGTTCGTCCGATCGCCGCCAACGACCGGGACGGCATCCGGCGCGAACTCGAAGCCAAAGTGCCGCTGCTGAAACAGGGAAACGGTTTTATTCTTCACAGCGACCACTCCATTCCCGAATCGGCGGAAATGGAAAGCTACCAGTATTTTCTGGAAACGGGACTGGCGCTTGGCCGGTACGATGCCTGAAGATCTGCCGCCCGGGGGGCGCAGATCGGTTCCGCGGCCGCCGCAGTGAAATGACGGCGGCCGTTAATTTTCTGGAGGAATTTCTTCCGGCGTTCCGCGGCGCTTCCGGCGGGCGGCGTATTCTGACGACTCAATAAATCCGGTTTCGGAAAATGCGGCGACAGGGGCGTTTTATTTTTTTTAAAAACCGGTTTATAACTAAAAAAAGAATTTAAAATCTTTTTTAATGTATTGTATTGACAAAAAAAATAATTTTTATTATAATTATACCAAAATAATCAAGACAGGAGAACGGACATGTCAGGAGAATATATTCCGCGTTATCGCAGGATACACGATGCCATTCTTGAGGAAATCAAGTCGGGCCGCTGGCGTCCCGGAGACAAACTGCCGGTGCGGGACGAGCTGGCCCGTTATTTCGACACCACCGTCAACACGCTGGAACGGGCGATCAAGCTGCTGGTGGAAGACCGCTGGCTGACGGCTTCCCGGCGGAATGGGACGTTTGTTTCGCCGCAGGAGACCTCGGGGCGAGTGGCAGTGGTATACTGGGAACATAGCGTGCATCTGAATGCGGCGTTGTTTTATTGTGCGAACGATTACTTCGGATTGTTCGGGCGGCTGATGGATCGTCTGGCGCCTCTGGACCCGGCGTTTCTGGATGCGCATAAGGTCATTGCCGCCCCTTCGCTGCTGGACGAGTTCGACCGGGTGATCTGGACGCCGCAGCGGTTGGAGGAACTGGAGAAGGTGGCCGAATGGATCGGTCGGGAAAAGTTCGTCGTACTGAATCGCCAGTACGGGCAGTTCCGCTACGTTTCCACCGACAACCGGGCGGCGGGCGAAGCGCAGACGGAATATTTTCTGAGCCGTCTGCCGGCGAATACGGCCTGCTATTTCATCGACTGCCAGCCGGCGGAACACGTCATCGGCGAACGGCGCAACGGATTCATCAACGCCTGCGCGAAATTCGAGAAATTCTACCGGTTGATTCCCGCCCGGTATGATGATCCGGAGGAGAATCTGGCGCAATTCCGGAGCCTGGAGCTGCCGACCGACCGGCCGGTCCTGATCATCTCTCCCTCCAAGCAGCCGAGCAGCATGATGATGCGTTACCTGACCGAGACCGGGCGGCGGCTGAACCGGGATGTTTTCTATGCCGATTTCGACAATATTGACGCATTGCAGACCATGGGATATCGGATACCCACGGTGCGGGAGGATTTTTTTGGAATTGTCGATCAGGCGGTCGATTCGCTGTGGGCAGAGGATTGCCAAAAAACGGTACCGTTTGAGCTGGTCAATTTCCCGGAAATTGCCGCAGAATCTTTCCAAAGTGATAGTGGAACGCATTCCGTTCATTTCTTATCCAAAAGGAGAACCGTCATGAGGAAAAGCTTTACGCTGATCGAGTTGCTGGTGGTGATCGCGATCATCGCCATTCTGGCCTCCATGCTGCTTCCAGCGCTGAACCAGGCGCGGGCCAGAGCCCAGACCGCCAAATGCACCGGGAATCTGCGTCAGTTGAATCAGGCGGCATTGAATTACGCCGGAGATTACGATGATTTTCTGCCGTGTCTGTTCAATTCGCGGGATCAGTACTGGATGCATCAGGTGGCTCCCTACGTCGGCGGCTTGACGAATCAGTATGAATACGAGGGAGAAAACGACGCCAAGCGCGTCGTGACCAGCTGTCCGGTCTGGCAGGAATTCACTCAGACCCGCTGGGGATACGGCATGAATCCGCTGCTGCCGCCGGTACCGCAGTCGGGGCGCAACGCCTCCGATACGGATAAATACGGTCGGCTGAACGCCTTCCGGCGGTCTCTGGTGCTGTTCGCCGACGGCGGCGGCTGGCATACGGCGACCTGGAGCGGGGCGGCGTTTACGCCGGCTTACGGCAGCACGGGCGGGTTTTATTATCTGGATCATACGCGTCACACGGGCGGATTGAACATTTCGTTCAGCGATGGGCACGTTGCGTATTACAAGGCTCAGGAGATCTACAACAACTGGAACGAGGTGTTCAAGTATGCCGCTTATCCGGAAACCAGGCCTTGACGAGGGGAGGAAGATTGTGAAATCTGTTGGATTTTTGCTGTTTTTGCTGCTGGGCGCGGCCGCGGCATGGGCGTCCCCGGAAAAGCCGTCGGTGCTGGTTACAGGACGGTACGCGGGAGATTACGAGACGATTTACCGGCAGCTGGGGTGCGATTTTGAACGGACGACGCCGGAAAAGTTTCCTGCGGTGGATCTGTCCGCCTACGATCTGGTGCACGCGGCCCATTGGAAATATACGAAAGAGGAGGCCGCCCGGCTGCTGCAATATGTCCGGGACGGGGGGACGCTGCTGCTGACCTTCGGGTCATATCCGACCCGGGAGATGTTCGGGACCGCGCAGATGCCCCGCGCCGTCGAAGGCAAGGCGGGCATGGCCATGGAAATCGATACCAACAACTTTAAAATCCCGGCGGATGTCGCGCCGCGGGTGCCGTATGGCGGCTGGGGCATGATCGTTTATGCCGCGGAGCTGCCCAACGTGACGGTGCTGGCCAACTGGGTGCCTCCGGAAAAAGAGGAGGCGCTGCGTCAGATACGTCCGGAGTTTCAGGTTCGGGCTCCGGCCATGCTGCGTATCAAGCAGGGGAACGGCACGATTTATTACATTGGCGGCTATGTGGCGACGCCGCCGTCGAACCGGATTTTGAAAACCCTGATCAATACGTTGTTTCCGGCGACGGATGCGCTCAAGGACTTCGACCGGGAGCTTTCCCGGCCGGTCGAGGTGGTGAAAACCGCCGACGGGCTTTCCGGGGAACGCATCGCTGTTTTTTCCGAACCCGGCCTCCCGGTCTCCGGGCTTCCGGCCGAGGTCAGTGCGGAATATATTGCGGAGGTTCTGCGCCGGGACGGGCGCGACGTGCGGATCATCGATCTGCGCACCTTGTGCGAGGAGCTGACGCCGGAGAATTTCAACACGTTGATTCTGGCGCACGGTGAGGCGGTGCCGCTGGCGGCCTATCATCCGATCCGTCGTTTTCTGGCGGGAGGAGGGGGGCTGATTGCGCCGGCGGGAGTGCCGATGTCGCGACCGTTTGAATTGCGGGATGGTGTCTGGCGGGAGATTGGCGGCGGGAATTACCGGGAACAGGTTGCATTCGGGGTGTTTTCCAGGATCCTGCCGATCGGGAAATATTATGATGCTTACGGCCCGGTGACGGCGGTGGTGAATCTTTCCGACGGGCTGTTGCCGCGTGTCGGAGAGGTCATCGCCTCGAAGGCGGGAGGAATCGGTCTGGTCAGCAGCAGCGGGGTCAGTCACCGCAGCCTGCTGCCGCTGCTCGGCAGCGTGGATGCCGGTGGGGATCTGGTGGCGATGAACTTGTCGCTGCTGCTGCATAACCGGGTATTTCCCGCATCGCGCGCACTGCTGGCGGGATTCACCGGTGAGGAGCACCCGTGGCATCCGCGTTACGGGGAGGCCGCGGCGAAGCTGATCGGGGATATGGCGGCGCTGGCGCTGCGGCGGGAGATGACGACGGTCGGGGATTTGTACACGGCCAAGACGACTTACCGTCCCGGTGAGGTGGCGGAGGTGCGGGGGACGTTATATGGGACGTGCAGCGGGAAGCGGCGCGTGCGCATTACCGCACTGCCATATCAGGAACGGAAACCGCTGGCGACGGCGGAGCTGGAACTGGATTTTCAGGCGCCGGGGCCGTTGCCGTTTTCCACGATGTTTTCGATTCCCGGGGATTTCGGAGGGCGGCGGATCGATTTGTTTGCGGAGGTGCTGGACGGGGGCATAAGTGCGCCTCAGCGGGCGTTGATTCCGGTGAAGCTGGCGGAAGCGCCGGCCATGTCGGAGTTCCGGATGACGGAGCGCTACGCGACGCTGGACGGCAGGGCATGCCGTCTGTCCGGCGCCAATCTGTACGGGAACGAGCGGTCGCTCGGTGCGTTTTTCGATGCGGACATCACGCAGAAGGTGCCGGACATCTGGGAACAGGAAATGGCCCAGATCAGCTTTACCGGAGGAACCGCCATGCGGCAGCATTATCTGGAAAAGATGTTGAATGAAGCCGTTCTGGCGGAACTGGACGCCGGCCGCTACCCGGTGCCGGTCCGGGTGTTCGACGGATACGTGGAGCTGCACGCCGCGTATCGGCTGGTGCCGGTGCTCTCGCTGTTGACGTTTCAGCCCAATCGTTTTGACAGTTGGGTGAAACGCCTGAATGTCAAGGGGAATCCGTTTCGCGATCCCAGCCAGATCGGACCGGTTTTCGACTATGCGTCCCGGCTGGCGGCGCACAGTGCGCCCTACCGGAGCATCGCCTGGGAAGTGATCAACGAACCGGAGGGCAACAGCGGCAAGGCGGAGGATTATACCGAAGCGGACATCCGCTGGTGGTTCGGCGAAGTTTCACGGCGGCTGTTGCGCGGGAAACCCTCCATGGCCGGAGTCGGCAACACGTATGCCGACTCCTCCAGCGCCTGGCTCAACCGGGAAAATCTGCACGGCGTCGCCGGCTGGAGCCACGTGCATCCCTATTACTGCGACGCAATTGACCTTGACGGCAAAAAGAACATGGCATACGTCATGAATCTGGGCCGCCCCAGCCTGATGGGCGAGGTCGGTATGCCCAATCCTGGACAACATCATGCGGCGAAACTGGGACGCTGGGGATATTTCTACGAAAATCTGCTGGCACTGGCGTTGGCGGAAAATTCGCTGGGGCTGCAGAATTTTTATCTGGCGAACAATCTGGGGCCGCATTCTCCGGAATGGGGCATGCTGATGCCGGATTTTACTGAAAAAGACATTTTCCGGCGCTGGAAACTCTGGACGCTGGTGTGCGACCGGCTGCCTCCTGATGCGTTTGAACCGGCCAGGAAGTTTCTGCTGTACCGGGCGAGCGAACGCGGCAGCGACGTGACGGGGTTCAACCGGGCGTTGTGCAAGGCGTATTTGCAGTTGGTCGGTGGCGGAATCCGGGTAGAGATCATCAGCGACTTCGACCCGGTTCCGGAAAATGCCGAGGCGGTCTGGGTGATTCGTTCCGGGAAGGAACAGGCCTGGGCCGAGGCGAGGCTGAGCGAGTTGCGGAAACGGGGCGTTCGCGGGTACGAACTGGATGCGGCGGACTTCCGGGAGGAACTGGCGGAAAGCATCGGCCGGGAACAGGCGCTGACGGACGCGGAATACCGGTTGCCGGCAGCAGATTTCCAATACAGTTACGTGCTGCCGAAAAAGGACGGCGGCCGCACCTTCCTTTTCGCCCGCTGTGTCAGGCCGGAAGTGCGTCTGACGGTGGGGCGGCAGCAATACGATTGCCGCCTCAAGCCGGATAGTGTATTGATCATCGACACCGACCGTGCCGGTGCGCCGCGGCTGGTACAGGCGACCGGTTCGGTACATTGGAACGGTCGTCTGCTGGGGGACGGCGGCAACGGCGAACCTTTTCTGCTGTATGCCCCGGACGGAGAGACGCTGACGGAAAGTGCCGCCGTGATTTTGTGGACGGATGATCCCTGGAGCGTCCGGACGCCGCTGCGATTGAAGCAGGCGCTTCCGGAACGGCTGCGCGTGGCGTTGACCGGAGCTTCGCCGGAGGCGGCGGCCCGTTTCGCGGAATTGCTGCGGGAGCGCGGCGGCGGACTGGTGCCGGAGGCGGAAGCGGATCTGATCGTGCGGATCGCCTCCGGAAACACCACGGTCGCGGGACGTTATTCCCGGGACGAGCGCGGGGGAATCTGGCCGGAAATCCGCGACGGTGAGCGGCGTTTGTGGCTGCGCTGGTCGGCCTTTCTGGTGCCGGTTGGGGAACGGGAACTGCACATTCTTGCCACGACTCCGGCCGCTGTGGAAAATGCATTGCGCAAGGTGGCGCGTCTGCGCCAGAAATTGACTTACACCGCAGGGCCGTTCGCCCTGCAAAGCGACCGAAAGGAACCATGACATGAAACGTATTCTGAGTGGACTTCTGATGCTGGCTGCCGGGGCTTTGCTGGCGGAGGATATGCTTCAATCCCTGACGCCGGAAGAGCTGAAATCTCAGTGGAGTCCGGTGAAATTCGCACAGCTGGATGGCCGTCGGGTCATTCACTGCGCGGCAAAGATCGACGCCGGGCAGACCGGCATGAATTATATGCGGTTTGTGCTGGCGCCCGCCACTCCCTGGGATCTGCGCGGCAAACAGGTGAAGTTGAAGGTGCGCTCCCTGGGAGACGGAGAACTGTTCATCGTCCGTTTGTTCAACGACGGCTCCAAAACGCCGGTGCGCGGTTATCAGGGAACGGATCTGCTCAAGGAGGAGGAGCAGGAAATCCAGCTCGGCACCAGAACCTCCAACCGCATGAAAGTGGAGACACACGAGAATCCGGAAAACGCCGGCAAGGTCAATCGCATTGAAATCTGGCTCGGCACCCGGAAGAGTCCGGCGGAGTTGAGTCTGATTATCAGCGGCATTGCCGTGGAGCCGGAAAAACCATGATCCGGCCGTTCCGGCTGCGCCGGTGGATCCGTTATGCGGTATGGCTGCCGGGAGTGCTGCTGGGCTGGGAGGGCGGCGGTATGGATCGGTTTGAGCAGTTGTCCGGGGGCATACCAACGGCGGAAGTGCGTTCCGTGCATTGCGGGCGCTTTGCGGACGGCAGACGTTTCGTGTTGATTCGTCCGCAGGATTGCGGGCGGCGCGGTTACCTGCTGCTCTGCCACGTGGAAAGCGGTCTGGTGGAACAGCATTTCGTGCCGCAGGAGGTGCCGCAATCCGACACCTTCGGCGGGTTGCTGACGGAGGACGGGCGTTATTACTTCGACTATCCGAAAGGGCGGCTGCTGGAGTTTCGCGTGGAGGACGGCCGATACCGGGTATGCGGCGTACCGTCGGAACGTGCGGTGCATTTCATGAGTTACGCCGCCGCCCCGGACGGTTCGATCTGGATGGGCTATTATCCGGGGGGCGGGTTGTGCCGCTATCGGCCGTCGGACGGCGGGTGCCGGGATTTCGGTCGGCTGGAGGCGGAAACGCATTACGTATTTGAACTGGTGGTGGCGCCGGACGGCTGGGTATATGCCGGAACCGGGACTCAGAAAGCGGGAGTGTTCGCGTTCCATTCGGAGACGGGGGAGCTGCGGCAGCTGCTGCCGGAACGGGAACGGGTGCTCGGCTTCGGCAGCGTCCGGTTGCTGCAGGACGGGACCGTGGCGATCCGTGGGGGGGCATTTCAGGGCGTGGCTGCTGCCGGAAAGCGGATCCGGAATGCAGCTCCAGAAACGGCGGAAGCACCATCCGGAGCGATACGATATTTCGGTGTGCGCAACGATTTCGGCGATGGCTCGAAGCTGGTGCGATGCGATCTGGATGCCGGCGAACTGGTGGTGGCCGAGGCGGATGGTGCAATGCGGACGATTCCGTTGCGGTTTCATTCGGGAGGGGTGTTTCTGACCAGTCTCGGGCTGGGGCCGGACGGAAAAATTTACGGTTCCACCGCGCATCCGATGCGTCTGATTTCCTATGATCCGGAGCAGGGACGGGTGATGGATCTGGGGGCGAATCCGGTGGTGGGAGGAGGCAATTTCTGCAATTTTGCCGCCGACGGACGTTATCTGTATGCGTGCGAATACCCCGGCGGGCGTTTATGGCGGTTCGACCCGTCGTGTCCGATTCGGTTTCGCTCGGGCGGGGGGGAGTGGTTCGGTTTACCGCCGGAACGTCTGGCGCACGAGGGGGAGGCGCGGTACGGCGTCTGGCTGGCGGACCGCACACCGCGTCTGCTGCGGGCTGTTTTTCAGTCTTTCCGTCCGGAATTCACGGTGCGGCTGCCGGTTCCGGCACCGGGGGACTACTACTTGAATATCCGTTTTTACGAGCATTCCTTCTGCCGGAATCTGACGGTGGAATTCGGCGGGCGGCGATATCCGGTTGAAATCAGCGACACGGCGGCACCGGTACTGTCGCTGGGACCGGTCCGGTTGACGGGACCGGCGGCGCCGGTCCGCTTTCTGCCGGATTACATGCCGGACAACAACAATTTTTTTGCCGTTTCCGGTATGGAACTGGCGGCTGCCCCCCGGGGAACGGAGCCGGACGACGGGCTGGACAATCCCCGGCCGCTGGCGCGTTGGGCGGAGCTGATTACCCGGCCCCGGGTGATTTTGCGGCATCCTTCCGGAGACCTGATTATGGCAGGGCATTCCAATTACGGGCTCAGCGGCGGCGGGTTCGGCGTGGTTGCTCCGGACGGCGGCCGACGGGAAATCGGAGCTTCGTGGATGCCGGGGCACAGTTGCATTGCGCTGACGGTGCTGCCGGACGGATCGCTGGTTGGCGGCACCAGTAACGAGGCGCCCGGAGGCGGGGCGACGGCGGCGACCGCCGCGGCGGTATTCCGCATGACGTGGCCGAACGGAGCAGTGGTGGCGAAAACCGCGATCCCCGGAGAAAACTATCTGGTGGCGATTGCCGCATTTCAGCGGAACATTCTGGTGGCGTCGGGGCCGGGGCGGCTGTATGTTCTGGACCCGGTATCCCTGCGTCTGCTGCATCGGGTCGATCAGACGGGGTATGGCAGTGTACCGCGGAACGGTCTTGCCGCCACTCCGGACGGCAGGCGGCTGTTTTTGTTGCAGGAGCGGGGGATTTTCGAACTGGACGGGACAGGAAGCGTCCGCCTGATCGGCGTGCCTCCGGAACCGATTACCGGCGGCAGTACGTATCTGGATGGATTCCTGTATTACACCTCGGATGGAAAACTGTACCGTTTTGCTGTACCGCCCCCGGCGGAATGAACGAAGACGAGCGCCGGCGGCGGAAGAAACGGAAGGGGCGTTCAGCGAGAGGCGGCATGCCGGGGAAACGGACGCCGGTGCTGTCGTCGCGGTTACGGCTTTTTCGCTTCGGCCGGTTCGGAAAGTTCAGGAGCTTCAGATAGCTCGGTACTTTCGGAAATGTCCGTGGTGGAGAAGGGGATCAGCAGGATGATCCAGTTGGTGTAGGTGGCTTTGGTGGTGGCGCCGGTCAGACGGGCGACCGGTGTCCGGGTGCCCGCCTCCAGAATGTTGAAGGCAAAGCGGCCATAACCGTAGCGGGCATATTTCTGAAACAGGGATATTTCCGGGATCACCAGAGAAATGCCGGTATTCGGCACCGGCACCGGCAAAGACGGGGTGCCGATCAGAATTTTGTCGTAATCGGTTGCCAGTACGCCGCAGAGCGGCTGAATCAGCAGTTCCGCCTCTTTGGCATCTTCCGTCAGGATGATGCCGTCTTGTGCCAATTTCATGGCCAGAACACCGAGCAGATAAGCTTTGTCCGTCTGCGGTTCCAGGTAGGAGCTGTCCAGGAATGCTTTCTTGCCGGCATACGGCCGGAAATCCGCTGCCGCGATGCCGCGCTCAATGACATCGGAAAGCAGCAGCTGCTCAATGGCATTGCGTTGGGTATTGGTTGTCCACGGGGTGGAGCAGCCGCTGAGGGCGCCTGCAAGACAGAGTGCGAGCGCCAGTACGGTGGCGTGATATGGCAATCTCGAAAGCATCGTATTGTTCCTTTTCTTCCCAATACCATACATGCATAAGCTGGTCCATGCAACTCTTCTGCCGTAAAAATTCCGGTTCATACAGAGGATGCTTAGGGCAGTGCCAATGTCTGCTTCGGGCCCGGGGACGCGCGGAGACGGCCGGCAGAAGCCCCGGAAGAACCCTGTAAATACCGTGTCTACCCGGAATATACGCAGTTATTGGCCGGGACGAGGACGAATCCGGTAGAAGCGCAAGCCGTCCCGCTCATACCAGAAAGTCAGGGAAGGATTGAGGTCCAGATATTCGCAGTACTGTTTCGTGGCTGCCAGCACGTCAATAGGCAGTTGGGCGAAGTCATAGGCCGCGCCATTGAAATGGAGTACGATCCGGTCCCCGTGGGGAATGGTTGCTGTGAAAAGTTCGGATCCGGGCGGAGTTGCGACCGCATCAAGATGGTTCATCCGCCAGAATGCTCCGGCGTTTTTCATCCCGGCGAAAAAGAGATCGAACACTCCTTGATCCTGATACATGAAATAACCGTTCAGGGCTCGTCCGCCGGAGAGAAGATGAGCCACCGCCAGAAAGTCATTTTCCGTGATAAACAACACGCGTCCCTGATGGTGCAGCCAGGAGGCTGCCGCCAGTCGGTGCGCCAGATCGTTCTCTATTTTGTACGGTGCAATGCAGATCGGATTGAACAATGCTCCCAGAAAAATATGAAACGCACAGAATAAACCAATAAACCAGACGATTTTTTTGAACAGCAAAAACACGCAGGCGCCATATACCACCACAATCATTCCCCCGATCAGCAGCATGGCCGTCGGAGAAAACCACGGCCGCAATCCCTGCCATAGTGCCGTCGGCGCCCCCCACAGCAACAGGGCCGGTATCAACAGCGACCACAGCAGTACTCCTCCCCATTGCAGCGGCGTGTGGATCGGCTGGGGCATTTTCTGGCCGAGGCATTCCGCTGCGTCCTCTCGTTTGCGGAGCGAGTAAAACAGGCCGATCATTAGAAATTGAGTCAGGACCAGAGCAATTCCGCAGCGGGGTGGACTGCACAAGTCGAAAAGCGTTATTTCCGCCAGCCAGCCGGGAAAGCCAATATGCTGATAGGTCAAGAACACCAGCCAGCATCCGGCGAGCGCCCAGAACAACGTCTGCCGTTTCAGGCTTTGAAAATAAACGATCACGTAAAGCAGGAAGGGAAACAACAGCGAGAGAGACGCCTGCATTTCGCTCTGATTTTTGAAATTGATTTTATAAATGGTAAATGGAGCGAGCCATCCGACCATCATTTCCCACCAGTCCATCGAGCCTCCATTCAGGCGGCGCATGCCGGGATACACCAGTCGCCGGACCGCATCGATGGTGTCGGCGGCCGCCAGGTACCAGCCTCCGAGAATGCCGGTCAACACCAGTGCGGCAAGCAGCAGCATTGCCATTCGAAAGGGATTTCGGAACCGTTGCCACAGCGCTTCGCTGCAGATACGGGCCAGCACAACCAGCCCGAGCAGAACTGCCGTCGGCCAGATGCGCGGAAAGTAGATCGAAAGCGCACTGACCGATGCCCCCCAGCCGGCCAGTATGGCCAAAACGCATTGTTTTTTCTTCGTTTCCGCTCTCAGCAAACGCAGAAAAGCGCCGGCAGCAACGCACAGACCACCGATATTATTGATGGGCCAGAATGACCATGCCGCACAATAGGGGGAAAAGACGGTCGCCGCGGCCAGCAGAAAATTGACTTTCCGCTGCTCGGGAAAAAGGGTTTCGAAGAGGAAAAACACGCCCCATAAACCGAAAAAAATCGGAAAAAGCCAATACCATGCCAGCGCCCGGCGCAGATCGAAGAGAAAAAATCCCCACGTCGCCGGTCGGGATATCATGCTGAAATGACGTACCGGAGCTCCGGTATCATGCAATACCAGATCGTCGCGTCCGGATAACCCGACGTTGTAATTGGTCCGGGGGAAGGGGGGATCATGCAGATATTGCCGCAAGGCGTTCGGGGTGGCATGCGCGATGAATTCGTCGCCCCGGATGCCCCGGTATACACCGAAGAGTTTGCGTTCGCCGACCAGCTCCACGACAGCCGCACTGCCGGGCAGCTGGCGATACCATCCCAGCGAGGAGCCGGTCACACCGAGAGCCACCAGGACCAGAAACAGCCCCCAGAAATAAAAATTCCAATTCAGTTTCCCGGCGCAGTGCCAGATTTTGAGCAGTATCGTTTTGAAGTCTTTCATAGCTTTGCATTTTTGTCATCGGGTAGTCATCCGGACAATATAGCATGGAATATTTTTCTTTGCAACATGGCGGTGTGGAATCCTCCGGAGGGGGGCTTCCATGGTTCAGGGGTGATTGTTTCGGGGAGGGGGGCATGGAGGGCTGTCGTGCTGATTTTTTTCTCCCCACCAGTCCGGTAGCAGCTCTTTCAGTTTGACTACCCGGCTGGGGGAAAGCATGACTTCCAGGTCGGCATTCCGTGGGGAAAGTTCCAGCAAAAACTCGCGGCAGGCGCCGCAGGGCGGGAGAAAAACCTCCTCCGAATTGAGGCAAACCATTCTGGCAATGACGCTTTCACCATCGGTCAGCATGCGGGCGGCGGCATTGCGTTCGGCACACATGCCCAACGAGCACGCGGTGTCAATGCAGATACCGACATAAACGTTCCCGCGGTCCGTCAGGATGGCCGCCGCTGCGCCGCCGACTTCCACGAATTCCGAAATTCTGCGGGGGTGCAATACCGCCCGGGCCGCAGCTGTCAACTCTGTCCAGGCCATCGTCATCGAAACGGGTCCCTGTTTTGATATTGGTTGTTATAAACGGTAATGTAGTACATTCCGGTCTCTTTGCCACTGTCTCGGTGGTGAAACAAACTCAAAAAAACGTCTCAGTCGATATTTACCTTTCGTGGTTTGCGATCTTTCGGCAACGGTTGATCTTGCAGTGTCTGTTTTTTTTTGATTATTTTGTGGATTATTTTGTTGTTGAGTTTTTTTTCATATTTTTTTGATTATAATTATAATAGCGTTACATCAGCAACATTTCTGATGATGACGGACGAATTCCTCAAAATATGCTGTTACTGAGCCCAATGCCGGTTTGGCAAAAACAGGAGTAAAACATGATCATTCCGTCTGAAAAATCTTCTCGAGCCTTCACCTTGATCGAGCTGCTGGTGGTGATTGCGATCATCGCTATTCTTGCGGCAATGCTGTTGCCCGCCTTGAACAAGGCCCGGGCGCAGGCACGGAAGATTTCGTGTATCAATAATCAGAAAACGCTCGGTACTGCCACCGCCATGTATACCGGCGACTATGATTTCTTTCCGGTGTTGAATGTTGCTACCGGAGCCGCTCCCTTCACCTATCTCGGTTTTGCCAATTGGAAGTGGCAATTGGCTCCGTATCTTGGCATCAGCGGACTGGAAGTGCCGACCTCCGCCACGGAAGGGACGAATATCCGGCAGCTGGGGCGTGGCCCCTTCGATTGTCCATCCTGGACCAATGGCGCCGCCGGTTATACGATTCCTCAGAATCGGCAATCGTTTTTCGGAGGATACGGCTACAATTGGGGCAGCGGGAATAAGAGTGGCGTTACCCAGGGATTGGGGTATCTTGGGATTTACGCCAAGCCGAATACCGTCACCAAGCCGACGGAAACGCTGGTGACCGGGGATGGCGCCGACGCCTTGACCGCTGAGACTCAAGGGGCAGTGCTTTATTGTAATAACAGCGGGCCGGGGATTGGGGATCGACATGACAACGGCATCAATGTCAGCTGGGTGGACGGCCATGCCAGCTATATGAAAAAGATAGAACTGATGAACGGCAAGTCCAGCCCCATGCTTAGTGCCGCCGATGAATATAAATATTATTATCTGCGTATAAAATAGCAGCTTTGGGGGGGAGCGTGGCGCAGCGGCACAAGATGACCATAGGCTTTTTTCACTGCCTGCCGAATGATTGTGCCGCGCCCGGGCAGGGCGGGACAGAGTCCTATGCATGACGAAACCGGAGGGGAGGGGGGATGCCCTCAGGTGTGGGCACATGCAGGATGGACGGGATGAGCTCTCTATTTTTTAGATGGCGACTGCAGCAAGTGGGCAGTCGCCGGAACCTGCATGGCTTCCAAGGAATTCCATCTTTATGGGACTGCTTTCAGACAGCCCAGCGCGACCGGATTCATGGAATAGCACGATCGCTGCTGCGTCGCCTTTGTCTGTTCAAAGTTCTCCGGTCATCAGCAACTTCCCGTCATCTGAGTAAATGCTCAGTCCGTAGGTCTTCAACGGGGCGAAATGCATGTCGCTGAAGAGAAAATTTTGAAAGCCGCTGTGCCGGAGTTCCACGACTTCCAGAAGATCGACATTGGTTTTGGAGGCATTTGCATTGCTGGCAGTATCACCATTCCAGAGAATTCCGCCGGAACGGGTCAGCGGATTGAGTCGTCCATCGGCGATGGCCATGACCCGGGAGGCGTTGCGCAGGGAACCGATTTTCCGGGGCGGCCGGTCGAGCGTAGCCGAAAAATAGCCGAAGTTGGCGCCGAAATTGTTGAAGCTGTAAGCCGATACCACCTGGGGATAGTAGACGTGCGTGTATTTCGCACTGGGGCAGATGATCGGCCGATGGATGATTTCCGGACTGTGAGAGTAGGTCGTGTCGAGCTTACTTCCGGGGATGCCCAGATAGGGGAGCAGCAGTCGCCAGCCGCCGCCCAGCTGATTCATGACGTAACTGAAGTAATCGTTGTTGTCCAGCCCGTACATCTGCACGGCGTTACCGTGCTGTTTCAGGTTATTGCCGCATTCGATGTTGCGGGCTTTGGCCCGGGCCTGATTCAGGGCGGGGAGCAGCATGGAGGCGAGGATGGCGATGATCGCGATGACTACCAGCAGTTCAATCAACGTGAACGAGGACTTTCTCATAGATCCACTCCTTCTGGTTGGCACTCATTCATTTTATATCATCTGCAACGATTTGTCAATTAAAAAAACACCAAACCGCCGGAGAATCCAAAAAATTCTCCGGCGGTTCGTTCCATTCCTGTTTTACCGTTTCAAAGTTCGCCGGTCATCAGCAGTTTGCCGTCATCCGAACTCGGTTTCAAGCCATAGGTTTTCAACGGAGCGAAATGCATGTCGCTGAAGAGAAAGTTCTGGAAACCGCTGTGTCGGTATTCCACTACTTCCATGATGTCGATATTGCCGTTGGCGGCGTTGGCGTTGGTGGGGCTGTCGCCGTTCCAGAGAATGTAACTGGAGCGATCGATCGGATTGAGTCGTCCGTCGGCGATGGCCATAACCCGCGAAGCATTGCGGATGGTACCGAGTTTTTTGGGTTTCCGGTCAAGGGTCGCGGTCAGATATCCGAAGTTGGCGCCGAAATTGTTGAAGCCGTAGGCGGCGACCGTGTTACGGAAATAGACGTGCAGATATTTCGCACTCGGACAGATAATCGGCGCATGCATAAATTGCGACGTTGATTTGTTGATTTTCTCCCGGCTGCACCCCAGATACGGCAGCAGAAACTGCCAGCCGCCGCCTTCCGGATTCATGACGTAACTGAAGTAATCGTTATTGTCCAGTCCGTACATCTGCACGGCATTGCCGTGCTGTTTGAGGTTGTTGCCGCACTGGATGTTGCGGGCTTTGGCCCGTGCCTGGTTCAGCGCGGGGAGCAGCATGGAGGCGAGGATGGCGATGATCGCGATGACCACCAGCAGTTCAATCAACGTGAATGATTTTGTTCTCATTTGACCATTCCTCCTGGGAATATTACGGCAGGTCGATCCAACCGGTGTAATCGGTGCTCGGCAGCGTCAGCTTTCGGCCGTCGGCGCTCAGGCTCCGGGCCCGGTAGCAGAAGGCCCGTTTGCCGTCGCGGACCAGCAGCAGCACCGCTTCGGCCTCCACCGCTCCGGCGCGCAGCGGACCGACGGTGGTGAAATCCGGACTGTAGCGCAGAACGTCCGTTGCGCCTTTGCAGCTGAAATCCAGCTGCCCGGGAGCCGCCGCCGTTACCGTTGCCGCCGGAACGGACGCTCCGGCCGGGAAAGCCGCGGCGATAGTCACGGCATTCGTCACGTCATTGCCGGTATCGGCGCTGAAGGTGACGAGCGGGGCGGGAATGAGTTTTTCCGCTATCGTGGCCGTCCAACCGGAATAGATGGGCGTTTCCTGTCCCTCGACGCAGGTGGCGCTTACCTTGTCCGCTGGTTTGAGCAGCATTTTCAAATAGAGGTTAGGGCGTTTGGCATTGATCGAATACCAGGCGAGATGAGCCGGGTCCAGTTGCCATTTTTCCATCGGCGCGGCCGGGAATACGTAATTGGTAATGGTTTTCCCATCCGGCGAACGGACGATCCGGGTCCGGTCGAAAATCAGCAGATAGTCACGGTCCAGCCACAATACCATGCGTCGGAAATCGGCGTCGAGGTTTTTCTCGTAACGATCGCTGAAGGGCCCCTGGAAGGAGCCGCCGTTGAACTCACCGACCATGACGCTGTAATCGGGGGCCAGTTGGACATCGAGCAGGGCGGCGTCCTGGCGCATCTGGTGGGCGCCATTGAAGTTGACGGTCGGATGGCTCCAGGTGGTGCGGCCGTATTCATAGGTGTTTTTCGTTTTTTCATAGGTGGTGATCGCGGGGTCGATCAACAGGTGATAACCGTCTGCGCCGAAGACGATGTCGAGTCGGCTCAAATGGCTGTGCCAGCCGCCGTAACGACCCGCGTCGAAGCAGAAGATTTCCCGGTCAGTGCCGCCGAAGACCAGTCCGGCGTCCGTGAAGGCGTGCCGTTCCCATGGTTTCCACTCGATTTTGAGCCGTTTGGTATAATTCTTGAAGTCAGGAACGGAGCGCCAGGCCGGAAAAGTTTTATCGTAACTGCTGTCGTTGAAGGCGAAACGGCGAGCCAGACGACTGAATTGCAGGGCCTTGTCAATGGTATCCAGATTCACCTGCAGCTGGAGATCGGGGCGCAGCTGCCCGACCAGATAGGCGGCAATCATTTCTTCCGTCATCCATGCGTGATAGCCGGTGGTGTTTTCCAGATGGCTGCCGTCCGGACGGAACTGCCGGGTGAAGCAGGCGTTGAGCACTTCCACGCCCTTCTGCCGCCATTGGGCCGCGTCGGGCAGAAAGTCGAGTACGATTCCGGCTTCGAGGAGGGCGGTGGCCTGGGCGATCTGCCAGTTGCTGTTGCCGGGTTTGGTACGTTCGGTGAGCATATTGGCCTGCCGGGTCAGGTTTTCCAGCAGCCGTTCCACGAAAGCATCGTCGAAGGCAAGGGTGTGGCGGAAAACCGCCAGCGCTCGGAGCCAGGCGCGGATGCGCAACGAGCAGTTCAGCACGTTGTTGTTCTGCGGATCTATGAACCGGTAGTTGTTTTTCTTCCAGAAGTTGAACCAGTCCTCCATCAATGCCCTGGCGCGTTCCGGATACTTTTCGTCGCCGGTCTGCTGATAGGCGGTGATCAACCGGTCCAGCATGAAGAAACGATTGAGCTGGGCCACCCATTCCTGATGGTTGCGCTGCTTGCCGAACCAGTCGATATCCTTGAGTCCGATTTCAACCGGTTCCGAATTATAGAAAAAAGCGAATCCGTCGCAGATCTTGTCCGCCTGTTTCAGCTGGTATTGCAGATTGCCTTTGCTCAATTTTTTTTTCGCGTCCACCGCGGGATGGTCATAGGCCTTGCGCAGGGCATTGACTTTGGCAACGAAGGCGTCCGGGGTATCCGTACCGATTTTTTCCGCTCCGGAGAGCGGCAGTCCGGCCGTCAGCGAAGCCGCGGCCATCCAGGCGAATGTTTTTTTCATGCTCACTCCTGTGTCCTTTGGTGGATTGTTGCTAAAAATATACTTCAATGGAAACTTCGTTTTTATTCCATCGGTTCTTTCAAACTCTGAAAAAAACATGATCGCCCGCGGGACCACGATGACGCGGCTGCCCAGATGCCGGAAGTCGCCCCTTCACGTGCGCGACTGTTCCCGGGAAAAAGAATAAGTCTCCTGCTTCAGAAACGGCATCGGTTCCGGCGGCGGCAGCACGAATTCAGGTCGATAGGTCAAAGTCGCCGGATCACATACCTCGATTTTCTGGGTTTCCGGAGGCAGTTCCGCCGTCGCTCCGAAGACCGGAAACAACGGCAGCTCCGCCTGAGCCGGTCTGCAATCCGGATGGCGGAGCAGCCGCAGCAGCAGTCGGGCGGCACAGGCCCCGAACTCCCGTTTGCCCACCAGCGCGTAACCGGACACGGGGCGGCCCTGCCAGTGCCAACCTTTGGGATAACTTTTGCTTTCGAGTTGCAAAACGGGCAGGTCTTCGGGGACCCGGACCCCGGCGCGCTCCAGCGCCCGCATGGTGCCGTCGAAGAAGCGGCCCCGGAACACCAGCAGCGCATCGGGTTTTTTCTCCGCCGCCAGCAGTATGCGGATTGCCGCGTCATATTCGGCGTCCGCCGCCTCTTCCGGAACGCGGCAGACCAGTGGGACCCGAAGCTGTTTCGTTTCCGTAAGATACCGGGCGTGGGCCGGAAAAATCCGGGTGAATTCGAACGATTCCCGGTTGGTGCCCAGCACCGCCATCCGGCGGAACCCCCGGGCGCCCAGCTCCCGAAAAAGCGCCACGCCGCTGGCTTCGCCGAATTCGTCCACCACATTGATTTGCTGGAACGGCACCGGACGGTTCAGCAGCACGTACTTCAATTCCCGCGGCAGCGAACTGGTGATGAATTCTTCGAAAAATTCCGCATTTCCCCCATAGATCAGCACGTTGCGGCAACCGCTTTCGCGCAGGTCGTCGCAGGAGGATTTCCCCAGCGTCGGGATGAACGCCAGGCGATAGCCGGACCGGGCGGCCACCGCCGCCGCCCCGGAGATGATTTCGCTCCAGACGTCGCCGCCGGGCGAATGTTGATTGTAGTCGAAAAGCATCCGGGGCAGATAAAAGCCGATTTCCTGTGTCCGGTGAAGGACCGTGGACGACGGCGGCGGCAGTACCCGGCAGCCGCAGCCGCGCCGGGTGGTGATTCGGTTTTCCTCGGTCAGTTCCGCCAGAGCGCGGGTGACGGTGGATTTGGCCACACCGTATTCCGCGGCCAGTTCCACAGTTGTCGGCAACAGAGTGCCCGGTAGAAACTCGTGCCGGTCGATGCGCTGCCGCAATTCCGCGGCAATTCGTTCCGCTTTGCCATCAAATTTCATATCAATCCTACTGGTTTCTGTTTTGAATTATAATGAAAAATCAGGATAATGTCAAGGCAATTTCGGTTTTTTTGAGAAATTATCCTTTCTTATCCTAAAAAACAGGATAATGGTTGGCCGTATCATTCCGGCGTCCCACCGGCGGATTTCTCCGAATGTCCAACAGAAAAGACGCGACGGGGGGGTTCTGACAATGGTATGAGCTTGTTATCCTGAAAATCAGGATAATTGCCGGAACGTAACCCCCGCCAGCGCCATCAGTCGCGCTCCCCGGTCGCCGGCCATCAGGGTGCGCAGCCGGAACGTTCCCCGAAACGGCGCGGTCAACGTGAAGACTCCCGCCCGGGAGCGCACCTGCGGAAAATAGGGGGAATACGGCAGTTCGTCCGCGGCCAGCGGGACGCGCCGGATATCGTCCCCGAGCGCGACTTCGACGATCCGCGACGAATTCCAGGTGCGCGAATGATCGGCCTTCTGAGTCAGAATCCAGCATTCGTAGGTGCCGGGTGCCAATTCCAGAGTCCATGCGATGGCGTCATAGTCGTGGTGCCACCAGGTGAGCAGGCCGTCGCCGGTCAGGAGGCTGTGCTCCGACTCGTTGTCCGGAGGCATGTTCGGGTTTTCCGGGGGGGCTGCCGCCGCGCCGTCGTCTATGACCGGTTCCGGCGGATTGTGGATCAGTTGTCCCTGCCCGGGGGCGAGGTCCATTTCGCCGTTCTGGAGCCGCAGGCCGGGAAGGATCCGGGGCGGTTCGGTGAAATGCAGCCGGAGGACCGGCAGAAAGCCCGTTTGGCGATCCGGGTCCGGCGTCAATGTCAGCGACCCGTCGGAATGGAGTTGTATCGGGCAGTCGGCGGTAACCGGAGCGGCGGACAGTCCGGCCAGACGGATGTGTTCTTCCTGGCGGCGGAGAAAGAAATTCAGCGTGTTTTCCTTGCGGGTGCAGTAGGCCCAGCCGAGATTTTGCGGGAAGGGGCTGCCCTCACAGCCGTAGATGCCGTCGCCGTTGCGCCGGTACCAGGTGCCGACCCGGGTCAGGATGTCCACCGTTTCCGGGGTGAGGCGGCCATCCGGCATCGGGCCGACGTTGAGCAGGTAATTGGCGCCCTTGTCGGTGAGCGAAACCAGTTTTTCAATGACTTCCTCCGGCGTTTTCCAGTGATGGTCATCGAACTTGAAGCCCCAGGTGTCATTCAGGGTACCGGGGGATTCGACCAGGCGGTTGAGACCGGCGGTCAGGGTCTGATTGTCGCCGAGACTGCCGAAATCGCCGTATCCGTTGCCGACCCGGCTGTTGATGAGGCAGTCGGGCTGGAGCTCGCGTACCAGGTCGCGGACAGCGCGGCTGTATTCGGGAAGGATCTGATGCGGACAGTCGCACCAGAGTTCGCAGACCGGGCCGTATTCTGTCAGCAGTTCGCGCAGCTGCGGCAGGGCTTTGCCGTAGAAGTACCGGGAAAAGTCCTTGCGGGAGCGATCCGGAAAATCCCAGTTGTTGCCCCAGCTCATGCAGTTGCAGTTGAGCGGGCTTTCCGGGCCGGGGTCGCCGCCGTCGGGGTCGGCCCAGTCGAGGTGGTGCGAGTAGTAAATCCCGAACCGGATGCCGTACCGGGCGCAGGCGTCGGAGATTTCCCGCAGCACGTCGCGCTTGAACGGGGTGGCGTCGACGATGTTGAAGCGGTTGACTTTGCTGTGGTACATGGCGAACCCGTCATGGTGCTTGGCGGTGAACACCAGGTATTTCATCCCCGCGTCACGGGCCAGCGACACCCATTCGTCGGCATTGAAATGGATCGGATTGAAGCGTTCCGCAAATTTGGCGTATTCGGCATTGGGGATACGGAAGTAGGATTGCAGCCATTCCCCGAGATAGGGGGTCTCCCGTCCCTGCCATCGGCCGCCAGGCACGGCGTAGAGGCCCCAGTGAATAAACATGCCGAAGTGGGCGAGACGAAGTTCGCAGGGGGGATTGTTGACCGGTTCCGTCATAATGGATCTCCCAGTTTGCCAATGGTTTGGGTCTGCTGTTGTCAATTTTCCGGAGAGCGGCGGTCCGGATTTTTTCACGTTGCCGGTGCCGAATTCCGCCGCGTTGACGGATACCATAATCCGGTTTCGGCAAAATGGCGAGGAACTTTTTTAAATCGTGCCGGATATTTTTACATGTTCAAGGAAACAGACGTTCGCTGCGAAAAATAATCAGCCGCATCGATTGACAGATTCCGAAAGCAAGATATATATTCATAATAACCGCAAGAATTCACCCGAATAACGGAGAGACGGCGATGAGAAAACAGTGGATGACGATGTTTGCAGTGTGTGCTGCGGCGGTGTTGAGCTGTACGGCGGCGGACCTGGCGATCAACGGAGATTTCAAGGAAGGGGCCGGCAAGGACGGCATTCCGGTCGGCTGGATGCAGAACAAGGGCGCGTGGAACAAGCCCTGGGGACAGGCAAAGCTGGCGGACGGTGTCCTGACCATTGTCTCACCCGCCAAGGAAACGCATTTGTACACCCGTACCCGGAATTTCAAGTTTCATCCGGGCGACGAGTTCGAAATGGAAATGACGGCCAGCGGCAAGGGAACGCTGGAATTCGGTATTTACGCATATACGAACGAGGCCGTTTTCTGCGAGTCGACGATCGTGAAGGTGCCGTTGAGTGAAAAACCGACGGTATTCAAGCAGCGTCTGATTCCCCGCGCCGGTCGCGGGAACACGCCGGAAATGGCCCGGATGGTAGTCGGTGCGGGGCCCGGCTCCGAAGTGGTGATTACCAGCATCGCCGCACGGTTGGTGGAAAAGGCTGCCGCCGGTTCCGCCGCGCTGGCGCTTAACGGCGACTTCAAAGAGGGCGTCGGCAAAGACGGTCTCCCCGCCCGCTGGATCCAGAACAAGGGCGGGTGGAACAAGCCGTGGGGGACGGTTGCGCTCAGAGACGGCAAGCTTGTCATCACCTCTGCCGGACACCGGACGCATATATACACCGCCAAACCGCGATTTGAATGCCGTGCCGACGAAGTGTTTGAAATCGAAGTGACGGCGCGCGGCAAGGGCAAACTTGAATTCGGTATCTATGCCTACAACCGGCAGGACGGATACTGCGATACTTCGTCTCATACCGCAATGCTCGGAGACCAGGAAACCGTATACAAAAGTCGTTTCGTGCCCCGCGCCGGACGCGGCAATACGCCGGAAATGATCAGCGTATTTGTCGGTGTCGACGCCGGCGGCGAGGCGGAGATCAGCCGGATCGAGGCCCGACGTCTGGAAATGGCACCGGAACGGAAGCTGGACGCTGCGCAGGATTTTGTGCTGGATGATTTCTCTTCGGTGGCGAAGTGGAAAAGCAACCGCCAGGATCGCGCTCCCCGGAGCGTGATGGTGGACGGCAATCCGGCGATGGCGTTGACGCTGCCTGCGATCGTAACCAGCGGAGCGCTGCTGGACATGGATGAGTCGATGATTTTCGCCGGTCATCAGGGGATCCGGTTCCGGGTCAAAGGGGAGCCCGGCAAAAAAGTGATGCTGCCGGTGGCCGTGGCCGGGATCAGCAGCAATCTGGGGTCCTGGAGATATACCGCCTATGTGCCGGTGGAAGGCGATTCCTGGCAGACGGTGACCCTGGCGTGGTCGGATTTCGTGCCGCCGGGCGGTGTGGAAAACGGCGAATTCGGCGCGCCCGGCGCCCTGAACGCGAGCGGGGTCGGCACGGTCGTGTTCGGGGACCGCTGGCAGATTGAGCATTGCAACCGCGCGATTGCGCCGTACACGGTGACGGTCGATGACCTGACGCTGGTCAAGAACGCCGCCGCCACTCCGATGGAAAAATATCCCGACAAGCCGCTGGCCGGCGTGATCGAAAAGATGAAGGCCGGCGAACCGGTATCGATCATCTGTTCCGGTGACTCGATCACTGCCGGGACCTCCGTTCAGGACCCCGATGCCAACCGCTATGGGGTGAAGTTGCAGGAATTTCTGCGGCAGGCGTTTCACAATGACAAGATCCAGGTGGAGGTCGTGGCCGTGGGCGGTGCGCGCACGTTCGACCTGCAGGTCTGGGCCGGGCGCGACTTTGCCGGAAAAAAACCGGATCTGGTGACGGTGCTGATCGGCTACAACGACAAGAGCGCCGCCTGGTCGCCGCGCTATTACCGCAAATCGCTGGAAACCTATATCGACAAGGTCAAATCGATCACCGGCGGCAGTCCGGCGTTTCTGCTGCTTGCGACGATTCCGGGGCGGGGCGTGCGTTACACGATGATGGACGACTTCGCCGAGGAGGTGCGGCAACTGGGACGGGACCGGGGAATCGCGGTTTATGACCTGGCCGCGGATTTCAAGGCGTTGCCGGAGTCGGAATTCAAGGAGAATTTCGCCGACATGGCGCATCCGAACAATGCCGGACATGAGTTCATCGCCCGCAAGATCACCGACTTCCTGAGTAAATAAGTTTCCGGTGGTCGTTGCCGCCGTTTCTCCGTCCATGTGACGGGAAACGGCGGCTGTTTTTTCGGAGGGGCGTGGTTACGGCGCGGACGGAATGTGGCGTGTCAATTGGTACTTGCCTGGCGTCAGGGACAGGACGCCGCACAGCCGTTCGGGGTGGGCGGTGAAGGTCCGGACTTCGCCGTTGCCGGAAGCCGGGCGGACCGTCCACTCGCCGGCGGCGAAATCGGCGAAGACCACCCGGGAAACCGACTCCGGAACGGTGATTTCCACCGTATCGGCCACCGGGGAGAAGTTTCCGCCCAGCACCAGCAGCGTGTCCGCCAGTGTCAATTCCAGGTGCGCGGGGCCTTCACGAAGCGCCACCGGTGCCGGTTCCACCTCCGGATCACCCGGCTGCAGGACCGCGAGAAACCGGGTGTCCCGCTGCTGGACGGCGGGGGCGATCATGGTGCGGGTGCCGTTTTCTTCAGGGAGGCCGGTCGAGGGGAGTTCGAAGGTTTTGCCGAACACCCGTCGCGAGTCCGGTCCGGAGTGCGTTTCCACCGTCAGGGGGGCCTGCGGCAGCAGCAGCCGGGTGGTCAGTTGCCCCGCTCCGTACCGGGAGACGAAGGTCCGTTCCCGCCGCTCCGGCGCGCTCAGCGTATTGAATTGAAACCAGGTCCGGACGGCGTCGCCGGAGGTGCGTACCCGGTCGAACACCACCAGCGCGGCGGGTTGTCCGGGGCGTCCGGTATGGAGGAACACGAAACTGCGCACATAGCGGCTGATTTTTTTCGTATAGGCTGCCGCCAGATCGTTCTTGAAGAAACTGTAGAACGGACGCTGCCGGTCCGGGCCGAAATCGGCGGCCAGCATGGCTCCGTTCTTCGATTTTTCCAGCATTTCCTGGAGGCTGGAGGGGGATTTTCCGCTCGGCCAGCCGCAGAAATACTGCTGGCCGCCGTCGTTGGCCAGCCAGCCCCAGTCCTCGTCGGGATCGTAGGCGAGCAGGACATTGTGGGCGATGGAGCGTTTGTTGAAATTCCGGTCGTATGGCGTGCCGAACTGCAGGTAAATCCCGAGGTCAACCGCCTGCAACCCCCGGTAATAAAGCTGAAAACTCCCGGCGTCAAGGTGCTGATGCCCGACGGACTGATAGTTGGCGCCCTTCAAGAACACCAGCACGTCGCGGGAATCCGCGCCCATGGTCCAGCCGGTCCGGGCGGCCATCGCCGGATACGGCGGCGGCATGAGACGGGTCAGCGGCAGGTGCGAGTAATCCGGTTGCGCCGGAAGGATCGGGTCGTTGAACAGCAGGAACTGCACCGGGTGGTTGAATTTCCAGGTGTCGATGCCCTGTCGCTGCGATTCGCCCTTCAGCACCGGATCGGCGCTGTAGGCGGCGGAAAGAAACGTGCTTTCGTAATTGCTGGAGTACAATCCGCGCTGATTGGTCATGTAGAAGTCATCGCCGTCCCGGAACATGGTGCCGTCCGGCAGCCGCAGGTAGAACCAGCTGTACGGCAGTTTTTTCACATAGTCCGGAAAAGCCTGAACATCGTTCATGCGTTCGTAGAGCAGTGCGGCGATCACGTCGCCGCTGAAACGGACCACGCCGTACGCCATCCCCTGATTGTGCCACAGACTGCGGTATTCGAAGCGGTGCATCGGCACAATCTCTTCAAAAAAACGATAGGTGCAGTACCGGTAGGGCAGGGGATTTTCGCCGTACAGGGCAATTCCCATGGCGATCAGGTCGCGGGTGAACTGCATTTCGTTGCCGTGTCCGTTGACGACATCCTGCTTGAACGGGGGATAGCCGATTTCCGTCCGTTCCGCCAGTTCCAGCATTTTTTCGGCCATGGCGGCGCGTTCCTCCGGCGTCAGGGCGTCGAAGCACCAGTCGTAAATCAGGGACGCGGTCAGAATCGTATGCCCGATGGCCCGGGTGACGTCGGTCATGTTGTCGTACCAGATCTGTGACAGGTAATCCCGGAAGGCCGCCGCCGTTTCTCCGGCAAGTTTCCGGTCGCCGCGCATCAGGGCGACGAAGGCCCGGACCTGAATGTATTTTTCGAAGGTCGGGTCGCAGGTGGAAATTTCCGCGTCCCGGATTTGCGGTGTGATGATCTGCGCGGCGGTCTGCTGTGCTTTTTCCCATACTTCGCGGTTTTCCGGAAGTTCCAGATTGCCGCGGATGGCGGGCAGGGTCTGGGAAGAGAGGAACACCCGGGGATGTTCGTCCGGCGGCAAAACCGTCGGACGATAGCGGGTTGCGGCCTCCGGTACTTTCGGCGGCTGATACGGCGTCAGCGTCAACTTGTCCAGTTGGATGCCGGGCGGCAGGCGGAAGCGCAGGCGATGAACGCCCGACTCCAGGCGAAGGTCCATGATCGGGCGTTCCCGGTAGGGATTGTGGGCTTCATGCGCGAAAACCACCACCCGTTTGCGCCATGGCCCGTCGTCGCAGCGTACCCCGATCCGCGGTGAAGCCGCGTTGTTCGCCGCCGCCCGCAAGCGGCGGGCCAGCGGTTCTTCGGCCGCGACGGCGGTCGTTAAAATATAATGTCCCGGACGGACTTCGAACGACATTTCCAGTTCCGCCACCGCCGCGTCCGCGTCCGGGCGGAGGCGGATGCCCTTGCCGCCGGAGAAGCGGCGGTCGGCGACAATTTCCAGCTGATCCGGCGAAAAGCGGAGCCGTTCCGCCTCCATCTGCAGCTCCGGATCGTCCGGGGAGTATTCCGGGCCGACCGTGATGTCGGAAATCAGGAATTCCCCCTCCTGGTTTGCGAACGGCGAGCCGAACATGAATTCCAGCCGGTCGATCCGGTCGTCCCGGCCGGGGGCGGTCTGCCATTTTAACGTGCGGTCGGAGCCGGCGGAAATCACCATCGGAACCGGTTCTTGCCCAAATAATTTCCGGTCCCATCTCATCAGCGACCAGGCCGGTTTGTCCGCGTCGGGCGCGAACGTATTGAAGATGACGCCGCCGTAGCGTTCAGACCGGAGGGATGCCACCCGGAACCGCACCGCCCGTCCGCTCAGCGACACCGGCCGCTCCAGTTTCAGGCGGAACTTCAAATAGGCGTTGCCGTTGGGTCTCGGCTGCGGGGTCTTTCCAGTCAGCCGGATCATTTTTTTCCCGTCCCGCTGAAAAAACTCCACCTGCCCGACGCCCCGCTGGAGCTGCGCCCCGTCCAGCAGGTCTGTCGCGGTCATGCCGGAGGCGAGGCCGAACGCCAGCAGCGCCGGTAATCCGAGCCGCAGTCTCATGTTACTGCACCGCAGGATTGCGTCGCTTGGTCAGCACGCAGTGAATGTAGAGGAGATAGGTCGAACCATATTTCGTCTGATTATGGAATCGCGGCTGCGGGGCGGCGTGCCCGTCGAAATAGAGCGTGTTGGCGCTGGTGGTGCCGTGCCGGGTCCAGGAGACCCGCCCGCCCCGGAGCCGGTAGACGTCGTCCGCGGTAGCCCAGGCGTTGATGCCTTCGATCATGTAATAGGCGTCGAAAATCGCCATTTTCCGTGCCGGAGTGACGATCTGGGTCTGCTTGGTCCAGGGCACGTCTTCCGAGGCCAGGTATCCGGCCTCCTTGTTGCGTCCGTAACCGCCGCAGTAGGAGACGGCGGAGTAGTCGGCGTCGGGGTTGTATTCCGGCCAGGTGCCGCTGTAGAGCCAGTCCGTCAACCCCGCTTCCGAATAGGCGGCCGGGCACAACGGCACTGCCGAACCGTCGCTTTCCCGGGTGCCTTTGCGGGAAAACATGCCGCGTTCGTAGCGGTTCATATACTGGTACCAGCGGGTGGCGCCGTCCGCGCCGGGCCGGGCGGCGGGAATGATGAAGTCGTTGTTGTCCGCAGTGTAGATGGCGTCCAGCAGTCCCATTTGTTTGAGCTGATTGATGCAGCTGATCTGGCGTGCCTTGGAACGCGCCTTGTTGAGACTCGGCAGCAGCATGGAAGCCAGAATCGCGATGATCGCGATGACCACCAGGAGTTCGATCAGCGTGAATCGGAGAAGCGTCCTCTTCATAATCCGTGTCCTTTCTTTTTCAAAAGTTTTTCCGGACTGGTTGATTTTGAGTAGTCTATATATATTATATTACAGAAAAATGGATAAAAAATGCTTTTTATAGCTAAAAAGATAAGGAATATGATCATGCATGAGGAATTTATCTTTCCCCCGAGAGCGGCATCCCGGTCGCCGTTTCGACTGCATCTGGCGGGGACTTCGTATTGTGACGGCAGTTATTACATTGACATGCGCGCGCAGGATACGTACTTTGTTTTTGAATATGTGGAACGGGGGCGCGGTCATTTGATCGTGGATGAGGGGGATTATTTTCCCGAAGCCGGAGACGTGTATTTCGTTCCGGATCACGGTCGGCGCTTTTATCGGTCCGATTCGGCCGACCCGTGGGTGAAACACTGGTTCAACGTCAGCGGGCCGCTGGTGCGGGAGCTGCTGCGGATCTACGATCTGGAACACGTACACTGGGTCCGGCACTTTTCGCGTCCGGAGTTGTTCACCGAAGGGCTGAGCCGGTTGCGGAAAAACCCGGAAAAGGCGCATTTGCCGCTGGGGCCGGAGATCATCTGTGCGATTGTTACGCAAATGGCTGCGGATGTTCAGCACTCGGTCGAGGCGGAAGGCCCGATCAGTGATGAGGGACGGCTATTGCGTGATTTTCTGGAAAAACAGATTTTCCATCCCATGCCGGATCTGGTGACGATGGGAAAGATCCTGCACCGTTCAGAGGTCCAGACCATCCGTATTTTCCGTCGGGATTTCGGGGAGACCCCGTATCAGTATTTATTGAAGCGGAAACTGGCGGCGGCGCAGGAGCTGCTGTGCAGCACCCGGCGAACGATCAAGCAGATTGCCGCCGATCTGCATTTTTCCAACGAATATTATTTTGCCGGGTTATTCAAACGGAAAGTGGGACATGCTCCGGGGCAGTACCGGCGGATTGCCGCCACTGGAGAGCTGCATCAAGTCGATCTGGTGGAAACGGCGCCGGGACAATATGTCAATGCCATTTTTCTTCATGATTCCGGGTCGGAGGCGGAGGCGGACGAAAAGACTTCACCACAGTTGGAGAAGGAATCGGACGGAACCGATCACAAGCCGACAACCGGCACCGGACGATCCGGACGGCAGCCTTGCGGAAAAGACGACGGAAAGGTATAAAAAAATGGTACACCCATAGGGATTTGAACCCCAAACCTTCTGGTCCGTAGCCAGACGCTCTATCCAATTGAGCTATGGGTGCACTTGGTTTGACAACGTTTCTTAAATTACAGCCGGAACCTTTTTTTGCAAGCTCAGAAAGGCAATTTTTTATGTTTTTTCTTTATTTTCGACCGAAACGGCGTTCGATTTCCGCCAGGGTGATGGTCAGCATGGTCGGACGGCCGTGCGGACACAGGGTCCCTTGACGGCATTTCCCCAGCTGTTCCAGCAGCTGCCTGGCCATTTCCGGCGTCAGGTGGTCATGCGCTTTGATGGCCGCCTTGCAGGCGGCCCGCGCCACGAATTCCGTTTCCAGAGGCAGGCGCGCGGCGGTGTTTTCGATCAATTCGGCCAGCATGTCCAGCAGCAGTTTTTCCAGATCGCCCGTCGGCAGGGCGGCGGGAACCGCGTTCAGCATGATGGTGTGGTTGCCCAGCGGCTCCAGATCGAAACCGAGTTTTTCCAACAGATCCCGGCTGCGCCACAGCATCGCCGCCGCTGTTCGCGGCAACTCCACGGAGAGCGGCAGCAGCAGCCGCTGGGCCGGGATGTCCGCACTGCTGTCCCGCAGCAGTTGCTCAAACAGAATCCGCTCATGGGCCGCATGTTGATCCACCAGCACCAGTCCCGCCGGACCGGAGGCGATGATGTACGTGTCGTCCAGCACTCCGATCACCGCCGTGGGCCAGTTGCCGTTGAACACCATGGCTCCGGGGAGCGGATGCGGCGTGCGTGACGGCGTTTCCTCCGGCGCATGGGGTTCCGGATTTTTCGCCGGGGGCGGCGGCAAAGGCGTCGCGGGTTCCCGGTCGACGCGTGGTTGATCCGTCAAGCCGGTGTCCGGAACGATGGTTGCTGCCGGCGGTGCCGGAGGCGCTGCCGCGGTCAGTGGTTCTGCCGGGAGGGCGGCGGGCGCTGCCTGTTCCGGCGGCTCGAAGAAATCCTCCTGGCGTACCGGGGACGGCGTGTAATGGATGCGGACACTTTCCAGCAACGGCTCCATCGGGACCTTCGGATCCAGGGCCGATACCGGTGTGCGGCGCCGGCGAAGCGCCATTCCCACAGCCGCGGCCACGGCGCGGGAAACAACGTATTCCTGCTTGAACCGGACTTCGCGCTTGGCCGGATGCACATTCACGTCCACCGCGCCCGGGTCCATAGTGAGAAAAAGCACACAGGGCGGATAACGGCCCGCATCGCTCAAGGTCGCATATCCTTCCCGCAGCCCCCGGTAGAGGGCCGGGGATTCCACCGCCCGGCCGTTGACGAAGGTGCGCTGTTCCCGGCGGCTGTTGCGGGAGAAGCCCGGTGCGGCGATATAACCACTGATATCGATGCCGTTTTCCCGGTGTTGCACCGGCAGCATCTGATCCTGAAAATGGCGGCCGAAAAAAGCGCGCAGCCGGGAATCCAGCTGTTCGGAAGCCGGAGAGTGAATCGCGACCCGGCCGTCCATAAGCAATTCGAAGGTGATCCGGGGATAAGGCAGGGCCAGCATCAGCAGGGCCTCCTCCAGATGATGTTCTTCCGTGGCCGGGCTTTTCAGAAATTTCTTTCGCGCGGGGGTATTGAAAAAGAGGTCGCGTACCCGGATGGTCGTGCCCGGCGCACAACCGGCGGGCAAAGTTTCGACGATCTTGCCGCCAGCGACTTCTACCCGGAAGCCTTCCAATGCGTCCGCCGTGCGGGTTTCGATGGAAAATCTGGAAATCGCCGCGATCGAGGGAATCGCCTCTCCCCGGAACCCCAGCGTGGCAATGCGGTCAATATCGGCTTCTTCCCGGATTTTGCTGGTGCCATGCGGTTCCAGTGACAGCAGCGCATCGTCTGGATCCATGCCGCAGCCGTTGTCGGAGACGGCGATCAGCCGGGTGCCCGCGCGTTCGATTTCGACGCGAATCCGGTCGGCGCCGGCGTCAATGGCGTTTTCCACCAGTTCCTTGAGGACCGAAGCCGGGCGTTCGATGACTTCCCCGGCGGCGATACGGTTGCTGAGATGTTCGGAAAGAACGTGAATTTTGCTCATCTTTTCGAGTGGCCCGTATTGTTGTCCAGGTCGCCGACGGGGCCGCCCAGGCGTTTCCGCGCTTCCAGAAAATGCCGTCTGGCGGCTGCCTGATCATTCAATGCGGCATAGACACTGGATAAATTCAAATGTACCATCGGCGATTCCGGATTGAGTTCCAGCGACTTCTTCAATTCGCTCAGCGCCTCCGGATATTGGCCGCGCCGGAAGAGCACCTGCCCGAGATTGTTATGGGCCGGAGCGTCAAACATATTGCGGTCGATCAACTTCCGGAAAACCTCTTCCGCTTCCGGAAACCGGCCGCTTTCGTAGTAGATGCGCCCCAGCAGCCGCAAAGCCATCGGATGCGGTTCGTGTTGCAGAATTTCCTTCAGAATCACTTCCGCGGTGGCCAGACGGCCGTCTTCCACTTCGGAATAAGCGCGCCCGAGTCTCTGCATGGTCCGTTCGAGCCGGGCGGAGTTCTGGCGCTCTGCGGCCGTGGCGGCCCGGCGGCGCGCCGGAAAACGATAAGTAAGGACCAGTAGCGTGGTCAGCAACACCACCCCCGCCAGCGGAATGAGCAGACTGAAGAGTTTCGAGTGTTTGATCATCCGGCATTCTCCGTTAACGGATAATGGCAACGGCAGGTGTGAGACGGGGCGATTTCCCGTTCTTCCGGCATTTGATCGCGGCAGAGTCGTTGTTGTTCCTCCGGCAGTGCGGCACAATGTTCACAGCGCCCGAAGAAGCGGCAGCCGCGCGGATATTGCCCCGGCGGCGGGACGGTTCCCGGAATCGTGGTCAGCCGGGTTCGGTCGGATCCGGGACGCGGCACCGCCGCCAGCAATGCGGCGGTATAAGGATGAGCCGGGGTTCGGAGCAGTGCTTCCGTAACGCAGCTTTCCACCAGCGTTCCCGCGTACATGACGGCGACGCGGTCGGCCAGTTCGGCGACGATGCCGAGATTGTGGGTGACGAGAATGACGCCCATGTTTCGTTCTTTCCGCGTCCGGTCGATCAATTCCAGAATCTGGGCCTGAATCGTCACGTCCAGGGCAGTGGTCGGTTCATCCGCCACCAGCAGCCGGGGGGCGCCGGCGAGGGCCATGGCGATCATGACGCGCTGCTGCATGCCGCCGGAAAGTTCGTGAGGGTAGGCATCCGCCCGGCTTTCCGGAGCGGGAATACCGACCCGGGCAAGCAGGGCGATGACTTCGGCGCGAACGTCTTCGATTTCCGGACGGTGCAGTTCGATCGCCTCGGCGATCTGATCTCCGATCCGCAATACCGGATTGAGGGAGGCGGACGGTTCCTGAAAGATGTAGCCGATACCGCCGCCGCGCACCCGCTGCAACGCCCGCGATGAGGCCTGCTGCAGCTCCACGGGGCCGTCTTCGGCGAAGAAACGGATGGCGTCCGCCTCGACCCGGGCCGGCGGAGACGGCAGCAGCCGGGTCAGGGCCAGACAGCTGATGCTTTTGCCGCAACCGGATTCGCCGACAAGGGCGAGAATTTCTCCGGCGTCGACATGAAACGATACGGAACTGACTACCGGCAGGATTTTTTCGCCGGCGATGAAACCGATGTTCAGGTTGATGGTTTCCAGCAGTCGCGTATGTGTCGATGTTTGTTCCATACCTTATACTATACAGCAGCCTGTCGAAATATTCCACGGATTTTTCCTTGATTCCGTAGAAAATGGTGGGAACCCGGTTATATTATGACGGATTCTTGTATGTGATTCAAAAACGTGGAGCGGAATGCCGATGGAAAAAGTGTTCATCACCGGTCGCGGTCTTGTGACGCCGCTGGGTAACGGTCTGGCGGCCAATGAGCAGGCTTTGCGGGACGGCAGGTCGGGCGTGGTCCGAGTGCCCGAGTTCGTCGACCATCAGTTGGAAAGCCTGGTGGGCGGGCTGGCGGATGAAAATCCGCCGACAACGCTGATCGACCGGAAAACGTTGCGTTTCTGTCCCCCCACCGGCGTCATGTCCGTGGCGGCGGTGAGCGAGGCGCTGGCAGAGGCGGGAATCGCTCTGGAAGAGGTGCCGCATATGCGCATCGCGGTGATCGGCGGGGTGGCGGGAAGCAACTATCGGGAAGTTTTCAGGGAAACCCGGAAATTTGACGATTCCGGCAAACTGCGCACGGTTTCGCCGTATGTGGTGCCGCGGGTCATGCCCTCTTCAGCCATTTCCAATCTGTCGTTGATTTTCGGATTCACGGGTGAGTCTTACGACGTTTCCGCGGCCTGCGCCAGCAGTGCCCTGGCGGTCATGGTCGCCACCCGGCTGATTCGAAGCGGGCTCTATGACATCATCGTGGCCGGCGGTGTGGAGCAGCTGGACTGGGTGCAGGCGCTGGGGTTCAACGCCATTCGCGCGCTTTCCCGCAAATATAACGATCAACCCGCGATCGCCAGCCGGCCTTTTGACCGGGATCGGGATGGTTTTGTGCTGGCGGGCGGTGCGGGCTATGTGATTCTGGAATCCGGGCGCAGCGTCGCCCGGCGCGGGGCCCGCGCCATCAGCGAAATCAGCGGCGTCGCCTCCAACAGCAATGCGACGGATATGGTGGTGCCGGATGCGCCGTCCTGCATGGAAGTCATGCGGCACGCGGTGGCGGACGCCGGTTTGAATCCGTCTGACATTGCCTATGTGAATACGCACGGGACCGCCACGCCGGTGGGCGATCCGGTGGAGATGGCGGCACTGCGCGAGGTCTTCGGCAGCAAAGTGGCCATTAACAGCACAAAATCCCAGACCGGGCATATGGTTGGAGCGACCGGTGCCGCGGAAATTATTTTTACGTCGATCATGATGGAAAAGGGGTTTCTGTCGCGTTCCATCAACCTGGACAACCCCGAACCGGAATTCGGCTGGGCCGACCTGATCCGCGAATACCGGGAAGGAGTCCGGGTCCGCCACGCGCTGTCGAACAGTTTTGCCTTCGGCGGTTCGAACGTCAGTGTGGTGATTTCCGATTGCGGCAACTGAGCAATGGCCGGAACCGGAGTATTGCCCCGGCCGCGCCTGCCGGCGTGGATCCGGGTGAAAGTCGAGGTCGGCAGCGGGCGTGAAGAAGTGACCGCTCTGTTGCGGGATTTGCGCTTGAATACCGTCTGCGCCGGGGCCCGCTGCCCGAATCTGGGCGAGTGTTTTCATCGGCGGACCGCCACTTTTCTGATCATGGGCGATCATTGCACGCGGGATTGCCGGTTCTGCGGCATTCCGCATGCCGCGCACCCGGCGCCGCCGGAGCCGGACGAGGCGGAGCGGGTGGCCGAGGCCGCGGTGAAACTGAATTTGCGTTATGTGGTTGTCACCAGCGTGACGCGGGACGATCTGCCCGACGGCGGGGCCGGATGTTTTGCCGCGACGACAGCGGCGGTCCGGCGGCGGTTGCCGGACGCGGGTGTGGAAGTGCTGACGCCGGACTTCAACGGCGACGCCGATGCGGTGCGCCGGGTGTTGTCGGCGGGACCGGTGGTATTCAACCACAATCTGGAAACGGTGGAACGGCTCTCCGCGCAGATCCGCTGCCGGGCGACCTACCGGCGTTCGCTGGCGGTTCTGGCGCTGGCGGCGCGGCTGGGAGCGGGGCGCATTCCGGTCAAATCCGGACTGATGGTGGGATTGGGCGAGGACGATGCGGAGGTGCTGACGGCCATGCGCGATCTGCGCGATGCCGGGGTGACCCTGCTGACGGTGGGGCAATATCTGCCGCCGTCGCCGTCACATTGGCCGCTGGCGCGTTATGTGACTCCGGAACAGTTTGCGCGCTACCGGGAGGCGGCGCTCGACATGGGGTTTGTGAATGTGGCCGCGGGGCCGCTGGTGCGCAGTTCTTTCCGGGCGGAGGAGCTGGCGGGAAACCCGGGAAGGGGGATGACGGCGGAAACCGGGAAAAAGTTGTGAAAAAAAATGTTTTCAGCTTGATTTTTTCAGATTGATACGGTAAAGTAATAAATTGTAATCGCCGGAAGTGATTCTGGTGGGTTGATAGCTCAGTCGGTAGAGCATCGCCCTTTTAAGGCGGTGGTCCTGGGTTCGAGTCCCAGTCAACCCACCATTTTTATTTTTTTGCAGATAAGAAAACATTCAAATAACGGCCAGAGCAGGCGCTGCCGGCCGGGGGAGATCGGAAATGAGCAATGTTTGTCATTTTTGCGGCAAGAGCAAAGTGGTCGGCGGCTGCATTACCCGCAAGGGGTTGGCGAAAAAGGCCGGCGGGATCGGGATGCACGTGGTCAAGAACGTGAAACGGACCTTCGAACCGAACCTGCAGAGCGTCAAAATCAGCGAAGGCGGCACGGTCAAGACGGTGAAGTTGTGCACCTCCTGCATCCGTACCGGAAACTTCCAGAAGGCGTAACGGCATCGGTGTCGCGAATCGCTGGAAAGACGAAAAAACCGAATGGGGAAGTCCATTCGGTTTTTTTTGCACATGGTGCCTTTTCAGTTATGAAAAAAAGCGCGGATAAATCAGTTGACGCGGTTGCAAATCCGCCGGACTGAGTGTAATGTTTTAAACTGGTTGATTTTCGGAGAAATTTCCCGGGAAACGCCTGTCCGTCACCGGGGGCGTTCGGGAGCGGAAATACCGGAAACCACAGCGGTTGCAATCAGATTCAGGGAAGACCCGGAATACTTGCTTGTCATACCATACAACATCCATAACGGAGGAAAAAATGGGTAAAAAAATGCAGACCATCGACGGGAATTACGCTGCGGCATACGTAGCGTATGCCTTCAGCGAAGTGGCGGCGATCTATCCGATCACGCCCTCGTCGACGATGGGCGAGTACGCCGACATCTGGGCCAGCCAGGGCCAGAAAAACATGTTCGGCGAAAAGGTGGAAGTATCGGAAATGCAGTCCGAAGCCGGCGCGGCCGGTGCGGTGCACGGCTCACTGAGCGCCGGTGCCCTGACGACGACCTTCACCGCGTCGCAGGGGTTGTTGCTGATGATTCCGAATATGTACAAGATCGCCGGGGAAATGCTGCCGACGGTGTTCCATGTGTCCGCCCGTGCGCTGGCTGCCCAGTCCCTTTCGATTTTCGGTGACCACTCCGACGTGATGAGCTGCCGCGCGACCGGGTATGCGATGACCTCCGCCGCTTCGATTCAGGAAACTCACGACCTGGCGCTGGTGGCGCATCTGTCCACGCTCGAAAGCCAGGTGCCGTTCCTCTCCTTCTTTGACGGGTTCCGCACCTCCCATGAAATCCAGAAGGTCGAACTGCTTGATTATGCCGATATGAAGTCCATGGTCAACATGGAATTCGTCGAACGCTTCCGCAACCGGGCGCTCCGTCCGGAAGCGCCGTACGCCAAAATGGCGGCGCAGAACCCCGACGTCTATTTCCAGGGTCGCGAAACCACCAACAACATCTATGCCGAACTGCCCGCCGTCGTGCAGAAGTACATGGATGCGCTGGCCAAGATGACTGGACGTCAGTATCACCTGTTCGACTATGTCGGCGCCCCCGATGCGGACCGCGTGATCGTGGCGATGGGCTCCGGCTGCGAAACGATCGAAGAAGCGATCAATTACCTGAACCAGAAGGGCGAAAAACTCGGCCTGATCAAGGTCCGGCTTTATCGTCCGTTCGACGCCAAGGCGCTGGTCAGCGTCCTGCCGAAAACGGTCAAGGCGGTGGCCGTGCTCGACCGCTGCAAGGAACCCGGTTCGCAGGGCGAGCCGCTGTTCCTCGACGTGCAGGCTGCGTTCGCCGGTACTCCGGTGAAGGTGATCGGCGGTCGTTACGGGCTGGCCAGCAAGGAATTTACGCCGTCGATGGTGCTGGCGATCTACAAGCACCTGGCCGGCAAATGCACCCACAACTTCACCGTCGGTATCAACGACGACGTCTCGCATTTGTCGCTGCCGGTGGACGAAGTGATCGTCACCGAACCCGCGGGCACGACCGCTTGCATGTTCTGGGGCCTCGGTTCCGACGGGACGGTCGGCTCCAACAAGAACTCGATCAAGATCATCGGCGACCATACCAATAAGTATGTGCAGGCGTACTTCTCCTACGACTCGAAGAAGTCGGGCGGGGTAACCGTTTCTCACCTGCGCTTCGGCGATACGCCGATCATGTCGCCCTACCTGATCACCGCGCCGAACTTCGTGGCCTGCCACAATCCGGCGTATGTCGGCCGCTTTGATCTGCTGGCCGGGATCAAGGAAGGCGGCGTTTTCCTGATCAACACCGCGGTGCCGGCGGACAAGGTGTTCGCCAGCTTCACCCGCGACATGCAGGAAACCATCATTGCCAAGAAGATCAAGGTGTACGCGATTGACGCGTTGAAGATCGCGCTGGAAGTGGGCAGCCCGAAATACATTTCCACGATCATGCAGACCTGCTTCTTCAAACTGGCGGCGATCATTCCGGCGGACGAAGCGATCGGCTACATCAAGGGCGCGATCGAAAAGAAATTCGCCAAGAAAGGCAAGGAAATCGTCGATCAGAACATCCGCTGCGTGGATCAGGCGCTCTCCGGGCTCTTCGAAGTCCAGATCCCGGCGGAAATCACCGAATCCTATGTCGCGCCGAAGATGGCGTACGACAATGGTGAAGTCTTCAATACCACGCTGCTGAAGCCGATCGTCGAACTGCGCGGGGATTCCATTCCGGTGTCCGCGATGTCCATCGACGGCTCGATGCCGACCGCCACTTCCCGTTTCGAAAAACGGGGGATTGCACCGAAGGTTCCGACCTGGGATGCCGCCAAGTGCATCCAGTGCAACCAGTGCGTGATGGCCTGTCCGCATGCGGCGATCCGCGCCAAGCTGGTGGCTCCCGCCGATCTGGCGAACAAGCCCGCGAGCTTCCTGACCGTCGACGCCAAGGGCGTCAAGGTGCCGGGTCTCCAGTATCGGATGCAGGTATATATCGAAGACTGCACCGGCTGCGGCGTTTGCGTGGAAACCTGCCCGGCCAAGGAAAAAGCGCTCTCCTTCAGCCCGATCGATGTCGAACGGGCGGCCGGCCAGAACGCCAATGTCGATTTCTTCGAAGCTCTGCCTGACAATGAACTCGGCGGCGTTTCCGCGGCCACGGTGAAGGGTTCGCAGTTCCTGAAACCCTATTTCGAATTCTCCGGTGCCTGCGCCGGCTGCGGTGAAACGCCGTATGTCAAGCTGGTCTCCCAGCTCTTCGGGAACCGCATGATCGTGGCGAACGCCACCGGCTGCTCCTCGATCTACGGCGGCTCTTTCCCGTCGTTGCCGTATTGCAAGGATAAGAACGGACGCGGACCGGCCTGGGCGAACTCGCTCTTCGAAGACAACGCGGAATACGGCTACGGCATGCGCCTGGCGGTGGACAACAACCGCAAACAGCTGATGACGAACGTGAAGCGTGCCATGGAACTCGGCGTCTGCTGCGACGAAATGAAGGGTATGCTCGAAACCGCCATCGCCAACTGGGACAAGAACGATGACGAAGCGATCGCCCTCCAGAAGAAGATCGGCGACCTGCTGCCGAAGGCGGTGGAAAAGACCAGCGGCGAACTCCGGGAAGTCTTCAGCAAAATGCTGGAACTCAAGGATTACTTCGTGGACAAGTCGGTGTGGATCCTCGGCGGCGACGGCTGGGCTTATGACATCGGTTACGGCGGGTTGGACCATGTGGTCGCGCAGAACCGGAACGTCAATATTCTGGTGCTCGACACGGAAGTCTACTCCAACACCGGCGGCCAGGCTTCCAAGTCGACGCCGATCGGGGCGGTGGCGCTGTTCGCCAACTCCGGGAAGCGCCTGACCAAGAAGAACCTCGGCTTCATGTGCATGAGCTACGGGAACGTCTATGTTGCTTCGATCTGCATGGGTGCCAACCGGCAGCAGACGCTGCAGGCGATCCGTGAAGCTGAAGCCTACAACGGGCCGTCGATCATTCTGGCCTACGCGCCGTGTATCGCTCACGGGATCAAGGGCGACATGCGCATGAGCCAGGCGGAAGCCAAACGAGCGGTGGATGCCGGTTACTGGCCGTTGTATCGCTACAACCCGGCCGCGGAAAAGCCGTTTGTCTGGGAAACCAAGGAAGCCACTGCCAGCTTCATGGACTTCATCCGCAGTGAACGTCGTTATGCTTCGCTGCAGAAGACGGCTCCGAGCGAAGCGGAAGCGCTCTACCAGCGCGCCGAAGCGGATAATAATCGCCGGATGAATTTCTACAAGAAACTGGGAGAAATCCTCTGAGCGTTATGACGACGCCCGCATCTTGACCGTTGATCAAACGGCAGGATGCTTTTCAGACGGTGGATCGGAGAAATCCGGTCCACCGTTTTTTTCATGGAGACGATCTCTGAATGAACTGCGGGAAGGGGAAAAAAGCAAAAAAATCCGGAGAGAAGAAGGAATCTTGCTCTCCGGAGGTGATCAGTGGGCGCAGTGGGACGTTCGACTTATTCTTCCTTGGCCAGTTTGCGGACGGCCGCGCCACCTTTTTCGGCGTCCACCAGTGCGCAGGGGCCGCCGACGCAGCCGCCTTCGCAGGCCATGACTTCGAGAAAATTCCCGGGAAGTTTACCGAGCGCATGCAGCTTCAGCATTCGCATATTCTTGCGGTCCACCGGGTTGATGAGCTTGCCGTCGATCTTGGGCGGGGTCTGTCCTTCGCCGGCACTCATTTCATGCAGGATCGCCGCAGTGACGCCGCAGCCCGCGCCGAAACCGCGCGCATAGGGATCGGCCTCCCGTTCCAGTTTCAATCCTTCCAGAGTCCCCAGATTGATTTCCCGCGCAGCGAAGAGTGCCCCGAGTTCTTCAAAGGTCATGACGTAATCGACATTCGGATCCGAGCAGGCCTCTTTGCGCTTGGCGACGCAGGGACCGATGAAAACCGTTACGCATTCGGGATCGCGTTCCTTGGCCAGGCGGCCTGAATAAACCATCGGGGATGGCGTAGAGGAGACGAACCGGCGCATTTCCGGAATCAGCTTTTTCACCGCCTCGACATACGCCGGGCAGCAGGAGGAGGTCATCAGGTGGTCGCCGCGCTCCATGCGTTCGAAGAATTCTATCGCTTCATTGCGCGCGGTCAGCTCCGCCCCGGAGGCGACTTCCAGCATATCGGAAAATCCCGCTTTCCGCAGTCCCTCTGCCAGTTGCTCCAGCGTGGCCGGGAACTGTCCGATGATGGCCGGTGCCACCATGGCCACCACCCGGCGTCCCTCCTTCATCGCCCGGATCACCTCAATGATCTGAGAGCGTTCCAGCACTGCGCTGAACGGGCAGGCCTTGAGGCACTTTCCGCAGGAAATACAGGTATCGAAGTTGATCCATTCCCGGCCGCTCTCATCCTTGCGGATGGCGCCGGTGGGACAGGCTTCTTCGCAGGGAATCGGCACCCGGATGATGGCCTTGTAGGGGCAGACGGTGGTGCATTTGCCGCAGTCGATGCATTTGCTGTGGTCAATCTCCGCCTGCTTGGGGCCGACGGTAATGGCCTGTTTGGGGCAGGAGAAAGTGCAGGGCCGGGCAAAGCAGGCACGGCAGGCGTTGGTGATCACATAGTGCGATTCAATACAGCCGTAGCAGGCTACCGGGGCGACGCTGAGGACTTCTTTGGGCGGTTCCCGCCGGAGGCGGGCTTCGGCCAGATATTCGCGCAGAGGCTTGGCCTCATCAGTTTCATCTTCCACGCCGAAGCCGAGGATCCCCATGAGCCGGTATTTCAAAACGGCCCGGTCCTTGTAGACACAGCAGCGGGAGGCCGGCTGGTTGGATGGACGCATGACGATCGGAATGCGATCAATCTCCTGGTCCAGGGTTCCGTCCAGCTCACCGCGGATGACTCGGATCAGCAGTTCGCGCCGGACTCTTTCGGCGGCATTGTTCATACTCGGCATTTTATTCAGCGTCTTTCTCTTTCAGCATGGCTTTGATTTTTTCCGTAACCCGGGTGACGGTAGCCCGTTCGATGACAACGCGTTCGTCCAGACGGACGAAGGGGGCCCCGTCGAATTTTCGATCTTTGCAGAATCCCAGGCAGGTTCGGCCGACGATATCCACACGGTCCAGCAGTTCCGGTTCGAGATACTGCGCCAGATCCTGCAGCTCCGAGGCGCCCAGAATGAAACAGGTGGTGCCGAGACAAATCTCGACCTTCAATTTGGAACCGTTCCCCATGACAAGGTCTCCTCTTCGTTCAAAAATATTGAATGATGACTTTTTTGCGATATTTTTCCTCAAGAATCCCGCTCATCTTCTTGATGATGTTGCGCCGGATTTCCAGATCCACCGGCAGCCGGGGATCCTGGTGGGCTTCATTCACCTTGGTCCCGACGATGAATTCAATGACGTCGCTTTCCAGTAAAAAAGTGATGATGTTGCTCACCGGCAGCGGGGCGTCCCGGTATTCGCCGGATTCCAGCCGGCGGACACATTCGGTCAGGGTCAGAATGCCTTCCGTGACTAGATCGATGCCGGGTAGTTTCGAGGGCGGCGGGAGCCCCCCGCAATATTTGATCAGTTTCAAATCCGTGCTGATGGTGCGTCCCAGTTCGCGTGCCACCAGGTTGGCGGTGGTGCCGCCGCAGATGATGGTGTGCCCGTCGAAGTTCAGGACGGTTTCCGCAAAATCCCGGTCGTCCTCCTGATTGAACGGCGGACCGGTCAGCAGCCGCAGCCGCCGGGGTTTGCGCAGGTAGATAACCAGACAGCTGATGTCGTCGATGCAGCGGTGCTGCGGATTTTTCGTGCACGCCTCCGCCACGACCCGTTCCGAAAGTTCCCGGGCGGAGATCAGCGGATCGGCATCCACCAGTTTCTGGATGTAAGCCAGAGCTCCCTCCCGACGCCAGCCGAATTTGCAGGCTTCGGACCCGAGCCCGGCCTGGGTGACTCCGTCGGAAAAGGCGATCAGCCGGTCGCCCTGCACCATGCGGAATTTGGAAATGGCCAGCTTCCGGTCCGGCCAGCGTTCCGAAAACAGAATATCCGCGGGCCATTTCAAGTCATGCCCGTTGCGCAGATGGATGAACGGCGGGTTGTCCATTTCCACCACCCGGGTCAGGCCGCCGGGCAGCAGGTCAAAGACGGTGAATGTCGCGTAACTGATTTTCCGGTATTCGCAGACCGGGAGGGTGTCCATGATGATCTCCGCCGACTGCACGATTTCCATATTGCGCCGGACGAATTCCAGCGCCATGGTGGTGGTCATATTGGAGAGCAGACTGGCCTTGATGCCGCTGCCCAGACCGTCGGACAGCACGGCGATGTGGCGTCCCTCGTCGGCGATGCGCACGCTGCGGAAATCATCGCCGCAAGCGGTTTCGCCGGTTTTGGTGCGGCTGCAGCATTCGATTTCCACGAAAGTCTCGTCCGGGGACGGAACTTCATAAGGCGCCGTAGGCTCACTGGTCATCGCGGGACGCCTCCGAACTTTTTTCGCCGGAATGGCAGTCGCCGGCGACTTCCCGCAGCAGGATTTCGGTTTCGGCCATATGCTCACCGAGATAATGGGCGATTTTCTGAACGGTCATGACGTTTTTGCGGATGACTTCCCGGGCGCGTTCGGAAATGTGTTCGCGGTGCATTTCGACACTGGTCACGTCCTGCGCGATCGCGCCGACGATCTGATGCGGTTCAATGGTGAAGATGCTCAAATTCAAAATTTTGTCGCCGGTAACGTAGTGTGGCTGGAGCATCTCTCCGCCGGAGGTCAGCGTCGCGGCGAAAAGCTCTTCGAAGTCGATAATGTTTCCGAGCGGCACGCCCGGCAGGCCCGGTGTGGCGTCGTAGGCCAGCCGGGTACTTTCGTCGAACAGTTCCGCGAAATGCCGGTTGCATTCGATAATGTTGAGATCCCGGTCGGCGATGACCACACCGGCGGGAATGTAGCGGATGAGCGCATTGCTTTTTTTCTGTGCCAGCTGGCGCAGATACGACAGGCACATGGCGTTTTCCGCCTTGCCGGTGACGAGCGCCCGGGCGAATTCCCGACAGGTGAAGTAACCACAACCACCGCAGTTGAGTTCATCGGCCCGGGAGTGTTTGCCGACCTGGGCGAGTGCCTGTTTGATCTGGGCTTCGGTGATTTCCGGCTGGTCCGGCACATCGGGGTGAATCGGTTCGTCGATGGCGACCGGCACGTTGCGGCCGCGGCTGTTGGCGCCGTCGTAGTCCCGGGCGGTGGCGATGATGCCGGAAAGGGAGCTGTCGGTTTCCGGCATGGCCGGGCCATTCAGACAGCCGCCGGAACAGGCGAGGCATTCGATGAAGAGTTTACAATCCTTGCGATCCGCGGATGCCGGATCATGGCGCAGGATCCGCTCCACATTGAGCAGACCGGAAATCGCCAGATACTGAATGTGATCGTCACCGCCGCGCAGCGTGTCGTTCATCCCGCCTTCGACGGGATAGATGCGGCCTTCTCCGGCGCTTTCCGGGACGAATTCACAGCCGCGTGTATCCAGCAGCATGGGATCGATGTTTTCCTGTTTAAGCCATTCGGCGAGGTCGCCGAAGGTCAAGGCCAGATCCAGCAGTTCACTGTGTCGGTCCGCCTCCTGCTTTTTGGCGGCGCAGGGGCCGAAAAAGATGATGCCGATTTCCTCGCCGAATTTCTGCCGCAGCAGTTTGGCGTGGGACAGGAGCGGGGAGAGCAGGGGAACGACGCGCTTCGAGTATTCGGGAGCGTATTTACGCAGGTAATCGACCGCCGCCGGGCAGGCGCTGGAAATGTAGACACCGTTCGGCTGCTGCTCCAGATAGCGGGCGGTCTCGGCGCTGACCGCCTGAGCGCCGAGAGCGGTTTCGCTGACCCCGGCAAAGCCCAGAGCGCGGATGGCCGCAATCAGATTCCGGGGCGGAATGTCCTTGAAGTAACTGACGTAGCTTGGCGCGAGCGATGCGTAAACCGTTTTTTTTCTGCCCATCAGGAAGCGGCCCCGCGACAGATCCGGGCGGATTTTCTTGGCTCCCGCGGGGCAGACCCGCACGCAGCGTCCGCAGCTCACGCACAATTCCGGGATGACCGCCGCGCGGCCGTTCTCCACCCGGATGGCTTTGCAGGGACAATGGCGGACGCATTTGTAACAGTCCTGACAGCTGTTCTCCACGGTGAAAACCGGAAAATCATGGTTCATTTCTGCTGTTCCTTGAATAAATTCTTCAGCAATTCGAGCATCATACCGGGATCCACGCCGCCGTAGGTGACGCCGTTGATCGTGACGTTCGGACCGGAGGCGCATTTCCCCTGGCACAGCGAGCAGCCCAGCCGAAGATCCACCTCATCGGCCAGATGATGGCTGGAAAGGTACTCTTCGATCAGTTCCAAATTTCGTTCGTTGCCCCGGGCAAAACAGGAACTTCCGAGACAAATCGTGATTTCCGGTTTCGACATACGGTCTCCGTATAGTTAGATATTTTTTTATCCAATCCTTATAAATATAGCTCAGATGATGGGAAATTCAAGTTTTCAGTGGCAATTTTGAGCAAGGATTCGGAAGGAAGCCGCTCCGGCGGCGGGCGCGGCGGTCAGGGGATCGGGCAGTCAGCCGGGATGCGTAAAATAGGTGACCCCGGCGGCGATCTTTCGGCCAAGGAGATCGCCACCGGGATATGCGGCGTGCGGATTATTCCCGTTCCCGGCGGGCGCGGCGTCCGCCCAGCCACACGGCCAGCAGGGCGACGGCGGCAATGACGATGACCGGCAGGGACGTTTTTAGGTAGCGGACGGTTTTTTCCCGCGGCGTCTCCTGTTCGCGCAGAGTCATGCCCTCGACCTGCGCGGATGGCCGGGAGGCGCCGTTCCGGATTTGTTCGACGGCCTGGTCGTAGGCTTGCGCCGCATCCGGATCGAGATTGGCGGCGATGAACTGTCGCAGTTTCGCGTTGTCGCAGACGAAGGTGCTGCACCCCGGGGTGTGTTGCCGGACCGAATCCGCGTGCAGTTCCGCGAGGCGGCGCAGGGTGGCTTCATCCGTCTTCCAGAAGCCCTTGCGGGCGGCCTCCAGCATGACGGCGGTGAGTTCCTGGCGGGCGTACGGATTCTTCTCCGCAAAATAGCGGTCCATGCCGAGGCGTTCGCGGTCGTCGATGTAAACGGCCTTGTATTCGTCCCAGAGATGGTTGGGAATCACTTCCGGGCGCAGGGCCGACCAGGCGAAGGTGTTGCGGATGGTTTTGGCGAAGGTGTCCGCCGCGCCGGCGCCTTCCTGCTGCAGGGCCTTGATCCATTTGGGATTGAGCATGGTGGAGGCGGCTTCCACCATGATCGCTTCCGAGGCCTCCTGAATCCGGGCGCGGCCGGGATTGCGCAGGTCGTTGAAGCCGGCGGGCGCTTCTTTGCCGGTAACGGTTTTCACGGCCAGACTCAGGCCGCCCATGAACTGATAGACGTCGTCGAGCGACAGCGGGCCGGTCAGACTGGAGGAACGGGTATGCACGATCGCGTCGGTATGGAGCAGGGCGGCGCGGACGGCGGCGGGGGAATGGACGTTCCAGTGTTTTTCCGTGTACAGCGTTCCCATGTTCTCGAAATAGCGGTCGGCCAGCTCTTCGGTTTTTTCCCAGCGGCCGGAATCTTCGACCTGTTCCCGGACGCCGGTACCGAAGCCGTTGTTGACCCGCCCGAAAATCCGGGCGGCGGCGAACTCGCGCGCCTCCTGCGGCGACAGCCCGGCGTCCAGCATGGATTTTTCCGCGGCGACGGTGTTTTCCCGGACGAAGTTGGGCAGCGCTTCCGCGGCGTCGGCGGCCGCCGCCATGCGCACCGCCCGGTCGATCAGGCGGATGCGGCTGGCGGCGATGCCCCGGAATTGTCCGGAGGTCTGTACCGCCACGTCGATGCGCGGGCGTTTCAGTTCGGCGGCGGGAATGAGACGCAGGTCGTTGACGCGTCCGCGCGAATCCCAGATGGGTTCCACCCCGAGCAGAAAGAGAATTTCACCGATGTCCGCACCCCGGGTACGGATGAATTCGCCGCCCCACAAAGAAAAGGCGACTTTACGTGGATAGCGGCCGTCCGCTTTCAGCCGGGCGGCGATCAGCGCTTCGCCGAGCTGACGCCCGACGGCGTAACTCTCCCGGGTCGGGGTGCGTTCGGGATCGATTCCGTACAGATTGCGACCGGTCGGCACCGCCGCCGGATTCAGAATCGGACTGCCGCCCGAACCGGGGGCGATATAGCCGCCGTTGAAAGCGTTGATCAGGCTGTCCAGCTCCCGGCGGGTGGAATCCAGGAGCGCCGTCCGGCAGCGCAGCGCTTCGCGGAAGACGGCCGCATCCGGAGCGTTTTCCGGAACTTGTCCGGATGCGAGAACGGCGCGCAGTTCGGCGGCGGCCGGATCGAGGTAGTGTTCCTGGTAGAAATGGGCGTTGTCCCGCTGTCGGGATGAGGTCTTCCCGGATTGCACCGCTCTCCGGAAGCGGGCGGCGGCGAGGTCGTCGCGTACCATCAGAACCGCGGTTTCCGCGGCTTGTTCCGGGGTGTAGGGGCGGCCGAGGACATAGACGCCGGAAGTAACTTTGGAATCTTCCACGTCGTGGAGATAGTTGTGCAGTTTTTCCAGATCCGCGTCGGTCAGATCGCCGTTGCCGGAGAGTTTCAGAATGGAGAACAGGTCTTCAGCGCGGGCCATGGCCGCTGCGCTTTTGCGGTATTCGGCGGCGAGGCGGGGATTTTCCGTGCTTTCAACGGCGTGGAGTTTTTCGTGAAGTTCGGCCAGTTTGCCGTGCAGACCGGCGTTCATGAACGGCGCGGTCAGATGGTCGATGATGACGGCGTTGCCGCGGCGCTTGGCGGTCATGGCTTCGCCGATGTTGTTGATGATGTACAAATAAAAATGCGGCATCGATCCCAGCAGCGCGTCCGGCCAGTCGTCGCCGATCAGTCCGAGCGGACGCCAGGGCAGAAATTCAAAACTGCCGTGCGTTCCGAAGTGCACAACGGCGTCCGCCTGAAATCCATATTCCGCCCAGAGATAGGCGGCAAGATAAGGGTGCGGCGGGGCTTTTTTCGCACCGTGAATGATTTTGGACGTGTCATTGCCGATGCCGGCGAGCGGCTGCGGCAGCAGCGCCACCTTGCCGAACCGCAATACGCCAAGCCCGATGGCGGGCTGCCCCGCCGCTTCCGTTGCCAGATAATCGCCGGGCGGGGGGCCGTATTCGCGATCGACGGCGGCGACGAGTTCCGGCGGCAGCTGCGCCGCACGCCATTGCTGATAGGAGGCTACCGGAATGCGTTCCGCGCCGTCCCGCAGAAACCGTTCGATTTCGCCCCGGGCGTAAGTGCCGAACACGGCGGCGTGCTTCTGGATTTGTTCCTGAAAGGCGCGCGCGTCGGGGGGCAGGTCGCCGGTGTCGTATCCTTCCGCCTTCAGGCGCCGCAGCAGGGCCAGCAGCGAATCCGCAACCTCCATGCCGGCGGCGTGCATGGCGTTTTTGCCGGGGCCTTTATAAAAGAATATGGCCAGTTTTTTGTCGCGGTTGGGCCGTTGTTTCAGCCGGACCAGGCGGCGGGCGTGTTCCGCCATCATTTCCATGCGGCCCGGAATCAACGCGAGATCATCCACGCCGCGCGCATTGGGAAACAACGCGGCGATCAGCTGGGTTCTGGTCGCACCGTCCAGCTCCGGTACCGCGATGCTCTGGCTGGACATGCCGCCGGAGAGGCCGCGCGGATCTTTCCGGTATTCATCGTATTTCCGATAAAGTTTTCCCGGTCCCAGCAGCGGGATGTTCGCTTCGGCAAAATACCGGGCGGCGGCTTCGGGAGCCGCATCGCTGAAACGCCCGTGCGGCATGGTGAGCACCACGTCGGGAGCGGCGGCGCGGACCATATCCAACCGGTTGGCGCCGCCGGAAATGCCGACCACGTTGAAGCCGGCTGTCTCCAGAAGCCGGATGGCGTCCGAAAGGTAGCCGGGGGCGGCGCGCCAGGCGCCGCCGTTGCCGGGAACGACCAGGGCCGCGACCGGGCGGTTTTCCTGCCAGTGGCCGTTGGCTGCGCACCAGGCGCGGTAGGCGGCAAAGTCGGTGTGGAGAGAGGCCCGGATCGTATGAAAGAAGGCGTCTTCCGGCAGGATTTCCGGCGGTTCCGCCGCCGGTGCGAACCAGCGTTTGCCGTCGATGTCGCGCCGGAGAAAACGGTAGAGCTGCAGATAATTTTCCACCGTGTTCTGGCGGACGTAGGCATT
>CASDQW010000120.1 GCA_949282965.1 uncultured Lentisphaeria bacterium
AGTCGGCATTGTAGAAGTGCGAATTGGTGCCGACCTGTTTGAGGTTGCTTTTGCAATTGGCGTTCTGGGCGGCGGCGCGGGCTTTATTCAGGCTGGGCAGCAGCATCGAGGCCAGAATGGCGATGATCGCGATGACCACCAAGAGTTCGATCAGCGTGAACGTTTTTTTCATGGCTTTGCTTCTCCTGTTTGAGTGGATGAAATGGGACCTGTTTAAATTATAGGGAAAAACATGGAGAAAAACAAACCCGCCGGGAATGGCGCCGTCATTTAGACGCGATCAAATTGAATCCATATGAATCAAAGCGGTTCGTACGGCTTGCAATTCGGGGCAACCGGGGGCAAATTGAAAAAGAGTTCCTGGACGGAATTGGATGGAGGAGTTCATTTTTATGCGTCTGCTGTGGTTGTATGGAATGTTGCTGGCCGCGGTTCCAACCGTCTGGGCCGCGCCGGTTCGGATCGGCTTGAAATCAACGGATGTTGCTGTCTCCGCGGCCCGCCGTCATCCGGAGCGGGTGCAGATGGTGAAGCAGGAGGGCTTCCCGGAAGGCGCGGCGACGCTGGCGGAAGGCGCGGCGCCGCTGCCGGAAACCGGAGACGACCGGACGGCGGACCTGACGTTCGAGATTCGGGCGGAAAAGCCCGGGCGGTATCTGATCAGCGCGGTTACCGCCGTGGACGATTACGGCCGGAGCCTGATTCCGAAATGGAAGCGGACGACGCAGGATTTCAGTGTCAAAATGTGGTTTGACGAAGGGCGTCCCACGCACCGTTCCGCTTTTTCCCCATGGCTCAAGGCCGAGGCGAACCGGACCGCTCTGGGGCGTTTTCAATTGACCGGCAGGACGCAGCGACTGCATCTGCAGTTGCCGCGGGGGGTGCGGCTGATGCGGCTGATTTTCGCGCCGTATCCGGTTCCTGAGGTTCCGGCGGCGGCGATGCAATATCGGCCGGTGATCCGTCCGGACATGCCGCATCCCCGGCTCTGGGTCAACGCCGCCGTGCTGCCGGAACTGCGTGCCAATCTGGACAAAAGCGAGCACCGGAAGTTGTATCAGGCGTTGAAGCAACGGGCGCTGGCGCCTTTCCGTTTCGCTCCGAACCCGGTGGAAACGGTGCTGCCGGACGCGGCATTGGAGCAGGCCGCCATCGAGAAAGCATTTGTCTACCTCATGGAGAAAGACCGGAAAACCGGTCAGGACGCGGTGGATCTGATCACCCGTTATCTCGACCGGGTGGAATTCGGCAACATGCTGGACGTCGCCCGGGAGATCGGGGCCGCCGTTTACGCCACCAGTCTGGTTTACGACTGGTGTTACGATCTGTTCACTCCGGTGCAGCGGGACGGACTGCGGCGCCGGATGCTGGAGCTGGCATCGGAAATGGAGGTGGACTGGCCGCCCTTCCGGCAGGTGATCGTCAACGGTCACGGGAATGAATGGCAGATGACCCGGGATCTGCTGGCCATGGCGATCGCGGTTTACGACGAGGATCCGGAGCCGTACCGGTATCTGGCTTATCAGGTGCTGGAGGTGCTGCTCCCGATGCGGCGGTTTGAATATGTGTCGCCCCGGCACAATCAGGGAACGAATTACGGGTATCTGCGGTACGGCTGCGACCTGCACGCGGCGTGGCTGATGGAGCGCATGGCGAACCGGCCGGTGTTCGATCGGAATCTTTTCGGCGTGATCGACTTCTGGACGTATATGCGGTTGCCGGGGAACGACATGCTGCCGTGCGGGGACGGCCGCATCGAGGGCCGTTACTGGTGTTATCCGCTGACCACCATGCTGGCGCAGGCGGGGAGCCGTTCCGCGCAGGTCAAGGGGGAGATGGTCCGGCAGAAGAGTCTGGAGAAGTTTCCGCTGATGGCGCTGCTTTTCAACGATCCCGACCAGACGCCGGACGAAAGTTTCGACAGCCTGCCGCTGACCCGGGATTTCGGCCCGGTGCTCGGCGGGATGGTGGCGCGCACCGGCTGGGACCTGTCGCCGGAATCGGGAGACGTGATTGCGGAAATCCGCGGCGGGGGGTATCATTTCGGCAATCATCAGCACGCCGACGCGGGGGCGCTGCAGCTGTATTTCCGGGGGCATCAAATCGTGGATCTCGGGCAGTACCGGTTTTACGGCACGCCTTACGATTTCGGGTTCAACAAACGGTCGGTCGCCCACAGCATGATGCTGATCCGCGATCCGGACGAAGCCTTTGAAAACAGTTCCGTCAACGACGGCGGCATCCGGTTCAACCAGCGGCTGCCGCTGACGCCGCGCGAGGTGCGGGAAAAACCGTATTTTCAGCATGGCGTCGTGGTGTCGGCGGCGTTCGGTCCGGACCGGATGAAGCCGGAATACAGTTATTTCAGCGCGGACCTGACCGCCGCCTACGCGCCGAAGGTGAAACGGTATGTGCGCAGTTTTCTTTTCTGGAACCTGGGGTCTTCCGAGCGGCCGGCGACGGTGATCCTGCTGGACCGGATGCGGTCTGCCCGGGCGCAGTGGCGGAAATTCTGCCAGTTCAATACCGCAGGTCCGGTGGAGACGGAAGGGGACGGCTTCCGCACCGCCAGCCGCAACGCCGGAGGCGAAGGCGTCGTGCATCTGCTCCCGGTGCTGCCGGAGGCCGCGGACCGGACGGTGGAAATTTTGTCCGGCGCCGATTCGACGAATGTCTTCGGGACCCGGCTGACGCCGCCGAATCCCGGCCACTGGACGGTGAAGGGAACCCGGCTGATGATCGCGCCCCGCCGGGAGGCGGAAGACGATCTCTTCGTTCACGTGCTGCAGCTGACGGCGGCCGGGGTGGCGCCGCTGCCGGTCCGGTCCGATCGGGAGGGCGACCGGCTGCTGCTGGTCATCGGCGACCGGGCGGCGATTCTCCATAGCAGCGGCGATCTGTTCCGTGCCGGGATTGGCTGGAATCTGCCCGCGGGGCGGGATTCGTACCGGCTGACGGTAACCGGCCTTGCACCGGGCAAATGGCAGCTCGCCGGCGGAGGAGAAAAGCAACCGCCGGTCATGGTGGAAAAAGGCCGGAATTGCGCGGTCTTTACCGTGCCTTCCGGGGCCGGACGTCTGGAATTGCTGCAGGCAAAGTAACCACGGGAGGGAAAATCATGGCGTTTCTGCTGCCGCCGCGTCCCCGCAAGGCCGCGGAACTGATCCAATTTCTGGAGGGGAAGATTGTTTCCGGTCAGTTTCCTGCGGGATACCGGCTGCCGCCGCTGCGGCAGCTGCAGGCGGATTTTCACCTCAGCTACAGCACGGTACAGCGCGGCATCGCCTACCTCTGTTCGCGGGGATTGCTGGAAAAATCCGGCCGGGACATCCTGATCGGCCGGGAGAGCGGCGGACAGAACCGGAAAACCATCCGCCAGGTTGCCGTGTATTTGCTGTCGTACCGGCTCAGTCAGCGCACGGGGCTTTATCTTTCGGTGTTGCAGGGTATTCAACAGGCGGCACTGGAGAAGGGATATTCCGTACTGGTGGATCCGCTGGAGCCGGACGGCGATCACATCGCCCAAATTCAGGAGAGCTCCACCCGGGCCAGCGGGATTATACTGCTGCTGGAATACGATTCCTTCATTTCGGAATATCCGCTGCTGCCGCCGACGGTGGGGGTGCAGATGGTACAGGATTTCGGCGGCCGGATTTCGCTGGTGGACGTCGATCCGATCAACGCGGCGGCACAGGCGACGGCTTTTTTTCTGCGGCGGGGAATCAATAAGATGCGGGTTTTCGCTTCTTCACTGCCAAGTTACAAATTCCGGGCGGAAACTTTCATCCTGCACTGGCATCAGGCGACAGGGGTCATGCCGGAGGTATTCATGCACGGCCGGGGTGAGTCCATTTATGAGGTGGATTTCCCCCCGGATAGCGGGAATTTCTTCACTTCCGACAATCTGCTGCAGAACTATTGCGAGCGTTATGCCGAGCGTTTTCCCGGGCGTTCGCTGCCGACGGACACCTGTGTGCTCGGCGTGGACGGCAAACGGTTGCTGGTGTCGGATTTCGCGACGTTTCCCACCATTGCGGTGGACTGGCAGGAGGTCGGTCGCGCCGCATTCGAAGAATGCTGCACGTTGATCGAATACCCGGGGCGGCCGCGCCGGCGGATCTGGATGCCGGGGACACTCCGGATCGACTGATGCCGAACACTCAGGCGAAATCGGCGGTGTCTTCCGGGCCGATCGGTTCATACGGGCCGGGTTTGACCTCCAGAATGACGGAAGGCTGCCGTACCCGGTAGAGATGCCATTTCCCGGCGGGAATTTCCAACGCGGAGCAGGCACCGTCCGGAGACAGCACAAGGCGCTCGGTTTCCCGGCCGTTGTCGTCGAAAAAGACAGCCTCGACCTCACCATGCAGCAGCGTGAACAGTTCCCATTTCGTGCGATGCCGGTGTGTGGGGAAAACCGTGTCCGGCATGGCGCCGATCAACAGGCGGTGGATGGGATCCTCCAGGGTCGGATGAAAATTGTGGTGAGATCGGCGGCGGGGGCTGGCGGCGGCTTTTTCGAGCAGTTCGTTGAAGAGTTCCCGGGTAACGCGTTTCATGGCGATTTATTCCTGAATGAATGTGGTTTTGTGCTTGCAAAGAGGACTGATCCGGCATATTGTAATCCGCGAACGAACTGAATGCAAATGGGGAAGTTGTTTTTTTGGGGACGATGAGCAGAGATAAAGGCAACGGCATCGGGCGGACCGACAGGGAGGAACCGCGGCGTTTCAAGGTGCGCCATGTGTTTTTCTGTGCATTCGCACTGATGCTGATCCTGGCGATCGTCTCCTACGCTCCGGGGGATATGGACGCTCTCGGGGGCGGTACGGACGCGCCGCCGGAAAACTGGATCGGCAACCTCGGTGCGCATCTGTCTTACGCATTGTTCATCTGTTGCGGCTTTGCCGCGTATCTGTTTCTCGGGTTGCTGCTGCTGGGGATGTTCCGGTCATTCCTGCCGGAACGGGGGCACCGGCTCCGGTTTCTCGGCGGTGCGGTGTTGATGATGCTGGGGGCCATGCTGTTGTTCGCCATAGCGCCGGAGACCTTTGCCGAGCTGACCGACCGGTTCGGACTCGGACGGGCGGAGACGCCGCAGCAGGCGTTGCCGGGCGGGGTGATCGGTCAGTTTTTCGCCGCACCGCAGGTGGAGAATCCGCCGTTGCCCGAAGGCTGGCTGCGACGCCTGATCGGACCGATCGGGACCATGGTGACGGGCTGGACATTGTTGCTGGGCGGTGCGGTGATGATTTATCTGGCGGATTTCCACCGGCTGGTGGCAGCGCGCCTGGCCTGCCGGGAATCCGCTGCGGCGGAAGAGGTTCCGCGCAGTCGGGTGGAGGCGCTGGCCGCCGCCATGGGGCGTGAGGGACAGGAGGTTTCGCCGCCGGTGGTGCCGCCGCCGGCTGCCGTGCCGATGACGGCTCCGGAACCGCCGCCGAAACGAAGCGGCGGATTTCTGGGCGGAGCCCGGGCCGCGCTGGAAGCGCTGAAACGCAGTCACGCCGCCGAAGAAGCCGCGGCGCAAACCGCTTCATCTCCGTTGGAGCCGGAGATTGAACAGACTCCGGAGCTGCCGGAAATTCCGGCTGCGCCGCCGCTGCGGGCGGCGATGTCCGGTACGGAGGGCGGCAAACGCAACAGCGCGGATCCGGACACCCGGATTGTTGAAGAAGGCAAACGCGGGCGGGTGTCGCTTTTCGGGAGTTATACGCTGCCGCCGATTACCATGTTGAGCAAAGGGGCGGAAGCCACCGGCGAAAATATCGAGTCCATCGTGCGCTGCCGGGAAATTCTCCAGCGGACGCTGGATAACTTCAAGGTGGACGGTACCGTGGTCAACCATATCAGCGGACCGCGGGTGACCCGGTACGAAATTCAGCTGGCTCCCGGTGTCAAGGTGGAAAAAGTCGTCAATCTTGAATCCAACATCGCCATGGAGCTGGAAGCGCAGAGCGTGCGGATTCTGGCGCCGATCCCCGGCCGGAACGTGGTGGGGGTGGAAGCCCCGAACAGCCGGGCCGAAGCCGTATTCATGCGTTCGGTCATGGAGTCGAAGCAGTGGCAGGAGACTTCCGCTGAAATTCCGATTGTGCTGGGGCGCGACGTGGCCGGGAAACCGGTGATTCTGGATCTGGCCAAAGCCCCCCATCTGCTGATTGCCGGGGCGACCGGGAGCGGGAAGAGCGTCTGCATGAATACGTTGATCATGAGTCTGCTGTTCCGGTTTCGGCCGGACGAGCTGCGGCTGATTCTGGTAGACCCGAAGGTGGTGGAGCATGAGGCGTACCGGACGCTGCCGCACCTGATTACGCCGGTGGTCAACGACCCGCGCAAAGTGCCCATCGCCCTGCGCTGGGCAGTGGCGGAGATGGAAAAGCGGTACCGGATTCTCGCCCGGGCCGGAGTGAAAAACCTGCGCGGCTACAACGCCCGGACATTGCCGCCGGAACCGGTGCTGGATGACGACGGTCTGCCGATTCCCGATACGCTGCCGGTGCTGGTGGTGATTGTGGACGAGTTGGCCGACCTGATGATGACCGACGCCCGGAAGGATGTGGAAACCTCCATCGCGCGTATCGCTCAGAAAGGACGGGCGGCAGGGATTCACATCGTCATCGCCACGCAGCGACCGAGTCGCGAAATCGTAACCGGTGTGATCCGGGCCAACCTGCCGACGAAAATCGCCTTTATGGTCGGCAAGCGCGTGGACAGTCAGGTTATCCTCGACCAGAACGGAGCGGAAACCCTGCTGGGCAAGGGGGATATGCTGTATCTGCCGCCGGGCAGCGCCGGGCTGGAACGGATCCAGGGGGCGATGGTGGACGACAATGACATCAAGAAGGTGGTGGAATTCGTTTCCGCTCAGGCGCCGCAGCAGTTCAATGCCCAGGTGATGGCCGAGGGCGAAACGGACGAAGGGGGCGCGGACGGAGCGGACGACGACGAAGACATGGATGCGGAGGATTTGCGGGATATTGCGCCGCTGGTGCGGAAATACCTGCGGCCGGGGGACGGAGACAATGTTCGCAAAGCGCTGGAAATCATTATTATGGAGCGGAAGGCCAGCACCAGTTATCTGCAGCGCCGTCTGGGTATCGGATACAACAAGGCGGCGGAGCTGATTGATTTGTTTGAGGCGCGGGGCATTGTCGGGCCACCGCTGCCCGGTGGGAGCAAACGGGAAATTCTGATTTTTGATGAAATAGAGGGATAAGCTATGGAAGACACGCAGAATCAGGCGCGGAAAGATTCGCTGCCGCTGTTCGATGACGTTTCGGAGACGCCGGCCGAAACGTCGGCCGAAACGTCGGCCGGAGCCGTTTCCCAGCTGTCGGGACATGTCGCTGTTCCAGCTTCCATACCGTTGCCCGGACCGCGTTCCGTACCGGAAACGGAAACGGTTTCGGAAGCGTCGGTTCCGCCACCGGTCACCGCCGTCAGACCGGAATCACATCCGGTTCCAGGGCGGACTCCGGATCGGCCTCCGGCGACGACGGCGGCGCCGCCGCCGCGACCGGCATTCCGCCGTCCAGGGGGCGAAAGCGGCGAGCAGGCGGGTTTCGGCGCTTATTTGCGCGAACTCCGGCAGCAGCGCCGGATGAGTCCCTCGGAAGTCGGAGAGGCAACGAAAATCCGCAGCATTTATATTGAGGCGATCGAGGCGGAAGATTATTCCTCGCTGCCGCCGGTGGTATATGTGCTGGCTTACGTCAAAACCCTGTGTGCGTTTTACGGCGTTGACGACGCACTGATGGAGTCTCTGACGGCGGATATCCGACAGCGGCTGGAGTATGAGGCACCGGGAGATCCGTCGAAGTCCGTGGTGGATATGGAGCTGTCGGAGGAGAATCCGATTCTGCTGAAGAGGATTCTGCTGGTGGCGGGGGCCGGTGTGTTTTTCATTACGGTGCTGTTGACGTTGCTGGTGCTGGCACTGACGTCGGATTCGGGAGCGGAGTCGTCTGTGCCGCAGGGGGGAGCTCCGGCGGCATTGGAGGAAAAGCAACTGCTGGAGATGCAGCCGGCCCCCGTGCTGGAAGTGGTGCCGCTGCCGCCCGAGTCCGGGCGTTGAACGGAATACTGGAAAAAGCAGGAATCGTGTGCTATAGTAAAGCGTTATGAAGAAGGTACTGTTGATCAACGGTCCGAATTTGCAGCTGTTGGGCAGGCGCGAACCGGAAATTTACGGCACCGTCACGCTGGATGACATCGTGACGGCGCAGCAGGCGCTGGCTGCGGAGTTGGGACTGGAACTGACGGCCTTTCAGTCGAACAGCGAAGGCGAGATTGTGAGCCGGATCGGGGCCGCCATGGATGACGGGACCGACGGGATTCTGATCAATCCGGCCGCGTATACGCATACCAGCGTGGCGATTCGGGATGCGCTGGCCGCGGTTCGGTTGCCGGCAGTGGAGATTCATCTGAGCAATGTGAACGGCCGGGAGGAATTCCGGCATCATTCGCTGACCGCTCCGGTATGCTGCGGCGTGATTGCCGGGTTCGGGGCGGACAGTTACCGGCTGGCGTTGCTGGCGCTGGCGGAGAAGTTGCGCCGGGACGAGGCCCGGCGGGAACATGAAAAAGGAATTGCGCCGGCCGGTTGAGACGGTCGGGCATGGCGATCCATGATGACGGCGGTCCGCGTACCGTAACAGGAACGCGTTTCGCCGGTGCCCTCAACAGAGAATGAAAAGGGATCATAAACGGAAATGAAAATCGAAGAAATCAAAACGATTGTCAAGCTGATGGCCGAGAATGATTTGACGGAGTTCAAAGTCGAGGCTGAAGCGTATAATCTCTGTATCAAGCGCGGCCCGACGGCGGTCCTGACCGCTGCCGCGCCGGTTATGGCAGTTCCGGCTCCGGCCGCCGCGCCGGCGGCAGCTGCGGCGGGGCCCG
>CASDQW010000121.1 GCA_949282965.1 uncultured Lentisphaeria bacterium
CATGGCAAATGGATCGGTCAGAAATTTGCTCCAGACGTTTTCACAGGCGATCGCCACCTTGCACTCCGCCGCCACGGGCAGCAGTTCCCGGATCGATTTGGTCGCCTGACGCCACACCACCGGCGCGGGAGTCACCGGACAGGCGGGATCCCATCCGGCATTGACCACTCCGGGAATCACCAGCGCACACTCCGCCCCCAGCTCCGCGGCAATCCGCAGATAATCCCGGACCATCGCCACCGCGTCGCGGCGCGCTTCCTCGTTCGGCGAGCTCAGCGGCCGGCTCCAGCCGCAGCCGCTCGCCACCGAACGCAGTCCGATCCCCCGTTCCCGGGCGTATTCCCGGATCCGGCGACATTCATCGGCGGTGGTTCCCCAGGGCACCACGTCGCCGATGGTCAATTCCACTCCGTCCATACCGAATTCAGCGGCGTCGTCGATGCAGGCGAAGGCATCGCGTTCGCCTCCGAAGCCCCCCAGCACCCAGGCATTCAATGCGGCGTAATATTTCATTTTTTCTCTCCTCCAGTTATGAATATTCAGCGATAATCGACGGCGACGGCGCCCCCGCCCTGTTCCAGTGAACGGCGTTCCGCCTCGTAGACGGCCACTCCGTCCAGAATATCCTGCAGCGGCAGGAACTTCCGGACATCCGCCCGGCCCCGGACGGCATCCAGAAAATGGTCGATTTCGACATGCCACCCGGTCGGCATCGATCCGGCCTCGAATTCCACTTTTTCCACCGTCCCGTCGGTGTGGTAGAAAAACATTCCCGCCGGACCGCTGATGATCGTCGCCTTTTCGCAGATCAGCTGAAAACTCATTTCGAACGGCGCCGTCTTCGCGGCGGACCACCCGCCTTCGGCGCAGACCGCGGGCGTTTCGGCATCAAAATGGTACAGGGTGAACACGTGATCATAAATCCCGGTGTGATAAGTGGTCCCGACCGAAGACACAGCCTTCGGACGGCCGCAGAAATAGAGCACTTCGTCGATGTCGTGCATATGCAGGTCCAGCAGCGCGCCGCCGCTGAGCTCGTCCTTCATGTACCAGTTCTGCCAGCCGTTCCCGTCCACATTCGGGGAAAAGCGTTTGAAAAAGGCACTGCGAATCCGGCCGAACCGCCCGGAGGCGACCGCTTCAAAAGCCCGACGGTATTCCGGCCAGGCACGCACGCACATTCCGACGGTGAAACAGCGCCCCGACTCCCTGGCGGCGGCGACGATGGCCGCGGCCCGGTCATAATTGAGCGCCACCGGCTTTTCCAGCAGTACGTGCTTGCCGGCGCGCAGCGCGGCGATGGCCACGTCGGCATGCAGGTAGGTCGGCAGGCAAATATCCACTTCCTCCACTTCCGGATCGGCCAGCAGCGCGGCAGCGTCCTCATAGACCCGGATGCCGGTCAGATCGATCCGATCATTCCGGCCGCCGCCGATGTTGCCGACCACCTTGCGGATGTCGCCGGCGCGCTTGTCCGGATCGATGTCCGCGACGGCAACCACGCGGCTTTTGGGATTGCCCTGATGGATGGCGAAGTGAGTGGTACCCATGAATCCGAGACCGATGATTCCGACTTTGACGGGTTCCATGATCCTGTTTTCCTTTCTGCGTGAAGATTTCCGGAACGGTGCATTCACTCTGCCATAGTTTACCGGATTTTCCTCCGTTTGTGAATGGCGAAGACGGCAAAAAACTGGACAATCAGGCAAAAATGCGCTATCTTAATCCAGTTGAGTCATTCGTATTCACAAGGAAGCGCCGATGAAACAAGATCTCGAACTGCTGCTGGACGAACGCATCAACCGGATTTTCCAGAATTTCTCGGATAGTTTCGGCGTTCCTATTTTGTTCTGTACCCCGGACGGAGAAATCCGCCGCCGGCGGCGGAAGAACGCCCCCTACTGTGATTTGATTCAGCAGGCAGTCTGTTCCCGTGCCGACTGCGAAGCCAACGACCGGACCGCCCGGAACCGCTGTCTCGCCCGGGGAAGGCTCTATCCCTACCGCTGTCACGCTGGAGTGGAAGAGGCGATCGCCCCCATCCGGGCGGGCGGGGAACTGCTGGGATTTGCCATGTTCGGGCAATTCCGAACCGCCCCGGAACCGCCGGAGAACGTTCTGCGGCGCTGTCCCCCGGAGCGGCGCGGGGAACTCCTCAGAACCTACCGCGCCCTGCCGGAATTTGCTCCGGAGCGGCTGGAACCGGTGCTCGGGCTTTTCGAAATGATCGTCGACTACATCGTCGACCACGAACTGATTGTCCGCAAGGACTCCATCTCCATCCGGGAGCTGGAGCGGTGGCTGCGCCGTCACTGCGCCGAGCCCCTGACCGTCGCCGATGCCGCCCGGCAGCTGCATTGCAGTCCGTCCACGGTAACGCATCAGCTCCGCCGCAAGCTGGGGATGTCGTTTCAGGAACTGCTGATCGAACTGCGACTATCCCGGGCCGAACAACTGATGACCGCCGGCCCCGGCCTGTCGGTCAAGGAGGCGGCAGCAGCGGTCGGCTACGCGGATGCCGGCTATTTTTCGCGACTGTATCACAAAAAAAGGGGCATGACACCGGGCCATTTCCGGCGTCACGCGGAAACCATCGGAGGAGCCGCCCTTGAAAACCATTTGCATCGACTTTGAAACCGCCAACGCCGCGCGCGCCAGCGCCTGTTCCGTCGGCATCGCCATCATCACCGACGATGCGGTCTCCTTCACCGCCGAACAGTTGATCAAACCGCCTCCGGAGTGCGCTCGTTTCGATCCTTTCAACGTCGCCATCCACGGCATCCGCGAAACCGACGTGGCAAACGCCCCTGACTTCGGGGAACTCGCCCCCCGACTCCTGCCGCTGCTCACCGGCAACCTCGTCGTAGCGCACAACGCCGCCTTCGACCTGTCAGTGCTGCGCGCCCTCTGCGACACGTACGCCCTGCCCTATCCGGAATGCACCTATCTATGCAGCTGCAAAACCGCCGCCCGGCTCTGGCCTCAGCTGGAAAATCACAAACTCAATACCCTGTGCGACTTCATCGGCCATCGCTTCCACCACCACAACGCCGCGGCGGACGCCGAAGCCGCCGCGCATCTGCTGCTGGCGATGCAGCGCGAATGCGCCGCCGCCACGCCGCTGGAGCTGGCCATACGCCTTGAAGTCCGCCCGGGACGCCTCTTTCCCGGCGGGTACACCCCGTGCAGCGCCCGGCGTGGCGGCGCTCCGGCCCGTCCGGGAATGCGCTGAACGTCCGGCGGGAAACGGCGCAACGTCTTATTCCCCGGTACCGCCCTGCCGGTTCGCCGGCGGCGGCAACATGGACTGAATGTAGGCGGCCACGACCGCAACTTTGCGCGCGGTGATGTCGCTGCCGTTGATCACGATGTCGGCGACGCCCCGGAGCGGTTCATAAAACTCCTGGTGCCGGAAACGCTGGGTTCCGAGGAAATAATCCGCCTCCTCCTCCAGCGTCACCCCCAGTGCCATGCGGCGCCGGATCCGCCGGTAGAAACGCTCGTCCGAGGGCGTATCCACAAACACCGTCAAATCGTAACGATTCCGCACCGTTTCCAGATACAGCGCGAAAATCCCTTCGACCACCACCACCTCCGCATCGGATCCGGCGGCTTCGTCAAAGGCCGCGACAAACCGCTCCAGATCCCAACTCGCCGGCTGATTGAAATCCTCCAGTAAATTCCCTGAAAACCGGGACTTCATCCGCGGCTTCTCCTTCCGGAAAAACGTGTCGGTGTGCATCACCTCCACCCGCCGTCCCGCCAGGCGCGCCACCAGGTGTTCCGCCAGAAAACTCTTACCGGAGGCGCTGCCGCCGCCGATACCGACCAGAAACGGTGCCATCATACCCTCCTTCCCGGTTTATTCTTCCGCTGCCGTCCGCCCACGCCGTGTTTTCACACCCCGGCTTCGCCGAGAAACATCCGCAGCAACAGCGGAATCGTCAGCAGGGAAATCAACGTGGTAATAATAATCGCCTGTCCCGCAAAGTCCTCACAGCCGCCGTAACGTCGCGCCACCAGCACCGAACTGGAAGCTGCCGGCATCAGCGCCACCACCAGCGTCACCAGCAACACATCCGCCGGCAGCGGCAGCAGTTTCAGCAACACCCCGAGCAGCACCGGAATCACCAGCAGCCGGATCAGCGTGAGATAGGTCATGTCGAACTTGTGCGTCCAGATCCGGCGCCAGCATTGAGCCAGCGCGATGCCGATCAGCAGCAGCATGAAAGGCACCGCCATGTCGCCCATGCTGCGGATCGCCTTGGCCAGCGGTCCGGTCACCGGAATCCCCAGAAAGGAAACCACCAGCGCCGCAATCACCGCCGCCAGGTTGATCGACCAGATGCTTCGAATTGACTGCGCCCAGCTGCCGCCGCCGTTCAACGTCATGATACCGATCGTCCAGAAGCCGACGGTCGAACCGACGTTCATCATCAACAGCAACGCAATATGGCGGTCGTTGCCGATGTTCTGCAGGACGATCAGCGGCAGAAAAACGTAATTATTGATCGCGCAGATGTGGTGAAAAGTTCGTTCCCGCTCCGGCGTGCGGTTCTTCATGAACTTTTTGAAGAAACATCCGGCCAGGCCGCCGAACGCCATCAGCCCGAACCCGAGCACCGGCATCAGCCAGAGTTCGTTCAACCGCCCCGGCTCGAAGCTCGACGTAATCGTGGAAAAGGTCAGCATCGGGAAAAAGAAGTCCAGTGTCAATTTCCCCAGTTTGTCCAGATCCTCCGGCAGGATCATGCCTTTTTTCCAGACGAACACCCCGAATCCGAAGACGATAAACGTCTCCAGAATCGCCATGAAGACCTTCAGCAGCATGGCGTTTCTTTCCCTTTCAAATACGGCCGCAGATAACGTCCGGTATGGGACGCTTCCACCCGCGCCACCTCTTCCGGAGTGCCGCAGGCCACCAGTTCGCCGCCGCCGGAACCGCCTTCCGGCCCGAGATCCAGCACATAGTCGGCGCACTTGATCACGTCGAGGTTGTGTTCGATCACCAGCACGGTATTGCCGAGGTCGCGCAACTTCAGCAGCACTTTCATCAATTGCTCAATGTCCGCCAGATGCAGCCCGGTGGTGGGCTCGTCCAGCACATAAAGGGTATGACCACGCGGCACCCGGGCCAGTTCGGCGGCCAGTTTCACCCGCTGGGCCTCCCCGCCGGAAAGCGTGGTCGCCGGCTGGCCCAGCTGCACATAACCGAGCCCGACTTCCCGCAGCGTCGCCAGTTTCCGGGAAAGCGCGGGGAATGCGTCAAAAAATTCCGCAGCCTGATTGACGGTCATCTCCAGCACGTCGGCAATGCTGCGTTTTTTATAATGTACCGACAGCGTTTCCTTGTTGAAACGCCGCCCGCCGCAGGCGGAACACTCCACATAAACGTCCGAAAGGAACTGCATTTCGATCTTCTTAATGCCGTCCCCCTTGCACTCTTCGCAGCGCCCGCCTTTGACGTTGAAGCTGTACCGGCCCGGGCCGAAGCCCCGGACCTTCGATTCCGGCAGTTCCGCAAACAGTTTCCGAATCGCCCCGAACGCATCGGTATAGGTCGCCGGATTCGAACGCGGCGTCCGCCCGATCGGGCTCTGATCGATGACGATCGTCTTATCCACGTACTGAAGTCCCCGGATGGCATCGTGTTCTCCGGGCGGCAGATCCTGGATTTTCTGCTGCCGGTTGAGCGCCCGCACCAGAATTTCGTTGATCAGCGAACTCTTGCCGGAACCGGAAACCCCGGTCACGCAGCAGAAGGTGCCGAGCGGGATGTCCACGTCGATATTCTTGAGATTATTGTGCCGCGCACCGCGGATGGAAATTTTTCTGCCGTTCCCCCGGCAGCGTTTTTCCGGCACCGCCAGTTCGCGCCGTCCGGCCAGAAACGCCCCGGTCAGAGACCGTTCCGAACGCTTGATTTCCTCCGGCGTTCCGGCGGCCACCAGTTCCCCGCCGAGCCGCCCCGCGCCAGGCCCGAGGTCCAGCACATAATCCGCCCGGTTGATGGTGTCGAGGTCGTGCTCCACCACCAGCACGGTATTGCCGAGATCCCGGAGCCGGGCCAGCGTATCCAGCAGCCGGTCGTTGTCCCGCTGGTGCAGCCCGATGCTCGGCTCGTCCAGGATGTACAGCACCCCGACCAGGCCGCAGCCCAGCTGGGTCGCCAGTCGGATGCGCTGCGCCTCGCCGCCGGAAAGGGTATGACTGATCCGGTCCAGCGTCAGATAGCTCAACCCCACGTCGCGCAGGAACGTCAGCCGGCTGCGGATTTCCTTGAGCACATCCCCGGCAATCACCGCCGCCTCGCCTTCCAGTTTCAGGTTTTCGACGAACTCCAGCGCCCGGTCCACCGAAAGCGCATTGAATTCGTGAATGCCGAGTCCCCCGACCGTCACCGCCAGACTGACCGGATTGAGGCGGGCGCCTTTGCAGGCCGGGCAGACACGGGGAGAGAGATATTCCTTCAGCCGTTCGCGAACGGAATCCGATTCGGTTTCGACCATGCGCCGGCGCAGATTTTCCAAAATTCCCTCAAACGGCTTGCTCCAGCGGTATTTGCGTCCGTGCATGTAGTAGTCGAATTCCAGCGGCTCGTCGCCGCTCCCGTACAGCAGCAGTTTCCGGATGGATTCCGGCAGCTCCCGGAACGGCCGGGTCAGCATGTCGGGACAGTTCCAGCATTCGGCAATTTTGCGCAGCAGCAGATTGTAATACATGATCAGGTGGCGCGGTCCCCGCCGCCAACCCGGAATCGCACCGTTTTTGATGGACAGCGAATCGTCCGGAATCACCAGCGCCGGGTCCATAACCTGCAGAATCCCCAGTCCGTTGCATTCAGGACAGGCCCCGTAGGGGGCGTTGAAGGAAAAATTCCGCGGCTGAAGTTCCCCGTAACTGACGCCGCAGGCAAGACAGGCCAGTTTTTCGCTGTGCTGTTCCTCCAGGTAGGCGGGCCCGGTGGGATCGGGATTCTCCACCAGCACGGTAACAATGCCGTTGCCGTGGCGCAGCGCGGTCTCCACCGAGTCGGTCAGCCGCGCGGAATCCATCCGGCCCGACACCAGGCGGTCCACCACGGCTTCGATGGTATGACGTTTGTTCTTGTCCGGAACCGCCTCGCCGAATTCGTCCAGCAGCACGATTTCGCCGTCGATACGGGCCCGGACGAACCCTTCGGAACGCAAATTGGCGAGCACATCCCGGTGCTCTCCCTTGCGCCCGACCACGAAAGGCGCAAGCAACATCAGTTTCCGCCCGGGTTCGACGGCGGCGAGCAATTCGGCGATTTTCTGCGCCGACTGGGATTCGAGTTTCCGGCCGCAGCGGGGACAATGCGGAATACCGACATGCGCGTACAGCAGCCGCAGATAATCGTATATTTCCGTCACCGTCGCCACGGTGGAACGGGGCGTGCCCCCGGCGGTGCGTTGCTCGATGGCGATGGCGGGCGAAAGTCCTTCAATGTGCTCCACTTTCGGTTTCTGCAACCGGTCGAGGAACTGCCGGGCGTAGGCGGAGAGGCTCTCCACATAACGCCGCTGCCCCTCGGCGTAAAGCGTGTCAAAGGCGAGCGAAGACTTTCCCGACCCGCTCAGGCCGGTGATCACGACAAGTTTATTGCGCGGAATCACCGCATCAATATGTTTAAGATTATGCTGACTTGCGTCGCGAATAACAATATTTTCCAACATAATGTTCCGCCGCTCCGGGGCGTACCAGGGGCGATCGCCGAATCAGTCGACCGTCCGACAGGGAATGAAGGTTTGAATTTTTCCGCTGCCCCAGTTCTGCAGCGCCCGGTAAATCTCCTGCCCCATCGCGGAGTAGTCCTGTACCGCAGACACGATGTATTCTCCGGTGGTGCGCCGGGCATGCGGATTGTCGAAATCCGAATAAAAAAGGTCCACCCCGAACCGCAGCTGCCGCTGCCGGGCCCATTGAATCACCGCGCCGGAGAACGCCAGCGAGGGCGCGCACATCAGTACCGGCTTTCCCGGTACGATCGGCAGCTCGCACAGCAGCTGGAATACCTCGTCGTAATCCGTCGTCTCCGCCTCGCAGATCCGGTAGAACAGCTGATCGGCCGCGCATTCGTCCACAAACCCCGCCCGGCGTTCCCGTTCCACAAAACAGCTCCCGCCGCTGCGGGCTGTGATGAAAAACATCTGAGCGTTGCCCCCCGCCGCCGTCACGTTGTGCCGCACCAGTTCCCGGACCGCCGCCCGGTGGTTGGTGGAAACGTAATTCAGCTCCGCGCCGTAACGGTTGACGAACAGCACCTTGTCCGGAAATGCCGAAAGTGCCTCCAGCTGCGCGTCCTGCGACATCACCGCCACCAGGCAGTCGTACCGCTCCACGAACTCCGGAGAAGGCGTAAAGTGTTTGATGTCGATAAATTCCAGATTGAACTCCCCGGCCCGGTAAAGCAGCGGATTCAGCAGACTCATCTCCGCGGTTTCTCCGTGCACCCCCGTCCCCGGCAGACTGCGCTCCAGCTGGGACACGAACGCGACCCGCCGCGGCGGCTGCTGTCCGGTGAACACCGTCCCTCCCCGGCGGCTGGTGCTCAGCACACCGCAATCCACCAGCTCCTTCAGTGCCTGATTGATGGTGGTCCGGGTCACGCCGAATTTAGTAATCAGTTCCTCCCGCGTGGGAATCCGTTCCCCCGCCGGATAGACGCCGGAGCGGAGTTCGGTCAGCAGTTGTCGTTTGACCTGTTCATATTTCGGCAGATGCGCCATGATGCCACCTTTCCGGATGACAGGAGGGGAATCCTTTTCCGTCTTCTCCCGTCCGATTTCCATTTTTTCATTTCATAATATGGCACGATTTCCCGTAAAAAGCAAGATAAAACCGGTTTTTTACATCCTGATTTCTCTGTTTTCCGACAAAAAAGGTCCTCGATCACCGGCACCCCCCTCTTGCAATCACCGTTTCCCGGACTTAAAGTAAACGTAAATGCAAAAACACCTTAGGAGCGGGAAACGCTGGCCACGCTTGCCGGATGGTTTTCCGCCGGAGTTCTTGTTCATGCTTCAATTCAAACAACCAACAGGAGTCTTCCATGTTCTACTGCGGATTTGCGGATGAAGCCTCCCGCGCCATCGACGGCCAGATTGCGGCCACCCTCGCCCTCGGCTGGCGCCATATCGAGCCCCGTTATGTCGGCCAGACTCAGTTTCACGATCTCGACGAGGCCGCTTTCGACGAGGTTGCCGGGAAACTGGAGGACGCCGGCATTCAGGTTCCCTGTCTGGGATCAGCGGTGGCGAACTGGCAGTGCGATCCCCTCAGTGATGAAGACTTCGAACGCAGCCTGGCCATGCTGGAACGGGCGCTGACGCGGATGCGCCGCCTGAAATGTCGGATGCTGCGCGGCATGAGTTTCCTGATGCAGTCGCAGCGCCCGCCCTTCGATCCGGAAGTGGAAAAAGCCGTCTTCACCAAAGTCGCCCGACTCGTCCACCGCTGCGAGGAGGAAGGCGTGATATATGCCCATGAAAACTGCCGCAATTACGGCGGTCAGTCCGCCCGGCATTCGCTGCGGCTGCTGGAAAAAATCCAGTCTCCCGCGCTGAAATTGATTTTCGACACCGGCAATCCCCTCTGGACCGTCGACCGCGGCACCCCGGAAACCGGCGAGCGGCTGCAGGACTCCTGGGAATTCTACCGGCAGGTCCGGGACGAGGTCGTTCACGTGCACATCAAGGACGGCCGCCGCTTCGCCGCCTCTGCGGAAAACGCCGCCGTACTCCCGACGCTTCCGGGAGAAGGCGACGGCGCGGTGGCAAAAATCGTCGGAGACCTGCTGGCGCGTGGTTACGATGGGGGCTTTTCCATCGAGCCGCACCTGCCGCTGCGCTTCCTCGCCGACGATGCGGCGGCACGCGACCAGGCGGCCATCGCCGCCTACGTCGCCTATGGTCGAACCTTCATGAATTTGGTCGAACAGGTCCGCCCGGCCGCTCGAACGTAAATCCAGGCGACCGCCGAAAGCGGCGGCCCGGCCCGCCCTTCGCCGTTCAGGCCAGATCCGACCGGAAGCGTTCCAGCGTGGCGTCGATTTCGGCTTTGCGCGCGTCGCTCAGGGAATCGTCGGAAACGATGCGGCACCGGGGAGTGGCAAACACGCCGAGCCGGTACAGCGCATATTTGTGGGCGTTCTGAACGGTCGCGGTGTCCACTCCGTAAATGCCGTGGTAAATATCCAGCATTTTAAACTGCGCCTCCCGCGCCGCGCGGAAATCCCCCCGCTCCACCGCCCGCACGATTTCCATCATGGGCCGCCCGGCCAGCGCCGCCAGTCCGCACAGCGCCCCGTCGCACCCCGCGATCAACGCCTCGTCGATCCCCCATTCGTGCCCTTCGAAAAGCCTGAAATCGAAATCCCGTTTCAGCTTCAGCAGTTCCTTGCGCACCCCGATATCCCCCGCGGAATTCTTGATCCCGGCCAGCCGGGGATGCTCCAGCAGCCGGGCAAATTCCCCGGCATGGAACTGCACCCCCGTCACCGGCGGGCAATGATAATAATAGACGGGACACGTCGCCGCATCCAGAACCGCGCGTAGATAGGTGATCGGATGAATTCTGCAGGTCGCCGGCGGCGGCAGCATCACCACCACCGCGTCCGGGGCGGCCCGGCGTTCCACCGCCTTCATCGTCGCCAGCGTCTCCTGCAATCCGGTTTCGGTCACACCCGCCAGCAGTACCCCTGCCTTCCCGATCGCCTGCCGGGAGGCAACGGCGAGCGCCACTTTCATCGCCCGCGACAACTGGCTCCATTCGCCCATGTTGCCGCTGGAAAAAAATCCGGAAACCCCCGCCGCAAGGTTCCTTTCAATCATCCGCGCCAGGGACGCCTCGTCCAGATTGCCCCGCCGGTCCATCGGCGTCGGCATGGCGGAATAAAGATCGTATTTCATTTGCTGATTTTCCCTTCGTCAAATTTCCATACGCACTAATTTCAAACGGGACTCGAACCGCCCGTCAGGAAACAGAAAAAGCGCCGCGTCACTCAGAATGAACCGCCCAGCGGCCACCTCGGCCACATGAAAATTGCCCAGCCGCCCCCGGACTCCGGCGCAGGATTCCAGCGGAATCACCACCGTCTCACTCTCCCGGAGCAGCGCCTCGCGACGCCAGTCGTATTCCGCGCAGAAAACCGGCCCCCGGAAACGGAAATGGTCCTGATTTTCCGGCGTCCTCCGCGTGTAAGCCAGAAACAGCCGGTCGCCGGCGCCGAACCAGTGCTGCTGCGTCGACGACATCTCCAACTCCGTCCCGTCCTCCCAGCACCAGGGTCGGCACTCCCCCCAGCGCAGTCCGTCCCGCGATGTCGCATGATATCCCCGGCAGTCCTCGGCCCGGATGGTCAATTCAAATCCGCGCGGACTCCGCCACACCGACGGTTCCAGCGCCCCGCGCCCGGCCGCCAGCAGCACGGGTTCTCCTGTTGCGACGATTTCCAGCCGGGCCCCGTCGAAACGGGCCCGGGCCGTAACGACCGCGAAATGCTCCTCGTTGCGCGGCAGCGATACATAAAACGGCAGCAGCACCTCCTCATCGGAAAGCACCGCCACCTGTGCGCAGGCCACCCGCTGGATCAGGGAATCCCCCCACCCGGGCAGTTCCAGCACCTCCCGCCCGCCCCAGCAGTCTCCGTCCAGCACGCTGTAAACCGTCCGGGCCGGCGGACGCAGCTTCCTGAGCGCGGCATCGTACCGGGCCGCGCCGTTCGCTCCATAAAAAATCGTGCAGCCCATCACCAGCCGCCGCGCCCCCATCCGGAACGGGCGGATGTCCGCCACGGCCTCCCGCAACAGTGCGGAAATGCGCCGGCTTCGCAGCGATTCGATCCAGTGAACGTTTCCCCAGGTTTCGCCCGCGTCCGGAGAACGGCTCCACATGGGGTCCCCGTAACAGTCGCTCCGCCCGGAACAGGTCTGAAACGTCAGCAGCAGATCGGGCTGCGGCCCGCAGATTCCGGGATGAAACCAGGAAAACTCCCGCCCGTCAGGCGGGGAAAACGTCAGAGTATTCAGCTTCATCGGTATTCCGGAAAATAAGGTTGCACCTGCACGAAATTGCAGATCATGTCCCGCGTGCCCTGATGGCGGATCCGCAGGAGCGGCGTTTCGTTTTCCCGCGCCTTGAAAACCACGCGCTGATAGCCCATCGTGGGTCCCCCCTGCGCGAACTGGGGTTTCAACCGGTGCAGGCTTTTGAACGAGCAGGCGCGCGCGAACTCCGGCAGGACTTCGGCGTTCCGCACCTCCAGCGTCAAACCGGTTTCCAGCGGCGCGTTCCTCCCCTCCCGCACGTCTTCGGCGTCCGCGAAATAGAATTCCGCCGAATACCGCTGCCCCGGAATCAATCCCCGGAGCTCCTGCTCCAGTTCCGCTCCGACAGACATCCGGGCGACGGCATCGCCGACGCCGTCGGTATTGCAGCTGCCGCGCGCGAATCCATATCCGGGAATGACCTCCCAGGCGACGCCGCCCCGGACCGTCCAGCCCGCCGCCTGTCCGGCGAAGTCGGGATTCCGCAGATGGTCCAGCCGATACGAAACCGGCCAATTCTTCAGATACGGTTTCCGGTTCCCCTCCAGGCAGTAGTGCCGGTACAGCGCCGCCATGAAACTCATCATCTCCCCCGTCGAATACCGGCTGATCCACGCCGTAATTCCGTACAGCCCGTCGAATTCCGGATCATTGGCCAGCATATGCATCTGCATGTCGTAAAAATAAAAGTAATTCACGTCAGGCCGCGTATCCTGCCGGTAATATCCCTTTTCCGGGCGATCGACGCAGGAAAGCACCACCACCATGCGGTCCAGAATGTCCGGATACTGCCGCGGATAGGCTTTCAGATAGCCGAACATTTCATGAAAATTAAGCCGGGCGCGGATTTCGTCCGCCCCCTCCCGCAGGTACACCTCCGGCGCGATCAGGTGATCGCCCGCGATCAGTTCATCCCGGAGAGCGTCCGTCCGTTGATGCGTGTTCCACGCGGCGCAGCAGTAGGCCAGCAGACGCTTCCCCGGAAACTTTTCCCTGATCTTCTTCACGGCCGCGCAGTAATGCACCGCGTCGTCCGGAGTCTCCCAGGCGAACTCGTCCAGCGCCAGCCCCTGAAACCGCGTCAGCCCCAGGGTCTGCGACCAGTAATCCCAGCTCTGTTCGGGAGCGATCGTCTTCAGCAACCCCGGCCGCATGGCGTGGCCGTATGCCATTTTTCCGGAAGCCATCCAGTTCTGAATGAATTGCCGGGACGGCTCGTCCATCTGCTCCCCGCCGATCTCCTTGCCGCCGTCGAAGGAGACCATCAGCGTATTGCAGACGGCGGCCAGCTGATCGGCCGGTTTACGCACCGACTGAATGTACTCGCGGTGTGGAGAACGCGTTTCATCGAATTCACAGAGGATGATCTCCGGGATCCGCAGAACGATCAGTTCGGCTTCTTCGGCATCGACCAGTTTCAGCACCCCTCTGCCGTCGGTCAGGTGAAACATATCCTGCCGGTCGGGAAAGATTTCCCGGTCGTCGAGGAACAGTCGTCCCCGGCCCGGGCGGGACGGAACAATGCGGATCCAGCCGCGCCGTCCGGCCTGAATGGTCAGCGGTTCACCGGCCGTGATCCGGCCGCGGTATAATTCCCGGACGAAGTTGTTTTTCCGGATTCCCGCGGCCCGGGCAAACACCGGCCGCGGGATCGTCAACGACTGCCGGGCGGACGCGGCCGACGATGAATCGTCGCGCACCAGCAATGTGACCGTGCCGGCGGCGATTCCTTCCGGGAGCTGCACCCGGCACGCGGCCTCGCCCCGGACCGGCGTGATGGCGATCTCCTGCTCCGGACCGTCGTTCACGCCGATCCGCAGCTGTGAAGGCGGATTCTGCTCCGGCACGCCGACGGTCAGCAGAATGCTCCGCGTGACGGCATCCCATGCGGCCCGGCGCACCACCACGCCCGTGGCCCGCCGCAGCGAAACATCGTCGAAAAAGGCGGGCGTCCCGCGGTTCCGCAGACAGATCTGAACATATTGCGTATCGGGTTTCGTCTGGAAATTCCAGGAAAACTCCCGCCACTCGCTGCCGGCGGAAAAACGCCGGGTCACGTATTGCAGTTTTTTCTTATCTTTGGAAAAGGTCAGAAACGAGGCCGAAATCTCCCCCTCCTTCCCCAGCTGAATTTCCAGTTTCGCCTTGAATTTCAACTCCAGCGACTGAGCGCCGTCGACCTCCACCTGCTGCCACAGCACCAGATTGTCCGCCTCGGAAGTCGCCTTGCGCCTCGCGCAGAACTTGCCGGACGCCGCCCCCTCGGAAACGATCTGAAATTCCGAAGTTGCCTTCCGGCTCCACTCGGAGGTCTTCCAGTGTTCGTCCCCCTGCTCGAAGCCCGGATTCAGCAGCAGGTTTTCCTCCGCCAGCACGCCGAATCCCAGCAGCAACACGCTCCAAATCATCCGTTTCATTGGCTCAATACCGATCATAGCTGTTGGCCTCCGGATCGTCAGAGCGGGCGGGATTGCCGTTGCCGCAGGAGATGGGATTGACGCTGGAGGCGTGCCCGTCGGCCCAGAAAACATTGGCGCGATCACCATGCACCCCGTACATGATGCCGTAGGTGCTGCCGACATAGGAGGCGTTGTCCAGCAAATCGTGCGTCCCGTAAAGATAGTTGCCCGAACCGTCGAACACCCCGATGTCGGCGAACACCACCACTCTGCTGGAGCGTTTCAGACTGCCGACCTTCAGCGGAGGTGCGGTTTTGCGGTCTCCACCGGAAATGTAGCGCTGCGATGAACCGATGTGGTAGACGTTGTATCCGTAATGCGGCCGGTTGTAACGGTCGATGGCGTCGAAACGGGCGGGGCATTTGATCAGCTTGGAATAAGGACGGTTGACGTCGGCCGACAACTGCTTGGTGGCGAAAGGCGTGTAAATGCCGTAATATTTGTTCAACACCACGATGGCCAGGTTTCCGTGTCCGTTCCAGACATTGGGATCGACGTTCCGGTTCATCTCCTTCTGATGCGGGAAATAGGAGTCGAAATCCCCCTGGTACATGGCGACCATGGTGCTGTACTGCTTCAGATTGTTGCAGCAGGAAATCGACTTGGCCTGCTCACGCGCCTTGTTCAGGGCGGGCAGCAGCATGGACGCCAGAATGGCGATGATCGCGATCACCACCAGCAGCTCAATCAGCGTAAAAGACTCCTTCCAACCCAATTGTCGCCGCCGTTTTCTTCCGGCGCACGAAACCCCCGGCATCCATAACCACGGTCGGACGGAATCGCTTCCGCACAGCATTTGCTCTTTCATCATGCAGGCTCCTTAGTTTTCAGAAGACTATGTACGGCAACAACGATCGGTTCGCTCTTCTGCCGGTCTCATGACCGCTGCAACACTGCGTCATGAATCAACGAACCGCGATCAACGATGGGACCGTAAGGCGACAACACCGGCGGATATTCCGCATCGGGGTCACGGATCAATCCCTGAAGCAGCTGCACACTGTTCCTGGCGGCCGCGTCCACGTCAATGTCCACGATAGAATACCCCGGCGTTCCCGGAATCAGCAGCGCATTGGACCCGTTCACCAGCACGGACACATCCCGGCCCGGCACCAGTCCCCGTTCGCGCAGCACACCCGCCACCGCCCCCAGCGACCAGGAATTCATGACGAACAGTGCATCGGGATGCTCCGGCCGGTCCATCTGTTCCGCCAGCATCTCCCGCGCCGAACCGATCGGCGGCACCAGCATGGACAACCGCATCTGCCGTTTCCGGGCCGCCGCCGCAATGCTCTGCTCAAAAAGGTTGCGCACCAGCAACGCGTCTCTCCCCTCCCCCACCATGGCCAGCCACCGGCCGCCGCCCCGATGAAAGCACTCCACAATCCGACCGGCCGCTTCCGCGTAATCAAAGCCGATTCCCGGCAAAGCGCCGCGCGACGGCGACATCCCCACCGCCGGGATCCCCGCCTGGTGCAGCAGCCGCACCTGTCGTGCCTCCATCTGTTCCAGCGCGACGACACCGTGCACTCCCACTTCCACCAGAATGCTTAAATCGTCTCCCGCCAGCATCGCCAGATAACCGGCCTCGTCAATCGCCCGGTACAGGGCAATCAGCATGCGCCCCAGCTTGAGATCGTTGTCGAAATTGCCTTTTCCGGTGGCGATGCCGATGATACACCGTTTGAACATCGCCAGCCGCTGTGGCTGTTCCGGGAGCGCCTTGACGAAAGTCCCCAGCCCGCGCCGGCGCACGATATAGCCTTTCTTCTCCAGCTGCGCAAAGGCTTTGCGCGCCGTCAACGCAGTCACGTGAAACTGTCGCGCAATGTCCGTTTCCGTGAAAAACCGGTCCGCCTGCGCAAAACGGCCGCTCGACAATTCCTGCAGCATGTAACTTTCGATTTCCTGATATTTCAGCACTCGTTCCATAGGGGACACACTTCTCCATTTAATTCTATACATTTATATAGTTTTACAAAATCAATTATAAACAAAAACGATGAAAAATGCAAGTCAAAAAAAGATTTTTTTGTTTTTTACCAATGATTTCAATCCATCTTACCGAATTTTCCGAGACTCCGTACCGTCTTGACAAAAATTGCTTAGCAAATTCCATATAAAAGTATCTATTCAGTCTCTTCCCCGGGGCCCAATCCCCCCTTCCCTGCCGCGCCGCGCCAGGAAACCCGGGGCGTCCGGTTCATCATCCGCCGAAAACTTGTTGCGAAAATTTGTCCGGCAATTGACAAAGCGGGAAGTCCATGCTACTTTCTCTCCTGCCTGAACGGGATTCCGGAAGCGAGTTGCCGCTGAAACCGCCCCCCAGAAACGACAGCCGCCTCTTGCTCCCCGGCCCCATCCCGGCAGCGGCGAAGCGAACGACAATCGAAAGGATGAAAGATGGAACTCTGGAAGTCTCTAGTTGCCGGCGGCGTGCTGCTGACCGGTGCGGCGGCCATGGCGCTGGCGGTCGAAGCCGAATCCGGTCGATCGGAAACCAAAAACATCCGGATTGAAAATCGGAAAAACGCTTCCGGCGGCAAGCTCGTCCGACTGCAGGGCGCCGTCCGGCTAAAAAATCCCCCCAAACCGGACACCCCGGCGGATCTGGTCATTCCGCTGAGCGTGGAAAAAACCGGAGGATATGACATTCTGCTGCGTTTTTACGCGCCCGATGGCGGCAGTGATTCCTTCTATTATACCGTCAATCAGGAACCGGTCGGCGAAATGCACACCGGCACCCATGCCGACGGAGCGGAAATCTCACTCGGTACCGTGCGCCTGGAAAAAGGTTCCAACGTTTTGAAATTCTGGACGCGCGAACCCCGGCTGGGAGTGGATTCCGTTACGCTGACTCCCGGCAAAATGCCGCTCGGGAAACCGATCACGCTGCAGGCGGAAGCGGCCCGGTTTCACACCGGCCGGGTGGAAGTCGTCAATCAGCCCAAGTTTGCCGGCGGCAAGGGGCTGGCGCTGAAAGCCGGTGTCAAACCGCAAAGCAGCTCTCCGGGTGGCGAACCCGATTTGAGTTTTGAAGTCACCCTGCCGGAAGGACGTTACCAGATCCGCACGGTCACTTCGGCCACACCGGAAAAATACCGGGAAATCCTCAACCTGAGTAAAACCGCTTCACTCCGCGTCGACGTCGCGGTCGGTGATCAGCTGAAACAGCGCCTCTGCGCCTTCTCTCCGTGGCAGCCGCGGGAATACGCCCGGAACACCCTCGGAAAATTCAACTTCTCCGGCGGCAGGGACACGGTGAAAATCTGGCTGCCGGAAGGTATGGCCCTGGATGAAATCACCATCGCGCCATGCTCGCCCCCCGCCATTCCCGCCGCCGTGGCCGCCTATGTGCCGAAGTATCTGCCGCCCAAAGACCGCCCGCGCCTCCTGGTCACCCGGAAACTGCTGCCCGAAATCCGGGCCAATCTGAAGCTGGGGGAAAACCGCGAAGTCTGGAAAAATCTGCAGCGACAGGCGGAAAAGCCCTACAAATTCACGCCTCCCGAATCCGGTTCCATCGATTACGACGCCCGGCTGGAAACCGCCGCCCGCAATAAAGCCTTCGTCTATCTCATGACCGGCGACACCGCCATCGGCAAGGAAGCGGTGAAACTGACGCGTGACTATCTCGGCTGCGTGGAATTCGGCAACATGCTCGACATCACCCGCGAAATCGGCCGGGCGATTTACTCCGCGGCACTCGTCTACGACTGGTGTTACGACCTGATGACGCCGGAAGACCGGCAGTCCATCCGCGAAAATATGATGCGCCTCGCCGACGATATGGAAATCGGCTGGCCGCCCTTCCTCCAGAACATCGTCAACGGCCACGGCAACGAACACCAGGTGTCGCGGGATCTCTTCTCCATGGCGGTGGCGATTTACGACGAGGACCCGGAACCGTACCGGATCTGCATCTACCGGATGCTGGAGGAACTTTCCCCGATGCATACGTTCGAGTATTCCGGCGGACGCCACAACCAGGGCATGAGCTACGGTCTCAGCCGTTTCACCTGCGACATGCTCGCAGCGTGGAACATTAAGCGGACGCTGGGACTCGACCTCTTCGGCGAAGGCCTGAAGCAGGTGCCCTACGCCTGGATTTACATGCGGCTGCCGGACGGGACGCTGATGCGCGACGGCGACGACTTCATCGCCTATCAGCAGCGCGGCAAGTACTGGAGCAACCCCATGACCGCCTTCCTCTGCTACACCTATGCCGACGATCCGATTCTCAAGGGCGATTATGAACGTCAGGCCGCTTCCTGGGGCCGGATGGAGCCGCTGCTCTATCTGCTGCACAATGATCCGAAAATCAAGGCGCAACCGGACCGCAGCAGTCTGCCGCTCACGCATTACATGCCTGAGCCCTATCCGGCGATGGTGGCGCGGACCGGCTGGGATTTCGGCAAGGACGCCAATGACGCGATCGTCTATCTGACCGGCGGCGGCTTCCAGTCGGGAAACCACCAGCATCTTAATGCCGGCGATTTCCAGATCTACTATCGCGGAATGCTGGCGGCGGACCTCGGCACCTACCGGTTCTACGGCACGCCCTACGACATGAACTTCAACAAACGCTCGGTTTCGCACAACGTGATGCTGTTCCGCACACCGGCGAAAAACGACGACGGCGGCCAGGTCTATCACTCCGGGTCCCCCAATAACATGAAGGAACTGCTGGAAAAAACCCGCAACGGCAGAATGCTTGCCGCCGCCTTCGGGCCATCGGCGACCCGTCCGTTCTTCAGCGTCTTCAAGACGGACACGGCTCCGGGCTATGCCAGAGGGCGCCTGGCGAGCAATATCCGGAATTTCGTCGTGCTCAACCTCGGCGATCCCAAACGCCCGATGGCAATCATCGTGCTGGATGCCGTCATGCCGAAAGCCCCCGGCCTGACGCCGTACTGGCCGCTCAACAGCTGGGGGAAACCCTCCGTCGCCCAACCGGGAAAAATCGTCGTCGACACCCTCAACGGCGAAGGCCGCCTGACGTTGAACACCCTGCTGCCCGCTGCCGACGAACTGAACGTCTCCACCGCCACCGGCAAGGAAACCTACAACGTCTTCGGCACGCAGTATGAAGCCCCCTTCACCGATCTGGAGGAAGTCAATGGTTCGCGTACGGTCTTCTCTTTGAAGAAACCGATCAACGGCCCGGTGACGTTCCTCAATGTCATGCAGCTGACCCGCAACGCGCCGGGCGTGAAGGCGCTGCCGGTGAAGTTCTCGGAACAGGACGGAGCCTGTACCATCCAGCTGGATCACCGTACCGTGAACCTCGCCCGCGACGGCTTGAACCGCACCCGGGAACTGGTGGTCCCCGTCGCCGGAGCGGTTGGACGGCAGCAGGTGCTGATTACCGACCTCGCCCCCGGCAACTGGCAGGTTTATCATGTGGATACTGGAAAATCCCTGGGCGCGGCCATCGTCAAAGCCGATGCCGGAACATTGTTCTTCATCGCCGATCCCGGGAAATACCGGATTACCCCCCATGCGGCGACCAACACGCCCGCCCTGCCGGACTACAGCCGGGAAGAGGCGCCGATGGAAAAACCAACGAGTGTTAACTGGAGTCCACGGTAAATCCGCGCTGAGTCCGCGCTGAAGCGGTGGCGCCCGGCCGCGGCCGGGCGCTTTTTTTATCCGTTTCGAGGGCGGCTTAAGAGGTCAAGGTCAGCATGCCGACCACCGTCAGAAGCGAATAAAAAGCCCCGCCGCAGCAAAGACTGAGATATTCCATGCACGGCGGGGAAATTTCCTGCCGCCGCAATTGGACCAGCCCCATCAACGCCGCCGCGTACCCGCCGATCACTCCGCCCCACAGAAAGCCGTTCATGCCGATGAAAAACCCGGCGCCCCCCCATCCCATGAGCCCCAGCATCCCGACGCCATACAGCAGCCATATCACGGTCCCGCCGATCAAACCGCGCTCCTGACGGTTCTTTGCCGTGGTGAAAAGAAACTTCCGGCTCAGCCGGACAATCAACAGTGCTTCCAGCCCCAGAACGATCGCCGCCACCGCCGCCGCGCTTCCGCCCGGATAGCGGTCGGCATTCCGGACCGGCCCGGAAAACGAACGAGTCCATCCGGGAAAGACAAGAACCTCCTCCGTCCCGTCCGCTCCCGGAGTTTTCCAGACCAGCCGCACCTCCTCCCACGGGTCCGGCTGAATTTTCAAATAAGCAGCAACAAGGGAGCGGCTCATCTCCATCCGTTCTGCGGTGGACACAGGCGCGGGTACCGACAGTTCGATCCTGGTTTTCCAGCCTTTTTCCCGCCAGCTTGTTACCGACTCAACCGCCGGGAAAGACCGTTTGCAATCAGCCTGCGCCATGAATTCCGCCCACCGTGGTTTCCGCTCATCCTGCAGATAACCGTAATCGATGTTCTGCACCACAAGCAGTCCCAGCAGACCGCAGAATCCGGGAATGCAGATCACCAGAAGCGGCAGAATCCGTGCCCGGAGAAAAAAGCCGCACAGTCCAAACACCGCAAAGCTGACTGCCCAGAACAGGCAGAATCCGTACAATGAATTGAGAACCGCAACGCTCATTTCTTCATAGCACATATTCCCATTTCTCCTTCCCCCCCCGAAAGCCACGCCTCATTCGCAACAGCCGCCGAGCACGCCCAAGCTCAGATGACTTCCAGCCTGTTGCGGTCCGGCAGCTCCGGAAACGGACGGTGCGGTTCGCATTGATAGAAATAAGCCACGGAGGAAATGTCATCCTGCAACGGCAAATACCGCCCGCCGGACCGCCATCCGATCGCCTGAATCGTCACCTTCAGCCGTTCTTGGAAATGAATCGGATCGAGCAGATGGAACCGGTAGAGACTGTGCCGCGCCCCCGTCCGGTTCTCTCCGCCGCACGGATAGCCGAGAAACGGGGAACTGAACGTCTTGTGGAAACACCACGCTCCGCCGAAATAATCCTCCGTCCCGGTGCCGCAGATGGTCGGAAATTCCCCGTCACCATCTAAAAACATCTTGACCTCGCCCTCCCCCCACCAGCCGTCGTTGTTCTGCTGCCAGGCAAGATAGCACCCGGCGAACTTCCCCCGCCCCTCCACGCCGTCGAGGATGACGTAGTCGTCGCCGTACCGCAGCGGATTCTCCCGATGAAACCGGGCATGGAAGCAGGCCTCGCCCGCCGGTTCGTCAAGCTCCTCAAAATTGATGGTGTAAAAGAATCCGGCGACCGCCTCGTCCGGCAGCAGATTTTCAATCGTAATCCGCGCATGCCGGGCGAACGGCATCGGGAAGTAACAGTTCATGCCGTTGGTCGGATTCACGCTGATCGGAATCGCCCGGATCTCCGCTGTATACCGGGCGGCGTTGCAGAAAAAGTCGCCGACCGGCACCTCCACGCTCGGCGCCGTCTCCCCGTCCCAGTACATCCGCAATACCAGACAACGCAAATATTGAGCATTCACCGTCATCCAGATATGACGAATGCACCCGGGCCCGTCCACATCCATCAGCGTGGTCACCGTTCCCGGCGGCAGCGTGATGCAGGGACGGACCTTCCACTTCCGTCCGAGTTCGCGCGCGTGCCGGTTGTTTTCCCAGAGCTGGCCGATCCGGACGACCTCCGGCTGAGGGGTGTCTCCGACCTCGGCCATGCCGCCCCGGCCGGGTTCGCCGTAGACGTTTTCCGCGGTGATGGAACGGGAACGGGCGCTGGAACACTGCATCAGAGAATCGAGGGTGCCGAACATGTGAACTCTCCCGGTTGGGTTGAATTTCCACTGCCACAATCAACTCAATCGCGGGAAAAATACCACTGACTTACCAAAAAAGCAAAAAAAATGCCATGGATTCCCCGGCTTTGCGGAGAAATTCATGGCGGAAGAGTGGCTCCGGATTGCCCGGCACGCTTTTTTCAATAACCGGCCCGATGCCAGTTCGCCCGTTGCGCGGCAAGGCCGTAGGTCAGTTTGTACACCGCGTTGGAACTGTCGCCGGAAAGCCCGCGGCTGTTGCCGGTGGCGGCGTGACCGTCGATGTAGGCGATGTTGGTCAGCCCGCCATGACGGCTCAGCCCGTTGTTGTAATCCAGTCCGTCAATGGTGTATGCGGCATTGGCGGTGGCATTGGGATACGCCCAGGTGGCGGCATCAGGCCGGGCGTTCTCCAGAACCGACATCGCCCGCGACGGATGTCCGATCTGCGTCACTTTCTGGGTAATATAAGTCGTGTGCATCACCCCCGCACTGGTGAAACTGCCGTGCAGCCATTGATTGACCGCATAGGCACCGTAATTATATTTGGAAATCTCAAGCTCGGAGGGACAGGTGATCCCCTTGAAATAGTCTCGTTTGATGAAGGTCAGTCCGTAGTTGCAGGGCGAACGATCCGAAAATCTGCCCATCGCCTCGGTCCAGGGACGCAGCCCATGATCGTCATTCCAGTAATTCTGCAGCGGCAACTGCCCCGGCACCAGGTAATCATCGAAATCGCTGGAATACATGGTCATCGCCGTCGCGATCTGCTTGGAATTATTCAGGCATTGGGTCAATCTGGCTTTTTCCCGGGCCTGATTCAACGCCGGCAGCAGCATCGAAGCGAGAATAGCGATGATCGCGATCACCACCAGCAGCTCAATGAGCGTAAAATTCAGCTTTTTCATCTTCCTTGTTCCTTACGGTTGTTCTGATTGTTGAATGTGAATTGGACGAATAAAGCGCATTCGGTTGTTTCCGGAATCATGACTCAGAGCGGACCGGCGCCAGAGTTTCTCCACGGCAATACACCAGCGGCAGAGCGGCATGGACCGGAACGTCAATCCGACCCTCTATCAGTTCAATCAGATACCGCACCGTCAGCACTCCGAATTCGCGCTTGGTCGGGAAACGGTAACTGGTAACCGGAACTCCCTCGAATTCAAATTCACCAATATCTTCATTTTCGACCGTCACCACCGACATGTCCTCCGGCACCCGGATCCCGCGCCGGGCCAGTGCCCGCATTGTTCCCGCAAGAAAGCGGGTCCGGTAAACGAAAATCAACGTCGGACGCGACTTGAGAGCCAGCAGTTCGTCAATGGCCGTCTCAAAATCGGCATCGGTCATCTGCTCCGGAATCCGCTTAACCAACGCGGGCGAGTAGGTGCCGAATTCACGCATCACCAGTTGATGGGCCGGGATATGCCGTGAGTAGGCGAAACTCGCCTCCTCAGTACCGATCACGGCGATTCTCCGGTGCCCCCAGCCGGAGGCGAGTTCCCGGAATACCCGGGCGATTTCCTCCACGCTGGCTTCCTCCAGATAATTGATCGAGTGGAAGTCAGCTTCCCGGTTGATCATGATGTAATGCAGTTTCCGGGAAAGCTCTCCGAGCAGAAACTCTTCAAAAACCTCGGGATCCCCACCGTGAATGATGACATGATTCACCTGATAATGCCGGATGTTCTCCTCCAGCGTTCCGCCGAGATGTGGAATCATGGTCAGCCGGTAACCGCGTCTGGCCGCCTCGGTCGCCGCACCGGAGAAAATGTCGGCAAATTCCGGCGCCCTCGCCACGATCGGTTCCGCGCAGTCGCGCCCGAACATCGGCAGATAGAATCCAATGTCCCGGTCGTCCGGAACGGCTTCCGGTTTACCGCAGACCGCGCTGCCCACGCCGCGGATGCGATGGACCAGCCCGTCGGCGACCAGACGCTTCATCGCCTGATTGATGGTCTCCCGGGCCACGCCATAGAGTTCCCCCAATTCACCGGTGGTCGGCAGCATGGCTCCGGCGGCAAGGGTACCGTCGGTGATCTGCCGGCGCAGATCCTGATAAATCTGTTCGGATTTGGAAGTAAACTGGATCATGGCCGCTTCCCCTCCGGCAATACCGCGCCGTTGCGGCAGACGTTGCCGGAAATCTCTCCGGGCACCGCCTTCGGCAGTCCGGTTATGGCTCCGTCGAAAAGATTGTCGCGAAGAACCAGCGAACTTTCGGCTTTGACTTGAAACACGGGTTTGAGAAAGCGGCTGTTGCTGACCCGGAGATCGATGCCGTGAAGCTGGACTTCGCCGATGGGATCGCAGTGATTGACGCCCACCGGAACGATGTCCCCGGTATTGTTGTCAAATCGGAACCGTCCCCGCCCGGGACCGGTGGCGACCACATTGTCAATCACCAGGCGCGCCGGAGTGCGCACCCGGTGCGCGTAATCAAAATCCGCCAGCGTCCGATAGCTGAATATCGTGAAATCGCGCGGCGCGTCCACCGCGACATTGCGCAGCGTGATCGTACCGAAAAGATCGCCGACGTCGACCCGGTTCAGGAAAATGGATTCGGCATTGCGGATACGACAGTTGTCTATGGTGATGTTGCCGCCGGCGAAAACCAGTGCGTGACTCGGTGCAAAGGTCCATTTTTCCAGATCGATTTTCGGGGTGCAATAGCCGGGGACATTGACGGAAAGGGCATTGAGTTCCGCGTCGCGAATGGTGTAATTCATCCCGTAATGATCGTCAATGACATTGTAGAATCCGCCGTTGACGGTGATGTTCTTGCCGTGGCGCCCGGCCATGCCCTTGCGGGCGTTGAGCGACACACAGTTGTTGTAGACGATGTGGGCGGCGTTGTTGTGCAGTATATTGTAGCCGAGTCCCTGAAAGGTCGCCCCGGAGAACATGCTGTCGTTGACGGTAACCCCCGCACAGTTCGCGACCGTAAAGAGAGTGGACAGCATCATCTGCCGGTCGACGCCCGCGATCTGCAGCCGGTTGTAGGTTACAGAGCTGCGGGTATTGGCGAACAGCGCGGCGTAAACCGGTTTGAAACCGGCGGAGCCGTTTTCCATGAAGCCCTCAATCCGCAGGTTGTTGATGGTCAGCGGCACCTGCGGCGGCACATAGCGGATGGAGCGGGTGACTTTGACCCAGAGCCGGATCGAATCTTCACTCCGGTCGGGATAGACCAGTTTTTTACGTTCGCCGAGCGCCGGGGATACGGGACCGATGGCCGCCTTTCCCTTGAACGGATGGGTGTAACCGGTATCGGGACCGGAGGGATAACTGGCTTTAAAAAGTTCGCCGGCAACGGTAACGTAATCGCCGCGTTGGTACGTCTTCGTTTCACTCCAGGCCTCAGCCTTCCCGTCAGAAGCCCGGTAATTGAAGCAGAATTCCGGAAAAACATCCCCTTGCGGCGAAACCACCAGCGCGACATCGTTGGGCGTATAAAATTCATCGCCTTTCATGTTCAACCGGGAGGTGAAGAAATCGGTCCCGCTCACAATCAGGGTTCCGCCGGTCTCCAGGGTGATTTTTTTCTCCGGATCACGGGCCAGCGGGATATCGGCAAAGCGCTTGAGCTTGAAATCCCCCGCCCGGATTTCTCCGAAAGCGGCGGGATCGAGTTCCACCGGTTCCTGGTCGGGGACAATGGAGATCAGCAAGTTTTTCCGGACCGGATAGGCCGTCATATAGGTGTTGCTGAATTCGCTCTTTTTCTCTTCGTCCGGTTCGATCGGCACGCGCAATACGCCGTAATTGTCGATGTTGCAGCGGAATTTGATACTGTTCTCCACCCGGTAAATCCCCTGCGGAATCATCAATTTACGTGCGGTTGAGGTCCGTGCCAGATCCGCCGCCCGCTGCAGGGCTCCGGAATCGTCCCGGCGCCCGTCTCCGGTCGCGCCGAACCATTGCGGCAACACATAAGGGACTTTCACCGCTCCGGCGACCCGTCCGGAACCGCCGAAAATCTGCCGCTCTCCGGCCCGCAGCGAGCCATTGACGGTCAGCGTCGTTCCCGCGGCAAGTTCCAGCATGCCGGACCCGGTAAATTCCAGCTCCACCGCCTCCGGAACCGTCGCCGAAGCACTCAGCTTGAGCGGCTTGTCAATCCGCAGCACCCCGCCTTCGGCAACCGTCGCCAATCTGGCGGTGAAATCATCTCCACCGTGCGCCGCCATTGCTACCGCCAGCGCCACCATTCCCAGCCATCCTGTCCGATAATAAGCCATAAAATTCCTCATTTTTACTATTTTATAGAATTATCTGCTTGCTTTAACTAAATTATATCCTAAAACAATACTAATGTCAAGATAAAAAACAAAAAAACAGAAAAAAACAGGAGCCGCCAAAAGACTAATTATCAGTCTTTTAAGGGAACTTCAAAATCTTGTCGCGGACCGGGAACAATGCCCGGGGACGTCCCGGAAGCGCCTCGCCAAGAGGAGCGATCGTCATGATTGGCGTCCTTTTCGTCTCACCTGCGTGCAAATGCAACGACTGGCAATCAATTGTCCATTGCTCTGCTTTATTTTCGCTTCGCAGGTATCGGTCTCCGGGCGGGGGGTGCCGGGGAAAAAAGCCGGAGAAATTCTGCTCGGCTCCCGCCAGAGACGCGAATGACTGAGGACGCCTCCCAAAGCCGGGGGCTCCGAACACGCCGCTCGAAGCTCGGCTCCTCGCGGGCCGGAAAACCTCGGCCCCATCCGGATCCGCTCCGCAGCGGCAAAAGAAACTTATGCCCAAACTTCCGGGATTCCAGCCACTGAACTTGCCGCCTCAAGGTCAGGCCGTATTTTCAAGAGGAACCGCATTCCGAGCGCTGTAGAAACTTCTCGTTCCGGTGGCATCTCATGAAACAATCAGTGGAATGCCCTGCCGGTGTCGGAACTCCGCATCCTCCGGTTTCCCGGGTATGGGGTCAGGACCGTCGCTTTTTTCACTACCGAAGAGGGCTTTTAAAAATTCACGCTCATTCACGAAGTGGGATTTCCCTCCCGACAATGGTTCGGCAATGGTTGGAACGGCCCGGGCAGATCGTTCGTTTTCTCAACGCCGGGAATCTTGATCATCCACGGCATGCAACATGTTGAAATATTGCTTTGCCTGGGGGTTTCGACGCAATCGGAAAAAACCAGACAATTTGTAACCGAGATCCCGACAGTAAGCAATCAGCAGTCGCCGACAGGCTCCCTGAGCGGGCAGTTGATACTTTATTCGTATGCGCCAGGGAGCCAATCCCTCGAGTCGATTTCTGTACCATGAAAAAGTTCCCCGATCGTTCCGGCTCATGACCCATTCGGCTGATGAAAGACTTCTGCACTCTTCCCGCATATCAAAAAGTTTGCGAAACGCAATCGCGGTAGAAATCTCAGGACGCATCGCCTCCCATAGCGCTTCTGGAAAAAATTCCGGCCATGCCGCCAGCAGATCCCCCGGATATGGCATCCGCCACTCTTGAACCATATTGCGCAACACAGCCCAATCAAGCGGCTGCAAACGCAGCAGAAAGGCCGTATCGAGCAAAAATTTAGGAATCGAAGCATGACGGTAATCACAGGCTGCCATATGGCGGCTCAACAGCAACAAGTTCAACTCCGGAGACAGATGATGCGCATATGCCCCGGCCCGTTCAGGAACTATATAATTCCATAAATCAAAAGGCGGAACTTTTTGAAACCTCGGCAGGGTCCAGTGCGGTTCCAACATACGACCGTTCTTATAATGCGGAGCAAAATGATGATGTTCCAAATGCTGATAGTTTCTCTGATAAGGTGCAGACCAGCCAGCATTCGACAGGACGGTCAGCATCCGGTCACAATCATCGGGATGAAATAAAATATCCCAGTCGCCGAACGTTCGCAAAGCTGGGGAAGGATAGGCGCGATAGGCCAGATCGACTCCCTTCAGCGGGGCAAAACGAATACGATTAGTTTCCAAAAGCATGAAAAGCGATTTCAATTCGCATTCCGTCCGCAAGGCAGCTGCTGCTTGAAGATGGTATTGCTCCTGCCATCTTTTCGCGAACAGTACCGGAAGTTCATTTTTCAGCACATAGTAACAATAGGCTTCCAGGCGGTAAAGAGAGCATTCGCGGAAAAATCGCCGCCGGGACTCTTCATCCATCCTTTGAAAGGCTTCTCGTCCATCCCCGTAGATGGACGATCCCAACCAGCGGATCAGGCCGGCCCTGTCCTGCCGGTTACTCATGGGAACTCCGGTCTTCGTCGCGCGGTGCAGCAGGAATGCGGAAGCACAATCGCTGAAGGGGGCCGACGTAACGGATCCGACCGTCAGCGGAGCGGCTGCCGACGAAGATTTTCATGCAGCGGAAGCAGACACCGTTGCGGAATACGCCATCTTCCCGTGCCGTGAGCCGCCAGCAGGCGAACGGTTCAATCCGTCGCCAGAGCCGGCCCAATGTAGTCCGCATTCGCCGCTGCCATTGATGCCAGTGAAACAACTGCATTCCAACTGTTCCGCCGGCAATCTTGCGAAGAGTACCGTCCGCAGCGACCGCAATACGTACCAGCATCCAGTGGTCGTCCGGATGCAAGCGGCGGAAATCAGGGAACTCGTTGTTGTCTCCCATGGTTATCGCTCCATCGGGCATCAGCGCCACGACCCGATGAACGAATGGACGCTCACGTTTTTTTACCGCCACAACGTCTCCGGGGCGGAGTTTTTCGAAAGTGCCCGGAGTCAGGATGAGGTGGTCGCCGGGCACGAAAACCCCCCGCATGCTGTTTCCGTAATAAACCGCATAACACCGAAACGAGTTTGACACCGGTCGGATCATGATTCGGCAAGAAGAGATTTTTCTCTGAGTTTGTCCAGAAATCTGTGGACGTCCGCCTCAGCCTGTTCGGCCGTTACAGCACTGAATCGGTCCAGCAACGCCTGAACGATCTCCGTTTCGGAAGCCCCCCGGGCGAGAGCTTTCCAGACTGCCACCCCGGCGGCATTCAAGGTCATTACCTGATTGTTTTCGGCGGTAAAGACGAATCCGGTTCCGTCAAATTCTTCACGCATCACCGCAAAAGGATTCAGTCTCATAAAAACTCCTTTAACGTTTCACATATATTTCCCTCCAGACGAGCAAACAGTCCCCGGGGAGGAAACTGTCGGCAGAGCCGCTCCACCACGCGCCGATTCCAATCCGCAAGAAGCATCTGGTCCGTTTCCGGCAACCGGGGAGCCATTCCGGAAAAGTGGAAGAAGGTTGACCGGTAAAGTTGCGCAAAAAACTCCGCATCCGTCAATGGTCGGCATTCGTCCCGCCACTCCCCGCGCCCCAGCCCCAAAACGCCGATCAACTCATCCCGCTTCCCGATCGGAAAAACCACATCCGTCAACGTTTCCCGGCAGAGACTCCAGGTCGGCAATGGCATCGCAGTTATCCGTTCTTCGTCAAGTTCCAGCAGGACCAGATCATCAGCAACGCATTCCTGTCCGGCGTCCCGCCAACGTCTTGCCGTGGTACTCTTTCCGGCTCCACCTTCCCCGCAGATCAGCAGTGCACCGGCAGTGGTATGCAGCAGTGCCCCATGCACAACGGCAATCCGCTTCCCCCTCAGAATTGCCGCAAGAAGCGCAACAATCACGGCCAGTTGCCAAACCGGCACCAACCGTTGCGGCATCTCTCCGGGATCAGCCCGGAGATGCAGCAGAAAGAATTTTTCCTGTCGCTGCCAGGCAAGGGCATAGCCGGAGTGCTGCAGGATGATGCTGCCGGCGACTTCCGCCGGCAGAGCAGAAACACAGCAAAACTCCGGCTTGTCAGCGGCGGGAGCCCTTTTTTCAAGTTCACCCGCCATCAACCTCGCCAAGCCGTCCATGCGAAAAAGAGCAGACCCGGCTTGCAGCACAATAGGGGCATGGCCCCGTAACGGTATCGACAGTGCAAGCATTTTCCCTTCGCTCGATAAAAGCTGCGGCAAAGACGCCAAGGCCACTTCCAGCCTTCCGGCATTCGGTCTCTGTCGTCTCAGTCCCAGAGGCTGGAATCGCCGGGATCGGGCACGACAGGGCTGCCGACAGGTTCAGCTCCGGCAAACAAGGTCGTGGCAATTTCTTCGATTTCCGGCGCCTCATACACTTCCTGACATTCTTTCATTTTTCACAAATTCCTCATTTTGATTGGTTGACACGAATCTATCGTGATAGAATAAACATTTGTATTCTGATTGCGCATTCAGGAAACAGCTCGATCCAGCAGTCCCCCCCCTGCCCATATCCTGGCTATCTCTGCCGGCAGCCCCCTGACATCCGGGACTCACCGCACGGAGCAACGCTCCGCACGGTGAGTCATTCGACAGCTTCAGCCTTCCATTCACGGTAATTCATGAACGCCATCGAATGTTTCCCGCGTTCCCAAGGACCAAATCAGGCCAGTTTCGCAACAACAAGCTGTTTGTCGGTATCGCCGTCTTCCAGAGTGAGCTGATAGTCAGAGCTGCTCCATTTAACGCCATCCCAGACGGCAGCAACTCCGTCGAACTGAACCCCGGCCAACTGGTCAAATGTCGAGAAAATGGAGGCATCGCCCGACATCAAGGTATAGGAGTCGACTTCAGCCGCCCAACTGCTCAGATCCACCTTGAGTTGGTCTCCCGAGAAATCATTGGCGCCCAGCCCCGACAGCGAGCTGCCGGCGTCAAACTCCCAGGTGGCGATCTCGGAAAGATCCAGTTCCTCATGCGTAAAATTCACGGCACTGCCATTAGTAATTCTGGCCGTAGTGAAGGCTCTGATCTGACCGTCGAAATCACCGGTATAGGCGTCAAACGCAATGATTCTTTCGCCTTCGACAGTAGAGTGAAGGACCCGTTCACCATTTTCCATCATGTAATACGCACTGCCGTTGGCACCGGAAAGGATGCCGTCGAACTGGAAATTCGCACCATTGCCGGTAAGGGTGGCGGTCACGTTGCCGGTAATCTCCCCGTTCTCGTAGGATCCGCCCAGGATATTGTAGCCACTGGCAACCGTAACGGTGTTGGTGTTGCTGACATCGATCTTGAGATTGACATTACCTTCAATCACGGTGTTGTCGGCGGACTGGGAAATACTGCCGCCATAAATATGGTAGTTGAACGTCCCACCGGAAATCGTCAGATTGACATCGCCGACCTGATAGTGCTGGTCAATGCGATCAGCACTCCAGAAGGCAGAGCCGCCGGCGACAAATGCATTGAACGTCCCACCGGAAATCGTCAGATTGGTGTCCCCGACGCGCTCGACAGAGCCACCGGAGACCCGGTCACCACCAGTCACCAGATGGTTGAACGTTCCGCCACGGATGGTCAGATTGGTGTCGCCCACAAGATCTGCCCATTCTCGCCGTCCCAGTTCAATGACACTGCCGCCGACCACCGTGCTGCCATAATTGCCACCGCGAATATAGGTTTCGATTCCGTCAAAACCGATATGCGAAAGCTCGGAAGCGGAGTAGTCAAGGTCGTGAATCACCAGGCGCCCCGGGTTAGCCGCTTTCGCATCCGTCAGGTTGTCGAACGCGGTCTTGCCCCAGATGAAGCCGTCATTGTCGCTGTCCGCGGAGTAGTCCTTGTCGACGTGAATCACCACACTGTCATCGACCAGGTACAGATCCCCATTCTGAACGGCAAAGGTGTAATCCCCCCAGACATCGCCCAACAACGCCTGATACTGTTCTACCGTATAGTCATTGTTCACGCTGTCCAGCAGCAGATGTGGTTCATCATGAACATGGTCAGTCACCACAAACTCGAAAGTACCCGTCCCGTCAATGGTAGTAAAAGTCAGCGTGGAAGCAAGGTCCATGCTGAAAATTCCGTCATTGGTGATCGTTGTCGTCGTCAAATTGGAACCAATGAGTCTAATTGTGCCAGAACTCTGATTGATGACGGAACTGACGATCATCGATGCGCCGTCCAACAAATTCAGAATACCGCTGTTATCGATCTCATTGCGTACGGCCTGTGCCCCTTTTATAGCGATTGCTTCCCCGAAATTGATTACCAGATTGCTTTCGGTTGACGGATCCGGAGTCTGCTCTTCCGGAGCCAGAGCCGCTCCAAGTTTTTCTTTTTTGATATTCATTGCCCAAACTGTTCCTTTCTCTCAAAGAAGACATTCGGTTGTTCATCTTCGTTCATGAAAAACGTGTCTACTGACATTCGCGGTGATACCGCTGCCATCGATCAGGTACAGACGTCTCTCCCGGTGGTCCTCCCATGCCCCGGTCTGGTTCAATATTTATAATAAGGTCACGGAAGCTTGCGCCGTTTTTCTGTGGTTTTTCTGTCAGGGGTCTTTTCCCCTCAAACGTCTGGAGTCGCATACATTCGAATAGAGCCGGAACACAAAAGAAAAACCAATCCGGGGTATTCCGAAGTGGCCGATACGGACTGAAGAGGCACTGATGCGCCGAACATTGCGCAGACACGGCGTTTATGGCGTGCCCATGAGCACGCCATATTGCTGATGAATCAGCATTTACGAAAAAACACTCCTGCGGGCGATTGTCTGCATGCCGCCTCCCTGCCGGATGACAGACTAGCTGCAATTGAGAAACGATTGCGGATGATTTTGTGCAGAATAAAGATGAGTGCGGCAGTTCCACTGCCGAAGCTCGACTGGTAACAAAGGGATTTTTCTCAGAGACTACCGCGCAGTACGAATTTTTTGCAAAAAACGCTCCGCCGGAAAAATAAAAACGGTTATTGGCACGCGGCTTGCTTGCTTGCTTGCTTGCTTGC
>CASDQW010000122.1 GCA_949282965.1 uncultured Lentisphaeria bacterium
GGGGAAAGAAATACCGTTTTTCCTTTGAAGCGAGAACAGCCGGCGAAGACGCCAATCTGCGTGTCTATATTCAATATCAGAATCTGAAAGAGGGAAAAGCAGAACCGATTACGGTGAACGGCGATTGGAAAAAACTTTCCGCCGGCTGGCAAACCTTCTCCTTTGAGTTGAATTATCCGGTCACGGGCCGTAGTCCGTGGCTGGTGATCAATAGTTCAGGCCGCAATTCCGCTGAATTGAAAAATCTGACCGTAACGGAAGAATAAGGAGAAAGTCATGAAATCCCATTTTACTCTTATTGAACTGCTCATTGTAATCGCAATCATAGCGATTCTCGCGGCGATGCTGTTGCCGGCGCTGAACAAGGCGCGGGAGAAGGCGTTCGCGACCCAATGCTTCTCCAATCTGAAACAGATCGGCAATGGGCATATGCTCTATATGGGAACTTACGGCGATTATCTGACGCCGGCTCATATTCCGCATTACGGTTCGTGGGCGCACATTCTGGCCGGGCCGATGGGAATGGGGGGAAGCCGGGTGTTCACCTGTCCCGCGGTGGACCGGGCGATCTATCCGGTGTTCGACCTCAAGGATACGCTGACGATCACGGACAATCCGTTCAAGGAGCCGCTTAAACTCGGGTTCAAGCAGAATTTCCGCAGTTCCTATCACTCCGGATATCCGACTAGCACCGCTTATACGAAAGTGACCCAGTGGCGGCGGCCGTCGGTCAGTGTGCTCAACTGCGACAACGGCAATGGAAACAACAACAACGTAGTTGTCAACGACTACGATATTTCCACCTGCAGCGGCGGAGGGGCCGGCGTGGAAAAAGCGGCCAGTTTCCGGCAGCACAGCAACCTGATCCATCTGCTGCTGCTTGACGGCCACACGGCTCCGGCAAACGACGGGGAATTGTTCAACTCAAAATATTGGTGGCGGACCGATCGGGTTCGCTGACGGGAGGAAAATCCGGTGAAACATCATTCGATTCTGATCATATTCGGGGCGTTTCTGGCGCTTATGCCTTCTCTGCTGGCGGTCCGGGCTGTTCCGGATCGGGAGTCGGCGGTCTATGCGCCGGACGAAACGGTACGGTTCCGGTTGTATGAGCTTCCGGACGAGGCGGTGAAAATCGATTTCCGGGCATTGAACCTCGAACGGGAACCGCTGCTGGCAGGCAGCGCGGAGCCCGGAGGCTCCATTCGGCTGGAGAAACTGCCGCTCGGTTATTATGAATTCGATTTCACGGTGCGGGATGCTTCCGGCAGAGCGTTGACGACAGGGCGGTGGCCGTTCGCGGTGATCCCGCGGATCAATCGGGACAAGGTTCAATGGGAGAAAAACCAGTTCGGGGCAATGGTGATGCCGCACACCGCCTACCCGATGGCGGACCGGCGGCGCGACGCGGAGATGATGAACCGGGTCGGGATGCGTTTCGTGCGCGGCCAGCGTCTGAATTGGGTACAGGTCCAGCCTGATGAAAAACGGGCCCCCGACTGGAAAACTGCTGACGAGGAGGTGGCGATCTATCGGGAAAACGGTCTGGAGATCGTCGCAAATACCGCGTGGCCGCTGCCGCGTTGGGCCTCGGCGGGATTCGGCAGGTCGAAGCGGGCGGTGGATAAAATGTATCCCGCCGATGATCGGCTCGACGACATCCGGGCTTTCTACTCCGAACTCGGCCGTCGATACCGGGGCAAAGTCGCCTATTGGGAGGTCGGCAATGAAGTGGATGCCGCTCTGTTCTGGCTGGGACGGCCGGAACATGTCGAATCCGGCGACAAGGATGCAATCATAAAGGATTTCTGTGATTATTTCGTACTGATCGCGCAAGCGTTGAAAGCGGGCGATCCCGCTGCACAGGTCGGGCCGAATACCACCGGTCGCGCGCCGGACGGACACACCTACCGGGATTGGCTGCGGAAATTCCTGGCGGACCCGGCGGCGAAACGGGAGATGAATTTCTTTTCGACCCACTACCGCGCCGATTTTGACGGTATCCGGCAGGTGTTCCGGGAAAAGGGCGTGCCGGCGGAAACCGATGTGATCGTGACCGAGATCGGCGGCATGGGGTCCAAGGTGGATCGGACGCGGACGGAGTGGGAGCAACTCAAAGGGAACATTCGCGTCACCTATATCCAGTGTGCGGCAGGCTTGACGGCAGGCGCGAAGGCGCTCTGCAAATTCCTGTTGCGGGAGATCCCGAATGTACACCTGAACGAAATCTGCGGTATGCTGGAGAAGGATTTCCGGCTGCGTCCCGAATTCGTGGCCTACGCGACGATGATCCGCATGATCGGCGTGGCCGATCCGGCAGGCGAACGGAATGTCGTCCGCCGGGCGGATCGGGGAGGGTTGAATTGCTGGACGTTCCAGGAGGCGGACAAACA
>CASDQW010000123.1 GCA_949282965.1 uncultured Lentisphaeria bacterium
CAACTTGAAAATTTGCGATAATACGGTCATTTTATGCTTTGATGGTTTCATGGATGCTCCTTGTTTTTTTTGCTGAAATATAAGTTGCATCCAGAACCATCATCTTTCAACTTTTTCTTTTCCTATGGGATGGCTGTGATATTTTTTTAAAAAAAATTCAAAAACAGAATTGACACGCCCAATAATAAATATTATATTTAATTAGATTTAAAAGTTAAAAACAGCAAATTGAAGAACCATGAAACACGACATACATGCTGATTTTCCGGAATTCTGTCGGCAGAACGGTTGGAAATGTACCTCTCAGCGCGTGGCAGTCTATGAGTTTCTGCAGGGCAATCTGACACATCCCGACGTGGACACGGTCTGGGGCGCAGTGCGCCGCCGTCTGCCGGCCATCACCCGGGAGAGCGTCTACCGGATTCTCAACGAATTTGCCGATAAGGGACTTATCGCCCGGCTGGATCATATTGATCATGCGCGTTACGATTCCCGCACCGGCGCGCACGGACACTTTCTCTGTTCCAGGTGCGGTGGGATTTCCGATTTCGACTGGCCGCCGGGACTGGCGGTCCCGCCGGAAATGCAGCAACGCAATCTGATTCATATGGAACTCCGTCTCGTCGGAATCTGCCCCCGGTGCGCGGCCGCCGCCGCGGCAGGCGGTTCTCTGCCGGAACGGAAAAATGATACAGCATCCTCTCCCGTCACTCATGAAAAAGAAAGGAAACAATCATGAGAAGCATCACCCGTTTCGACATCCAGTACGCCCATCGTTTCTACAAGTTTCAGGGCGAAGCCCAGTATCTGCACGGCCACACCGGAGTTTTGACACTTGAGGTGGAAGACACCATCGAACCCGGCGTCAACATGGTTTATCCCTGCAATGAAATTCAGAAAGTCGCCTGGAACGTGTTGAAGAATTTCGACCACGCCCTGATCCTGCGGGAAGATGACCCCCTGCTCCCGGCCATCCTGGACGTCTATGAAAAACAGGGCATCCGGAACGGAGCTCCGTCCAATAAAATGAAAGGCGAGGCCTTCCGCACCGAACTGGCCACCGCCTATCCGGACGCCCGACTGGTCGTCACCAAAGAAAGCATGACTGTCGAAGGCATGATCAAAATCGTCTATGAACTCCTCAAGGACAAATTGAACATTGCCCGGATCACCTTCACCAGCGGCGTCAATGCCGCCACCCAGGAATATACGCCCACCCGGACGGTGGACCGCTGCCCGCTCTGCGGCGTGGAGCTGGTGAACGGCGTCTGCCCGAAGTGCGGATATAGAAAGCACTGACGGCACATTGCGGCCTCCTGAACGGCGGCCTCCGGAGGAACCTCCCACTTTCCCGTGCAAGTTTGCCGGAGAACAGCGGCAGGTTCCTTCTCTATTGCGTTTTCACCTCCGGGTCCGGTCGGTCCGCAAGGAAACGCGGATCCAACAGATATTCCGGCTGCAGACGACTCAAAGAATGCAGCATCTGTGCCCGTACATGCGGCATGCGCTGCTCCAGTTGCTCAACCAGATGTTTGAAATACGCCCGGTCGCCATTCGCCTCCAACTGCTCCGCATAAACACATTTCCCCGCATCGGGAAATGCAAATTCCGCCGCCGCTTCCCGGATCAGCTCCTCCGGAGCCAGAATCAGCGGCCGGATGATCCGGACCGGTTCGCGCTCCGCCGGCACGTTCGGCCCCATGGTCGTGAGCCCCTGCCCCCGGCAGAAACTCATCAGAAACGAAGCCAGCGCGTCGTCCAGATGCTGCCCCAGCGCCAGGTGCCCGCACCGCAATTCGGCGGCCAGCCCATAGAGCTTTCCCCGGCGCAGTCGGGCACACAGCATGCAGGGAGTGGATACGGCCTTTTCCCGGACGATGTCCGCCACCGGCAGCGACACCACCTGCAGCGGCCATCCCTGTTGTGCGCAGTAGCTGCGCAGCCGCTCCAGCCCGAATTCCGGGAAACCGGGGTCGAATACCGCCGGATACAACTCAAACGGCACCGGCGAACGCCGCCGCATCGCGTACAGCACATGCGCCAGTATCAAACTGTCCTTGCCGCCGGAAACACCGATCAGAATCCTTTCGCCACCGGTGATCATCCGGTAACGGCCGACGGCCTGCCCGGTCAGGCGGCAGAGTTCCCGGAAGGCGCGGCTCCGCTCCGGATCCTTTTTCTTCTCCATCAACGCTCATTCCTCCTCATCATCACCGCAGCCTCAACCCCCAAGTCAGACAAACCATGCCGATCGCGACAAACGGCAGCGGCATCCAGGCGAACCCCCAGAAACTCCCGGGCAGTTCGCGACAGATCAGTGCTTCCTGCGGATTTTTCGGATTGACGTAGCAGGAAACCGGCGTTCCCGGCGGGTGCGCCCGCACCACCTGCCGCATGGACTGCACTCCGATATTGGAACTATGCACCGAACGGGTCAGGTCAAAGCGGTCGCCCTCGTAGCGAACTCCGGCATATTCATATTCATACCGGATCAGAATCCGCCAGGTCGTCGATGCATTCCTGCCGGTAGAACGACTGCGAACCAGCTCAGAGGAAAGCACCGTGCCCGGCACCTCCACCCAGGTGCGGCTGGCATGGGCCGTCAGGATCGGAGAGAGCGTAAAAAACCATAAAAACATGGCGCCAACCGCCAGCAGCAGCCCCCCCGCCAGCACCACCGGCAGCCAACCGGATTTTCCGCTTTGAGCCGGCGCCACGTCGATACACAGCGGCAGGCCCAGCTTTCCCGCCAGCCTTGCGGCATCCCGACCGATCCGGCGGCGACTCATGAAATCGGCCAGATGAAGTCTGCCGCCATCCCGTTTCACCAGATTCATCTCGCAACAGGGAATGCGGTTACCGGAAATCTTCACCGTTTTTTCCAAAACCTGCACCGCCGCCATTTCGGAAAAAGGCACGCCGTCCGGCGGCCAGCCGTCCCTTGCAGCCCCCGCCCCGTCATTCCGACAAACATCGCGCTGAAAATCAAACACAATCCGCAACCGGTAACCGCGCGCCATGAAAAGGCCTAGGCCGAAAAAAACCGCGCCAAATACCATGCCGAACGCTCCCATCGCCATGCTTTCAGACATCGCATAAGCACCGCAGGCCACCGTCGCTCCCCCGGTCAGCATCAGCACCAGGACAGGAAACAGTCCCCACCCATCCGGTCGAATTCTCCAGACGGCGCCGTCGTCATGCAGCGTTCCACAGCCGGAAAATTGTTCTTTCAGAGCACAACGTTCCCGCATCTCCATGCGTCATGATCCTCATGCCGTTGTTTCTTGAAAAAAACGGCGGCGCCCATAAGAGCGCCGCCGTTGCGAATCATTACAGAGATTCCGCTTCCGCCGGATCAGTTGCCGAACAGCGAAGCATATTCCTGAATGTTGTCCTTGTTGACCAGCACATAGCGGACATTGAACGCTTCCTGCGGATCGCTCGGAGCCGGCTTTTCATCAAAGACCGCCTTCGGGCTGACCGTCACCACGGCGCTGATCGCACCCTTGGCAATCGCCGTACCCATGCCCGGCATTTCGCTGTAACCAACCAGAATCAGCGCCGGCCCTTTGCCCGCCATCGCATCCTTGAAGAGCTTCATGCGGGCGGCGTCACGCGGCACGCCGACCATCGAGAGAATCACCTTGGCATCGGAATGCTTGGCCACCAGCGCGTCGAAATCCTTGGCCGTCATGCGTTCCATCAGCGGTTCGATCATGTTGGGATCGGTCGAGGGCAGTTCGATGGTATCCATGACCACTTCGCCGCCGCCCATGCCTTCCTTGATCGCTTCGACCAGCTGCGGCAGACGGGTATCGTTCTGATAGCCGTTTTCAGCCACGAGCAGCACCTTGCCGGCGCCGATGCTGGAACCGATGAATTTGCCCACCACATAGCCCTGGGACGTGAAGAACTTCGCTTCATTGGCGCGCAGGGAATCGGTGCTGCCGCCGAACACGTCCATTTCCTTCATCAGCAGGACCCCGCAGACAACAACCACCACCATCAGCACCATGGCGATGAGTTTTGCCGTCGGCATGACGTTCTGCTTTTTATTACAGACGATCATCCCGACCAATGACGCGAGCATGACGACAATCAGCAATGCCACAAACATATGAACTCTCCTTAAACTTGAGGGTTTTTGGTGTTTCAACGATCTTTACTGCGATCTGCATTTACCCTAATTGTCTTCTTTCAAAATTCAAACCGTTTTTGCGCTTCATTTTTATTTTTTCTCTTTTTTTCTGATATTTGATGCAATATTTTCCATATTTTCCACTTTTTTCTGTTTGACATCTCTTTTAGAGGGGAGTATTATATTTTAAGTTAAACCGGTTTATAAAAACCAAACCATCAAAAACCGGTCAAATAACAAAAACCATCGGAGTCCAGCAGGAGAAACGGGTATGAGCAAAGTCATCAGAGTCGGCATCGCCGGATTCGGCCGCAGCGGGTACGGCATTCACGCGAACTGCCTCAAGAACAAGCAGGAACAATTTAAGATCGTCGCCGTCGCGGATCAGCTTCCCGAACGGCGTCAGGACGCGGTCAATGAGTTCGGCTGCGCCGTCTACAACGACTATCAGGAGCTGCTGGACAAGGCGGACATCGATCTCTTCGTCAATGCCACGCCGAGCCGTTTCCACGTGGAAGCCTCTCTCGCCGCCCTGAAAAAAGGCCGCAACGTGCTCAGTGAAAAACCCTCCGCCACCTGTGTCGCCGATTTTGACCGTCTGACGGCCGCGGCCCGGGAAGCGAACGTCGTTTTCTATCCCTTCCAGAATTCCCGCTTTTATCCGTTCTTCATCAAAATGCAGGAAATCCTCCGGTCCGGAGTCCTCGGCGACATCGTCTGCATCCGGTCGAACTGGAGCGGATTTGCCCGTCGCTGGGACTGGCAGACGCTGCAGAAGGAATGCGCCGGCAATCTCTTCAACACCGGTCCGCATCCGGTCGACCAGGCGGTGGTGCTGTTCGGCGAAGGTTACCCGCAGGTGTTCGCCCGGATGTATTCTCAGCACTGGGGGCTGGGCGGTGACGCGGAAAACTATGCGTCGGTCACGCTCTACGGCCCCGGCAAACCGAACATCGAAGTGGTCGTGAGTTCCTTCCAGGCCTACCCGCAGGGAGAAATGTACAACATCAGCGCCACCTGCGGCGGTCTGACCGGCGGTCCGAGCGGGTTGAAATGGAAATACTTCAAGCCGGAAGAAGCGCCGAAACATGAGTTCTGGAAGCCGTGGAGCTACCAGCGCCAGTACTGTTCGGAACAGCTTTCCTGGCATGAAGAAACCTGGACCTATACCGATAACAACAGCAACGCCACCGGATTTTCCGGACTGGTTCACGCTTTGTACAACAATCTGTACGATGTGCTGGTCAACGGCGCGGCTCCCATCATCAAGCATGAGGAAGTACGCAAGCAGGTCTACGTCATGGAAGAAGCCCACAAACAGAATCCGCTGCCGCGCAACGCGGAATAAGCGTTACGACGCTTCTTTCCGGTCAATGGGCCGGCTGTCAGGAACCGGACGCCGCTGGCTGCGGCGCCCGGTTTTTGCTATCCTCCCGGCGGGGATGGTCGATCCGGACGAGAGAACTTTCTGCGGTTTACGAGGCGCATCGGACACCGGTCTTTCTTCAAAAAATTCAAAAAATCCTTTTTTTTTCAAAAAAAACTTTTCAATCCTTTCAGACCGTGCTATAGTAAACACTGGTTCAGCGGTGAAGTTTCAAGAGATCCTATACGCATTTTTCTCCTCTTCATAATTACTCCTCTAAGTTCTCGAGAGACCCAGCCGCTGAACCTTCTTTTTTTAACCATCAGCAGGAGAACGGACCGCCATGATTCTGATTGACGCCTATTCCCAGATTTTCCGCTGCTACTACGCGGTCCGCCGCCTGACCAACTCCCGGGGAGAACCGACCAATGCGCTGCTGCCGTTCACCCGGCTGCTGCTGAAACTGCAGCATGATTTCCCAGAAGAGCGGGGCGCAATGGTTTTCGACTGCGGCCGGGTGCAGTTCCGACTGGAACTCAACGCTGAGTACAAGGCCAATCGCCCGCCGATGCCCGAAGACCTGAAACGGCAGGTCCCCGTGCTCCGGGAACTGGCCGCCGCCTTCGGCTGGCCGCTGCTGGAAGAACCCGAATACGAGGCGGACGATCTGATCGCCGCTCTGGCGCAGACGGCGACGGAACCGGTGCAAATCGTCAGCTCCGACAAGGACCTGGCGCAACTGGTGGATCAGCGGATTGCGCTCCTGCTGCCGGGCAAAAACGGCGCCGAATGGGAAATCCGGGACACCGCCGGGGTTTTGGAAAAATTCTCTGTTCCTCCGGCGGCGATCGTCGATTATCTGGCCTTGCTGGGAGATGCCGCGGACAATATCCCCGGCGTCCCCGGAGTCGGCCCGAAAACTGCGGCGGAATGGCTTCGGATAGCCCCCCTCGACGAACTGCTGGCCGCACCGGAGAAAATCGCCAATCCGCGCCAACGCGCCCGACTGCTGGAATCCGTCGAACTCCTGGAACGCAACCGCAAGCTGATCCGGCTGCGCAGCGACCTGCCGGAGCGCCTGCTTCCGATTGCTGAAAGTTGCGCGCGCCGGGCGCCGGACTGGGCCAAAATCACCGGAATCTGTAAACGCATGGAACTGCACAGCCTGCTCCGGCAGCTGCCCCGGCCGGAACCGCGCTCTCAGGAAAACGACGACCTGCCCTTGTTCGCCGCGGTCACCGCTCCCGCGGCTCCCACAGCGCCGGCCCCAGCCCAAGCGGTTCAAGAGGATTTGTTTGAAAATCTCTAGCCCTCATGCCCCGCGATGAGGCTGCAAAGCGATGCTTTTTCGTTTTTTTTTGGGTTTTCCGCTTGCTTTTTTACAAAAACGCGGCAAATTAAAGGTATTGCGAAAGCAGTGCGCTCATAGCTCAGTCGGTAGAGCAGATGACTCTTAATCATCGGGTCCAAGGTTCGAGTCCTTGTGGGCGCACCATTTTTTTGACCTGATTTTGAACAGGATTCTAGTTCAATCCGTTTCAAAAAAAATTCCCGCTTATCATCCAAAATCATTCGTTTTCATGTGTACAGTCATATGAAAATCATATGGACCAGCGGGAATCATGAGGGCCAAAAATGCCGAAAATCAAGTTCTCGCAGAAATCCATCGCCGCCATTGTCCCGCCGAACCGTGGGCAAACCATATACATGGACAGCAATACTCCTCATCTCGCCATCATCGCCAGAGAATCTGGATCAAAAACCTTTTATTATATCCGCCGCATAAACGGAAAACTCTACCAGATCAAAATCGCCGCATGTTCGGAAATTACCCTCCAGCAGGCACAATCTGTTGCTCACCAGAAAACCCTTGCCGCAACAAACGGCATTCCCCCGGAAAAACCAGCCGAATCTCCCACCCTGGCTTTCGCCTTCGCTCAATGGCACAGACAGGCCAATATACTTGGACGAAGCCCCAAGACCATCGCCAATACCATGGCACGCGTCAATCACTACACACCACGCCGTATCATGGAATGTCCCATCAGCCATATCCGTAAAGCCGACATTCAGAACCTCCATGATGATATTGCAGAAAAAGTCGGCGCAACCACCGCCAGACTGCTGGTAAAACACATTGCCGCCGCCGTCAATGTACTTGTCAACCAGGAATTCAATATCCCACACAACCCGGCCAAAAGCATCATAATGCCCCCCCCGGTTCAACGCGAGCGTTTCATCCGAGAAGATGAAATGAAACGCTTTTTTCAGGCTATCCACCAATCAGAATCGCAAATGTTCAAGGATTTTGTACTCGTCGCTCTGTTCACCTCCAAACGGAGAGCAAATGTCGAATCCATGAGATGGGAGGAAATTGACTTCCTTCATGAAACCTGGACCATCCCGAAAGAAAAACACAAAAACCGCACCACCGATATCGCGGTCCTCGATCCGGTCGTGCTCTCCATCCTCCGTCGCCGACTTGATGAACAGCGTGAACAGCAGATTCATTCGCCTTTTGTCTTTCATTCGCCCGGATCCGCCTCCGGCCACTACCGCGAACCCAAGACCGCATGGCGCAACATGTTAAAGCGTGCCCAGATAAACGATCTCAGAATCCATGATCTCCGACGCACCCTTGCCAGCTATATGGCCAACCGAAACGTCTCACTCCATATGATTGCCGGAGTGCTCGGCCAGAAGTCCACACTCGCAACTCCCATTTATGCCAGACTTTCCATTGCCGCCAAAAAAAAGGCCGTTGCCGGGGCCGTCTGCGATATCCTTTCCGCAGGAAAAGATTCGGAAACCGCCCAGACCACGGCGCAAAAAAACGAACCGGCTATTCGCCGTCGTTTTGCGGAACTGGCGTATTCTCTGCCGCTGGATCAGATTCACCGTCTGCTGGCGACGCTGGAACCGGAGAATCCGCTTCCGGCTGCGGCCGGGCGTTGACGCTGCAATTGCTTGACAATTGAAACAAGATCATGTACAGTAAAGCGTACACATGCAAAAAAACAAAATGAGAGAGCCATTATTATGAGAGCGATCAATTATTCAACGGCAAGGCGGGAGCTGGCTCAGACCATGGATGCGGTCCAGGAAGATCATGAACCGGTGATCATCACCAAAAAAGGGGACTGTTCGGTCGTGATGATTTCGCTGCAGGACTACTCCTCTCTGGTGGAAACGGATTATCTGCTGTCTACTCCGGCCAATGCCGGGCACCTGATGCGCAGCATTGCCGAACATCGGAGCGGAAAAACCGTGAAAGTGCCCCAGGATCAGTTGAAGGAAATCCTTTATGGAAATTGAGCTGACGGAAAGCGCTTCGGCAGACCTGGCCTATTGGCGGACGCATTCGTTGAAAACGGCAACAAGAATCGAGGCGCTGATCCGGTCGTGCTGCGAAACGCCGTTTTCAGGACTGGGAAAGCCGGAAGCACTGCGCCATCAGCTGTCCGGTTACTGGTCGCGGCGGATCAACGCACGCGACCGTATGGTTTATTCGTGTGACGGCAAGACCTTGACGATCATCTCCCTGCGTTTTCATTACGGCGAGTGAGCACGAAGCCGGCAGTCGAGCCCTCCCCCCCCCGGCGGAGGGTTTTCTTTTTCATCTTTTACCGGAGCTGGGAGACTTTTGCCTTTTCGAGCTCGACGACATAGCCGTTGGTCTGGTCGCCGGTCTGGATGGAAAGGCGGCTGCCGGTGGTGATTTCTCCGG
>CASDQW010000124.1 GCA_949282965.1 uncultured Lentisphaeria bacterium
GTCGGACACTCTTTTGTTTAAAGTATCCTCCCGGATTTTGTCATTCTCCTGCAGAGCGGAGCAGGAATACCAGTAGCGTTGCGGCACTTTTTTCTGCACGTGTTCGACAAACCCCACGAATTCCTCATAGAGGTCTTTGCGTGATACAAATGATCCAGCCCCCTGCTGCGCCGTTCGGCCAGCATCCAATAGAGCAGGAATTGCCGGAATTGAAGTCGAAACGCCCCGTCCCCAATCCGGACGGTCAACCGCGCCGGTATCAGTTCGAGTTTCCCGGCAGGGATGAATTTCTCCACCGTGCTGTTCGCCAGCTCCACCATCCGGGAATAGTTTCCGGGAAGGCGCCCCAGCTCCCTGGCAATCAAATACCTGCATTGCACAAACGGAAGCGTGGCCAACACCAGTTTGGCGGTTCCGGAATCATGAACATTCCCATTGCGGTCCGTGTGAATCCGTCCAGGTTCAGGGAAATAAAATCCGGGGGTCAGCATCGGATCATCAAATGGTGGATTCACCAGAATATGGCAGAGCCGGTCATCATGTCGCCCGAGCAGACTCATGCACAATGCGCCGAATGCACTCAAGGTCTTGCGCCCGCCGGCGATTGAAAAGGTAATCCGGGTATCGGGATTTTCCGTATACTGCCGCAATACGTCCAGAATAAAAGCCCCGGCACTCTCCACGGTGGATGAGTAAATCACATCTGAAGCGTTGCAATCTCCATCGGGCAGCAGCCGCAGATGTTTCTGATTTGGCGAAAAACCGCCATTCCATTTTCAGTCGCTTTTTCCAGCGCTGCCCAGACGCCGGAATCCCAGAGTTTTTCCCGCAGGACGGCCTCGCCTGCACTGGTGGTAATCACAATCACCTGCGCCGGCGGATCCCCCGACTGCGCCAGCGCATAAACAGTCTCCGTAACCACTGCCGGAGACATGCCGCAAAGACAAATCAGAATATGTGTTCGATCATCAATTTCTCGCCTCAAAAAAGTTCCAGTTGTCATAAAAAAATTCCATCTTATTGATATGTAATTTTTTCTGAATTTTTCTATTGGTCGCAGGCGCCTTAAAATTTCCTCCTTTCACTGATTCATTACAACCATAAGGTAGTATCCTGAAAGAAAAATGCAACCCCAACGGAATCCAGACAGCAAACAGTCGCCAGGATATTTCACAGGTGCGAAATGATTTTCGCCGTCAACAGGAAAGCGGAACGTGTATTCCCTTTACCGATCCCAATGCTGGATACGTCCCGAAGCGCGGCAGTTATTCGCCGCATGCTCCGAACAGAGCCCCCCCGGCCCCCCCCGGCTTGCGCTACCACGGTCTGCGCAGAAAAATATCCTGAAACACATTGGCCCAGCCACGCCCATAACGCCAGTAACGCTGGTTGCGCATCTCTCCGACAACCCGCGGCAATCGCGACCACAAAGGCGTATTCATGGCGGCTCTGGCCGCCGAATGCTGCCGCCGGTCTTCGAGCATGCGCCGAACTTCCGGCTCACACTGTCCGCCGATACGGTCGAGCAGAGCTTCGAACAGAGAAGCATTCCAGGCGAACGTATTATTCTCTATGGAGCGCCGGGCTTCCCGGAATTTGCCGCAGAGCGTTTCCCGGCGACCGGAGCCGGAAGCATTCGCTTCATGCTGCCGGAACAACGTCAGCTGTTGGTTCACGCACCCCCATTTCCGCAGGGCCGCCAGCCCCAGCCCCAGCCAGGTATCGTAACAGTTCGCCAGATCAGGGAACGGCAACAGCACGGATTTCAGCTCCGCATGAAAGGCCATGTCGTGTCCGGCCGCCGGCACCCGTTTCAAGAAAAGCTCCAGCTGCCCCAAACGCGTTCCGGAAGCGGCCACCACCTCCTCCGGTGAAAATCCTCTTCTTTCCCAATGCGAACAACCGGTCTCCCGCAAATTCCGGTCCACAATCGCACTGTCGGAAAAACAGCCTCCCGCTTCCGGCATCGCCTCCCAGGCGGCAAGGAAACAGGCGGTTTTATCGCGCCGCCAGACATCGTCCTGATCCGCCAGGAAAATAATTTCGCCCGTCGTGGCGGCAATCGCCTTCTCAAAGTTTTTGCTGCTGCCAAGCGTCCGGTCGTTCAAGAACAACCGGATGGGAACGGCGGCCTTGCGCTGATATTCCCGGATGATCGCCAATGTCTCATCACGGGAACCGTCATCGCAGATCACGATCTCCGTTACCGGCAACGTCTGCTCAAGAATGGAATCCAGCTGTTCCCGGATGTAGGCCCCCCCCTGGTACGTTGCCATCGCTACGGAAATGGATTTTCTCTGAATCGCAGCCATTGCCGCACATCCTCGATTGCGTTTTCTCCATCCATTCGGAACGGCGGTTCGTCACACCGCCGGAACCGGAACACCTTCGGCATGCGGATCGCTCGGCCCCTGAAAAATCGCTCCGCGTCCAGCCGGTTAACCCATCAGTTGCTCTCCGCCCTCCGACGCCGTTTCTTTCGTGTGCGTCCTACAATAGCACTCCCGGGCGACTTTTCAACTGCCCCCCGCCCTGCAGACCGCCCTGTAACCGGGAACCGTCTCCGGCGGAGCAGGGGAGAATAAGCGGAATCAACGGCCACGGTCGCCCTTCCGGCGACAGGACAACGGCGTGCGTCGCGACCATTTCCGTGTATTGCGGCAGACTCTTTCCGTTGTTTTTTTGCAGGGGTGATGATATATTTCCCCGCATTCCATCCGCCCGTGGAACAAAACAGCCACAGCGCGGATAACCCGCCGGAGAAGAAAATCATCCGGCCACCGGAAGCAAAAAGAAAAACGGCATCATGAAAAACATCTGGCAAAAATTCCTGCTCCGTGCAGAGACGCTCCTGCTGGTATTGACGGGATGGTTTCTCCGCCGGACGTCGGCTCCGCGCTCCGGCGTGTTGCTGGTCCGCTGGGACCGGATCGGCGATGCGGTCCTCTGGCTTCCCTATGCGGCAGACCTGATAACCGCTGCGGAGAGTGAAGGCCGGCCCGTTACGCTGCTGTGTTCGGATGCCATGGCGGACTTTTACCACAGACTGTTTCCATCGGTGGAAATTCTGCCGTTTCAGGTGCGGAACGGACTGCAGAATAGAACCTGTCGGAAGGCATTCCTCAAACAGATACGCACTCGGAAGTTTGCGGCATTATACAATCCGCGCTCGGCACGGGAGTTTCTGGTCGACGACGCCATTGCGGCGGCCGCGGCCTGCCCGGAAGCCCATGCCGTCCTTTGTCCGGGGCGGGAAGTGAATCCCAGCTGGCAATGGTGGAGCCGCCCTTGCTATACCCATCTGGTCCCCGTTTCCGCCGGGGCGTCTGAATGGGAAATTGCCGGGGCATTTCACGCCGCGGTCTGCGGCCTCCATCGGGGAGATCCCGGCATTTATCAGGCCTTGCGCGCCATGCCCCGGCCGGCGATAACCGGAAACTACCTGGTGCTGCTGCCCGGGTCCTGCGATCCTTTTCGATGCTGGCCGAAGGACCATTATCGGCAACTGGCAGCGACGCTTCACACCCGGTATCCGGATCTGACGGTCATCATCGCCGGCAGTTCCGGAGAAGGCTTCCCCGCGGGAAACGGTGCAGTCGACTGGACCGGACGGACAACGCTGCCGGAATTTGTCGGCCTTCTGGCCGGAGCGCAATGCGTGATCGGCAACGAAAGTGGAGGCATTCACCTGGCTGCGGCGATGGGCGTCCCGAGTTACTGCCTGGCGGGCGGCGGACACTGGGGACGCTTTGTTCCGTATCCGGAACCGTGCCCTTTCCCGGGGGTTCGTCCACCGGTTCTGCTGACGGCGCCGCCCTGTCCCTGGGCCCCGTGCAATTGGAAATGTCGCTATTTTTCCGCCACGTCAGACCGCTGCCCCTGCATTGATCGTATTCCCCTGGAAAACGTCGAAGCCATAAAAATCGAGCTTCCTTCCCCCTCTCATGCCGCAGCTCATTGCAGCCGGGCATAAACTTCCCGGGTTTTCCTCGCCGTATTTTCCCAGGTAAACCGTTCCGCCCGCTGTTTTGCCCGCTGTCGCAATGCCTGAACGCCGGCGCCTCCATGATAAAAGGTCCGCATGACGTCTACCACCGCATCGACGTCACAGGGCGCCACCCCGATCCCGGCATCCGCGCAAACCTCATCCATCGCGGAACCGGTCCCGTAACAACACGGAACCGCGCAGCTCATCGCCTCCAGCAGGGGAATGCCGAACCCTTCGTAAACCGATACATTGAAATACCCGGACGCATGCTGATACAGCGCGAGCAACTCCGCTTCACTGACCTTTTCCAGGTGCAGAACGCCGGGAGCGCGGTGCAACCTTGAGACGATCGCGTCGCAATGCCAGCCGGCACGGCCGACGACCACCAGACGGCAGTCCGGCCCGGAGGCGGCAAACCGCTCCCAGGCCGTCAGCAGTGTCTGATAATTTTTCCGGGGCGACAGCACACTGACGGCCAGAAAATACCGCTGTCCCTTCAGCAAGGGCAATTCCGGCTGCATTCGAGCGAAATCCGATGGGGAAAATTGAGAAGCGATGGGGATCGCCGTGACTTTTTCCGGGTTCACCGGCAGAATATCGCAGAGCTCCCGTTTGGTAAATTCACTGACCGTGACAATCTGATCCGCAAGCTCGGTCGCCCGGCGAATCGCCGTGCAATAACGCGCGCCCGACATATTCGTCTGATCCTGCCCGCTGTCCCGGAATTGCACCATGTCGTGCACCGTAATCACCAGCGGGTGATAATGCCGATACCAGGGCGGCAGAACGCCGGATATTGCATGAAAGAGATCCGCCTGCCGGAGGAACACCTGTTCGACGGCACCCGGCCAGGGCAACATACCGGTCAACCGCCCGGGAAGCAACAGACGCTTCACCTCTATATCGCCTTCCGGCATGCCTGGAAGCTGCACCGTTTCCCGCCGGCGTGCGGAAGCATGCACCAGCCGGAGCGCGTCTTTTCCCGATGCGGCAAGCTGCCGCAGCAGAGAATATAAATAAACGGCAATGCCGCCCCGCGGATAATAAAACAGCTGATCCTGCTCAAAAACGATTCTCATGCCCCGGTCTGTCCCATCGTGTCAAAACATGCCGTCATTCTTCGAATATGCTCCGGCCAGAGAAATTTCCGGACCCGTCGCTCTCCGTTTCCGATCAATTCCCGCCGCAATTCCGGTTCCGTCAGGAGTCGCCGCATGGCCTGAATGACGGCGTCCTTGTCGTCGGGATCGACATAGATGGCGGCATCACCGGCAATTTCCGGCAGACTGCCGGCCCGCGCCGCGATGATCGGAGTCCGGGCCGCCATCGCCTCCAGCAGCGGCAAACCGAATCCTTCACTCCGGGAGACGAACAAATATCCGGCGGCGTGATGATAGAACACCGGAAGATCGGCTTCGCTGATGTAACCGGGCGCGATCAATTTTCCCCCGGAACTGCGGATCAGATCCTGCAGTTCGGGAGAGGTCTTCGCAATATTGCCGCCGATCACCAGATACAGATCGTTGAACCCGCTGTCCTGTATGAATTTCAGAAAACACCGACTCAGAAATACGAGATTCTTCCGTTTCCCGGCAGCGGCGAGCGTGAAGAAAAAACGGCCGTTCCCGGGTATCCCGCAGGGGAGGGAAACGCCTTCGGCCATCTGCCCGGCCTGCTCCAGAAAATCCTGAGAAATTCCGTTCCAGTTAACGGTAGTCGGAACCGCAAGGTCCCGAAAGAAATCCGCCACATCCTCCCGCGTAAATCGGGAAACCATCAAAAGATGATCCGCCTCCCGGACAATCCGCCGGATCATCCAGAGGAAAGTCAACCGCCCATAGGGCGAGCATTCATCCGGATACCGCAGCGGCACCAGATCGTGAATCGTGGCGATGCGGACAATCCGCTTTCCCCGGGGAAGACCGGCGGGAAATTGCCGATAAACCGAATAATAAAGAATGGTGCGGGATTGCCACTCCTGCGGCCATTCAAAACGCGGAGCAGTCCTTTCGACGAAACGATCCATCAGCCACAGGGCAACCGCCGTCAGACGACTGCTGCAAATGTCCCCGCCACTGGTGGCCGCTTTCACGGTCAATTTCGTCAGGAGTTGCAGCGGTGCGGCGCACAGTCGCCGGACGAACGAAATACTTTCCGGGTTCAGAATCCGGCAGCGTGCAAGCTCCGGCATATTTCTGATCAAAGCCGGGAAAGCGTCCCGGCAATCCGGCTGTTCATAACCGGAACTGGAACACAGTACCATCTCATACCGATCCGTGTCGAGCAGTCCGAGCAGTTCTTCCCGACAGACCCGTTCCAGCCCTCCCAGCTCTGACCCGGCGCGTTCTCCATGACGCAGAAGAACATAAACATCAAACAACAAAATCGGCTTCATGATCTTTCAATTTACAGATGACCATTCACAACATTTCACAATCCGGCACGGCGCACTGTCCCGTCTGACTTTCCGTTTCCGATTGCCGCGGTTCCGCCTCATCCGCCATGCTGCGTTCCGGCATCAGAGATCAAGTTTCGGATAATCCCGATCCCCTCTCCACGGGCAATGCATTGGCGCTCTCTCAAGCATTCCCGTCTGGAGCACCACAAGCTTTTGAAAACATTGATGTTATACCGTAAGGCATCTTTTCTGCCAAGCAGCAGATTCTTGACCATCCGGAAGACCGCCAGAACCTGCACTCGCGTATAGCAGGCCAGCCAAGAGCAATCCGGATTCAACACTTTGACATAAATCTGATTGCAGACCAGAAGTTCCGCCGGCCAGGAGGGCTTCCCCCGATTTTCCGTGTCATGATACCCGACGGCAGAAGTGACGACGCCGGCTTCGTAACCTTTACGCCGCATCCTGTGCCAGAGTTCCTCATCCTCGCAGTATATCGGGAAAAACAGCGGACTGAAGCCTCCCACCTCACGGAAAACCCGTGCGGGCACAAACCAGGTTGCCGCAGGAATCCAGGCACCAATGCGATAGACTGTTCCGGACGGCCTGTCCCCCGCGCACAGCAGGGAAAACCAGCTTCTGAAATCATCCTCCCACAGATCGTTCTTGACGGACAGGGTCTGAAAAAACATCTTTTCCAATTTATTTTTTTCGAAGTTCCAGACCATGGGAGAGAGAATGGAATATTCCGGATGTCGCACCGCGGCATGCAGCAGCTGCTCTACGCAGTCCCGCTCCAGATACAGGTCCATGTTCAGCAGCAACACGTAATCGGCACCGGCGTCCAGCGCGTATTGGATTCCAACGTTGTTGGCGATTCCGTAACCCAGGTTTCGAGTCTGGAGGAGATGAACGATTTTTTCTCCGTATTGCGCCAAAAGTTCAGAGGTCCCATCGGTGGAATGATTGTCGACAACAACAACCGTCAAAGGAACCGTGGCCGTCAACAGCGATTCGAGACATTGGGCGACATACTGTTTTTCATTAAAACAAACAATCACCGCAAAAATACGGTATTCTTTCAGAAGAGATGATTTTTCCATGTAATCGGAGTTTTTTCGTTATTGATTTCCAGGTCGATATGGTAACGGAACGGTTTTACACCGTGTTCCCGGATATAGGCAATCATCTCCCGGATGCCGGCCTGCAGGGTATATTTTGTCTTGTAAGCAAATACAGCCCGGATCTTATCGGCGGAACAATTGGCCAGCTTCACTTCCTGCGGTCTGTCCGGCATATATACGGGATGCAACGGAAAATCCAGCAGATCCGCAATCACTTCCGCCAGTTCGTTGATGGTCACGAACTCTTCATCCGGTCCAATATTGAAAATCTCACCGGAAATCCCGGGAACAAGCGCGAATTTTGCCAGGACATCCACGTCATCACTGATAAAGCTGAAACAGCGCTTCTGAGTTCCATCCCCATAAATGATCGGCTGTCGCCCCTGCAGCATCATGTTGATCATAATGCTTGCCACATTTCTGTACGGATCATCGTATTTCTGTCGGGGACCGATGATGTTATGGGGAACAGCGATCACGTATTCCATGCCATGCACTTTGCACAGATTGGCGAGCATCTGCTCTCCGGCGACTTTTCCGATGCCATAGGGGTCTTGTGGAGCGGGCGCCATGTCCTCGCGGAATGGAATGGCATTTTTTCCGTATCTTGCCATGGAGGAACAATAGACGAAACGCTTGATTTTGTTCTGAATCGCCGCAGTAATCAGAGAAACCGAAGCGCCGATAATGTGCTGCGTGATGTGGTAGGGCGAAAACACGCTCAGTCCCTCATAGGCAGTAGCGGCGCAGTGATAGATAACATCAACGCCTCTGGTCAATTCCAACATTCGCGGAAAATCGCAACAATCGGCCACGCACCACTTGACCTGAGGAGAAACGTTTTCCGCATACCCTCCGCTCAAATTGTCACAGCCGCAGACAGTGTGTCCCTCCTTCAGGAAAGCATCCGCCAGATGGCTTCCCAGAAATCCTGCAACACCGGAAATAAAGATCTTCATACGTGATTTTCCTTCCAGAAAACGTTTTCATATATCCTTTACGCAATATAGCATGATCTTTCTCTTTTTGCCCGGATAAATTCATAAAATAACCGGTGAAGTCTGATCAATCAAGCAGGTAACCGCTCCCCCGCAAGACGCCGGAACACCGCCCCGGCGAGACGTTGTCATTCCCATGAAGTTCAAAAACATCATTCCCGCCGCAATCTGCGGGACCCACCAGCTGAGACCATGAGGCATCGACGGCTCCGCCTGAGGTATGGCACCAAGCAAACCGCCTGCAGGATCACCGGACACCGATTCCGGCCGGCTTTGATTTGCCTAAGTCATATGGCGTCTGTCGGGTGTCCGAGGAACTCCCGCAGCATCGGTGCGTGGTTTTCCGGATCAGGGGGTCGGCATCCGCCAGAGGGAATCCGTCGCATCGGATGGCATCCGCCAGTCGCCGCGCGGCGACAGTGCGATCGACCCCACCTTCGGCCCGTCCGGAACGCAGTTCCGTTTGAACTGCTGCTGGAAAAAGCGGCGCAGGAAAACCGCCAGCCAGCGGGACACCGTTTCCGAATCGTAAATCCCGTGAAACGCATTCTCCGCAAGGAACCGGATTTTCTCCGGCTCCGCGCCGTATTTCACAAAGTGGTAGAGGAAGAAATCATGCAGTTCGTACGGCCCGATCAGGTCCTCCGTCTTCTGCGCGATCGTACCGTCTCCCGCCGCCGGGAGCAGTTCCGGGCTGACCGGAGTGGCAATCACATCGCGCAGCACTGCCGCCAGTGCCGGCTCCGAGCGCTCCGCCGTCGTCTCAATCAGAAAACGGATCAGGGTCTTCGGGATCGAACAGTTCACTGCGTACATCGACATGTGGTCGCCGTTGTAGGTGCTCCAGCCGAGCGCGATTTCCGACAGGTCGCCGGTACCGATCACCAGACCGCCGGTCTTGTTGGCCACGTCCATCAGAATCTGGGTGCGTTCCCGTGCCTGAACGTTTTCATAGGCGGTGTCCAGCACCTCCGGATCATGCCCGATGTCCCGGAAATGCTGCAGACAGGCCGGTCGGATATCCACTTCCCGCAGCGTCACACCGAGCAGTTCGCAGAGACGGACCGCGTTGCCGCGGGTCCGGTCGGTGGTGCCGAATCCGGGCATCGTATAGGCGATAATCTCCGCCGGATCGCGCCCGAGCAGCCGGCAGCATTCCGCCGCCACCAGCAGCGCCAGGGTGGAATCCAGCCCGCCGGAAATTCCGATCACCATGGTTTTCGCGCGGGTATGCTCCACGCGCCGGGCAAGTCCGGCGCATTGAATGTCGAAAATTTCCGTGCAGCGTTCCCGTCGGTCGGCATCGTCGCCGGGCACGAAGGGACAACGCGGATTGGCCGCATACGCCAGATCGGGAGCGGCGGCCGCCGGCGGCACCGCCACCGTGCGGAACGTGGTTCCTTCCGGGAGCGGATTGTCGTTGAAACTGCTTTCCGACACCCGCGCCGCCGCCAGCCGTTCGAAATCGACATCGGCAAAAATGATCGAATTCTTCCGGGCGAACCGCCGGTTTTCCGCCGCCAGCCGGCCGTTGTCGGCGATCAGCGCGTGGCCGCCGAACACCACGTCGGAGGTGGATTCGCACACGCCCGCCGAGGCCAGCACATACGCGGCAAGACAGCGGGCGCTCTGCTGCCGGACCAGATCGCGCCGGTATTCCGCCTTGGCGGCCAGTTCCGTCCCCGCCGACAAATTGAAAATCGCCCGGGCGCCGCCCAGCGCCAGCAGCGACGACGGCGGCAGCACCCCCCAGAGATCCTCGCAGATTTCAACCCCGAACCGGAACTCCCCGCCGTCGTCAAACAGCAGATCGCTCCCGAACGGCACCGTCGCGTCCCCCAGTTTCACGGTCCGCCCGCGGACTTCCCGGCCGGACTGGAAATAACGTTTTTCGTAAAATTCCCGGTAATTCGGCAACAGCGTTTTGGGCACCAGCCCCCGGATCCGGCCATCCGCGGCGACCGCGGCGACATTGTAAAGCGCCTCGCCATCCAGCAGCGGCAACCCGAACACCGCCATGGTCTGCCGACCGGCGGTTACGGCGGCGAATTCCACCGCCGCCGAGCGCGCCCGTTCCAGCAGCCGCTTCTGAAAAAACAGATCGCCGCAGGAATACCCGGTGATCGACAACTCGGGAAACACCACTGCCGCGGCGCCCTGCCGCACCGCCTCCTCATAACATTCGCGGAGCATTCCGGTATTGAAATCGACGTCCGCCACACGCAGTACCGGCACCGCCGCCGCCAATCGATGGAATCCAAACATGCTGTCCGTCCTGTCTGTCTCTCTCTCTCTGAATCAATGCCCGTTATACATCATTATAATGTACTCGCGCAACCGCCCCGGTGCAAGCGGCCGCACTCCGAAATCGGGAAAACACCGGATCTCTTCCATGGCGCTGCCGGCATTCCGCCGATACGCCCTATGCCGGTATTCGCCGGCCTTGACGGCGTTGCAATTCCCGGAAGGCCGTATATATTAGCGCCGTTCCCCCAATGGTTTTCTTTACAATCTTTTACCACGGCAGAACAATACAGAAGGGTGGCTTTATGGACAAGAATCACATCCTGTATTTTCCGGAAGTCAAACGAGCGGCCTTTGCAGAAAGAGACCTTCCAGTTCTGAACCCTGATGAAGTTTTGATTCGAACCAGTCGCACCCTGATCAGCACCGGCACCGAAATGACCGCCTATTGCGGGGATTATGAAGCAGGCTCAATCTGGGAAAGGAATTTTTCCTGTCCCTATTACCCGGGGTACAACAACATCGGAACCATCGTCGATGCCGGTGCCGGCGTCCCTCGAAGCTGGCTCGGTCGGCGGGTCGCCACCCCCACGGCTCATGCCTCCTTCACGACGGTAGAAGTGCACGGAACCGAACCGGAAGCCACCTGTTTCCCGGTGCCGGAGGGAATCCGGGATGACGACGCCGTCTTCTTCACCATTCCGCTGATCGTCATGAACGGCATCCGCCGTTCCGGAATCCAGTGGGGAGAATCCGCCGTGGTGTTCGGCCTGGGGCTGCTGGGACAATTCGCCGTCCGGTTTCTGCAGGCCTGCGGCGCCTTTCCGATCCTTGCCGTGGATACGGCGGTTCACCGGCTCGAACTGCTGCCGCAGGATCCCGACATAATCCCGGTCAACCCCGCGGAAGCGTCTCCGGAGGAGGTCCTGCTGCAACACAACAAGGGTCGCCGGGCGGATGTGGTCTTCGAATTGACCGGAGACGCCGGACTCATCCCCTGCGAGGCAAAACTGCTCCGGAAAAAAGGCCGCCTGATCATTCTGAGCAGCCCCAAACGACCGGTTTTATTTGATTTTCACGATGACTGCGCCCATCCCAGCATCGCCATCATCGGAGCCCACAACTACTCTCATCCGGAATATCCCCAGCCGGAAAATCCCTGGACCAAACAGCGTCATATGGAAATGTTCTTTGACCTGCTGCACCTGGGCAAACTGGACGTCCGGCCGCTGGTCAGCCGCCGCCTTAACTGGCGGGACGCTCCCGCCGCCTACGAGGCCCTGGACCGGGCGCGCGGACGCGAAATGGGCATCATTCTTGACTGGAGCGACGCCTCCTCCTGCACCATGACCCGGTAACGGGTCAACACGGAGTGCAGTCACCCTCCCCCGGAAAATCATTTCACTGCTGGAAAAAATATCGATAAATGCTAAAATAATATCGGGAGTCAGCCGGTTCGCGGCATAACCTGCCAGACGGAGAAACGGCCATCGGAACATCCATCGCCCAACAGAAAGAACCTGATTATGAAGACTGTGATTATCGGCGGCGTCGCCGCGGGCGCCGGAGCGGCGGCAAGACTGCGCCGTCTGGACGAAACCATGGAAATCATCGTGCTGGAGCGCGGCGATTACATCTCCTATGCCAACTGCGGCCTGCCGTATCACCTGGGGGGAGTCATTCCGGAACGCGATTCTCTACTGGTCATGCCGGAACCGAAATTCAAAAGCTGGTTTCAGGTCGACATCCGGACCCGTCAGGAAGCGGTCGCCATCGATCGCACCCGGAAAACGGTCCGCATCCGCCGGGCGGACGGTTCCGAATACACCGAATCCTATGACAAACTGCTTCTGGCCACCGGATCCCGGCCGGCCGCTCCGGAGCTCCCCGGCGGCGACGATCCCCGGATTCATTCGCTCTGGACCATTCCGGACATGGACGCACTCGGCGCTCTGGCCGCGGACGGCGCCCGGAAGGCGCTGGTGGTCGGCGGCGGCTTCATCGGACTGGAGGCGGCGGAAAATCTGCACCATCGCGGGCTGGAAGTAACCGTCATTCAGCATTCCGGACACGTGCTGCCTTCCGTCGACCGGGAGATGGCCTGGCCGCTCGGCGCGGAACTGGCGGCACTTGGAATCGAAGTGAAATTGAATGCCGAACTGGTCGGATTTCGCCGGACGGAGAAAACTTTGTTCGCCCGCCTGAAAGACGGCAATGAGCTGCCGGCGGACCTCGTGGTCATGAGCATCGGTGTGAGACCGAATTCGGACCTGGCCGGTGCCGCCGGACTGGAACTCGGACCGCGCGGCCATATCATCGTCAATGAACACCTGCAGACCTCCGATCCGGACATCTATGCCGCTGGAGACGCGGTCGCGGTCATCGATCGTGTCTCCGGCCAGTCCACGGCGATTCCGCTCGCCGGTCCGGCCAATAAGCAGGGGCGAATCGTGGCTGATCACATCGTCGGAAAACCCGCCGTCTACCGCGGCAGCTGGGGCGCCTCCGTCATCAAGGTCGGCAATCTGACGGCGGGTGCCATCGGTTTAACGGAAGCCAGACTCCGGCAGCTGGGGCTGACTTATCACCGGATCTACACTCATCCGGCCTCGAACGCCTCGTATTATCCGGGCAGCACCCAGATGCACATGAAACTTCTCTTCGGCACCGACGGTCGGATTCTCGGCGCGCAGGCGGTAGGGGGCAAAGGCGTGGACAAGCGCATCGACGTAATCGGCACGGCCATGCAGTCCGGACGCACCGCGCCGGAGCTGGCCGAGCTGGAATTAGCCTACGCCCCGCCGTTCAATTCAGCCAAGGATCCGGTCAATTTTCTGGGTATGATCGCACGCAACATTCTGGACGGGCTCAGCGAACCGGCTTACGCCGACGCCATCCCCCCGGAAGCGCTGATCATTGATGTTCGCGAAGAGGCGGAGCATCAGGCCGGAGCGATTCCGGGCGCGATTTCCATTCCGCTCGGGCAGCTGCGGCGGCGCCTGACGGAACTGGACAAGTCGCGCGAACTGATCGTCAGCTGCCAGGTCGGACTGCGCGGCTATCTGGCGGAACGGATTCTGAAGCAGAACGGCTTCCGGGTCCGGAACCTTTCCGGGGGCTATCTCACCTGGAAATACATGCATTCCGA
>CASDQW010000125.1 GCA_949282965.1 uncultured Lentisphaeria bacterium
GAATCCGCCTCGGCACTCGGTACTGTGGGACTGGCACTGGACAATCCCGAACCGTTGACATCGGCGGCGAAACTTTTCATCATTCTTTACATGTTCCTGGGACGGGTGGGACTGTTCACCATCTTCCTGTTCCTGCTCGGACGCGAACATAAAAGCAGGCTGACCTACCCGGAAGAACGGGTCATCGTCAGCTGAACTCCGGAGAACCATCATCATGTCCAAAAACAATTACGCGGTATTTGGCCTCGGCGCATTCGGCGCCAAACTTGCCGTGGAACTCAGCCGGGCAGGCAACAACGTCGTCGTCGTCGATCTCAACCCGGACCGAGTCAACGATCTGCGTGAAAAAGTCACCGAAGCCGTCGTTGCAGACGTCAGCAACGAAGAAGTAATCCGCGAACTCGACGTCAAGAAGTTCGATGCCATCATTCTCGGCATGAGTTCTCATTTTGAGGATCTGGTGCTGGCCCTGACGCTGCTCAAACAGGAGGGGGCCACCAAGGTGCTGGCCAAAGCGGGCAATCAAATTCAGGAACGCATTCTGTACCGTCTGGGCGCCGATGAGGTGATTCAGCCGGAGCAGGACGTGGCGGAACGACTGTCCCGACGGCTGTCGCTGGACAATATTTCGGATTTCTTCGCCTTCAAAGGTTCCGCCATCGCCGAAGTGATGGTTCCGGAAGCGTTGGCCGGCCAGTCGCTGCGGCAACTGGACCTGCGCAACCGCTACAACATCACGGTCCTGCTGATCCGCAAACCGGGCGGCAGCCCGGAAAGCATCTGGAATCCGGACACCATCCTCGAACAGGGCGATCAGCTCACTGTCTTCGGCAATCAGAAGTCCATCATTGAACTTTTCAAAAACTAAGGATCGGCTATTATGGAAAACTGCATCTTCTGCAAAATCATCGCCGGCGATATTCCCTCCATCAAAATCTACGAAGACGAACTGGTCTATGCCTTTCTGGACATTGCGCCGATCAACCCCGGCCATGTCCTGGTCATCCCGAAGGAACACCACGAAAGCGCCTCAACCATTCCGGAAGCCACTGCGGGACGGATGTTCCGGATCGGATCGCGGATCGGCATCGCGCTGAAGCGCGAACTGGATTACGATGCCTACAATCTGCATCTGGCCGACGGCGCCGCCGCCGGTCAGGTGGTCATGCACGCGCATCTGCACGTGGTGCCCCGAGGGGTGGAGGACAATTTTCACTGGAACTGGCGGCAACTTCCCTACGCCGATGACGCCGCCCGTGCCGCTGTAGCCGAAAAACTCATCCGCCGCCTGGCGAACGGACCGCAAAATAACGATTAACGATCCTCGAACCGTGCCGGTCCAAGTACCATCATGGACCGGCTTTGTTTATTTTCCGGAGGCCGCGCGCCGCTTCCCGGCGGGAAAGCATTCTTCCAGCAGCGGCGCCGGAGGCGGAGTCGTCCAGCGGCTGACCACCACCAGCGCCAGCACCGCCAGCGGCAGGGAATAGATCATTGAATCCACATACGGCCAGGGGAAGGTGCTGATCAATTCGGTTTTTCCCGTCAGAAATTCACAGAGTCCCAGAGCGGCCGATTCCTTGCGATGCAGGAAAAAGAGTCCGAACAAACTGACCCCCACCCCGGTTCCCATGCTCGCCCAGACCCCGGCCGCCGTCGCGCCGCGCCAGTAGAGAGCCGCCACATAAGTCGGCAGAAACGCCGCAGCGCAAACCCCGAAAAAGATGGCCGTCCCCCGGGCAATAATCCCCGGAGGCAGCACAAACCCCAGCACCAGACTGATCAGAATCCCGAACACCACCCCCGCCCGGGTGATCGAAATACTGTCCGACTCCCCGCGCACCAGCGTGCGGAAAAGGTCATGGCCAATGGAACTTCCGGTTACGTGAAACAGCGAACTCAATGTCGACATGGCGGCAGACAGCAGCGTCAGCGCGAAAATATACAGCAGCACTTCCGGCAACGCCTGGGAAATGAACAGCGGAATGACCATATCCGGATTCCCCCCTGCCGCCTCGATCGCCAGTTTCCCGGAAACCCCTTCGGCAATGCCTTTGTCCGAATGGTAGAAAAACACGTTCGACAGCGCACCGACCACATACGCCGATCCCACCGTAAACAGAATGAACACCGCGCCGATCAACGTCGCCCGATTCAGTTCCCGGCTGCTCCGCACCGTCATGAACCGGACCGCCAGCTGCGGTTGCGCCAGCGCACCGATGCCGACCCCGAGCATCAGACTCGAAACCAGCGTCCACCACCAGACCGAATGAAAACGCGGCATCACCGTCCAGCCGAGATGCCCCGCGGCCGCCTCTTCCGGCAGCCGCTCCGCCACCAGCGGCGCCATGGCCGTCAGTTCCCGGTGCGCCTCGACCACGCCGCCGAGCAGCCAGTAACTCATCACCAGCAGCGCCAGCAGCCCCAGCACCATGACGGAGCCCATCAGCGCATCCACATACATGACCCCCTTCAAGCCGCCGAAGGTCACATAAATAGCCACCACCGCGGCAAACAACAGCAGCGCCACATGATAATCCATTTGCAGCACACTCTGCAGAAACCGCGCGCCGCCAATCAGCACCACACTGGAATAAAGCGGCATGAATACGAAAATCACCAGCGCGATGAAGACTTTCATGCCCGGAGAATGAAACCTTCTTCCGATGAACTCGGGAAAGGTATGGGCATCCAGTGCCTTCCCGATGCGGCGCGTCCGCCTGCCGAAAAACACGAACGCCACAAAAATCCCCACCGCAATATTCATGAAGGACAACCACAGCAGCCCCATTCCGAACTGACCGGCGATCCCCCCGAATCCGACGATCGCCGACGTACTGATGAACGCCGCACCGTAACTCATCGCCATGACGAACGGATGCACCGAGCGTCCCGCCAGCAGATAGTCCTGGTGATTGACAGTCCGGCGGTATCCGCGGTATCCCAGCCAGCCGATACAGAGCAAATAAACCAATGCGGTAATACCAAACAGCGTGGCATTCATGCTTGACCGTCCTCTCCTTCATCATCTTCTTCGTCCGAACGGTTCCAGTTGACCGCTCCGTACACGACGCAGACCAGCACCGCGGCAATATTGGCAATAAATGCCGCAGCAACCCAGCCGTCACCCAACCCCAGCATAAAATAGACTCCACTTGTTCCAGAAAGGCCGGAACGGACCGGCCCGCTGCGATTTGTCCTTATCCGTCTATATTTGTGTAATATAATCCGCGGAAAGAGATACGACAATGCCGGGAATCCGGGTTTTGCGCAAATCTTTGCGTTTTTTTCTCCGAACCGTTCGCCATTTCCTGTGAACACTTTTTTGCGGAAATCTCCGTGGTTTCGTCTTGACAATCCAGCCCCTCCCCATTAGATTTCTTTGTATATATCCGGAAGGCCGCAGACTTTCAAATATCGCTCATGCAAGGATCTATTGGAAATGGTTGTCGGAAGGACCCGCAATCAGCAAGCCTGATACAACAAGAATCATCGGGACAGCCCGGACCGGCCAAGAACCATTCCTGATTTCCACCCGACCGGCGCTGCCCGTTATCATCAAGGAGTTCCTGTCATGAAATCCCCGTTTTTCGATGTCTATCCGTTGTGCGTCCCAACCAATGAAACTTCCGAAATCCGCATCCGTCCTCTTTACACCCACACTTCGTTTCGCCGGCGCCCGGTCCGCGAAGTGCAGTCGATCCGGGTGGACGGACACCGGACCGACGGCTCTTACGCCGACTGGGCCGAATTCGAAACCACGCCCTTCCGGCTGGACGGAGAGGAAGTGGTGATCGCCTACCCGTTTTCCGATGAGATGGAATATGCCTTCCGGCTGCTCGGCGACGGGCCTGACGGGAAACCGGAAATTCTATTGACCGCGCATGTGTACGCCCTGGCGCCGGATCTGCTGCGGCTGCGTCCTTACAAAGGCGATTTTCATATTCACAGTTTCCAGTCCGACGGTCTGGAGGCGCCGTCCTATGTCGTCTGCTGCGCCCGCCGTGCCGGATTCGACTTTATGGCGCTGACCGATCACCGGCTGTATGAGCCGTCGCGGGAAGCGATGGCTTTCGCCGCGTCCATCCCCACGGATCTGCGCTGCTATCCCGGAGAAGAGGTGCATCCGCCGGAATGCCGTCCGCATATCATCAACTTTGGGGGGGCCTTCAGCGTCAACGACGAATACCGCAGCGACGAGGCCGCCTACCGCCGGGATGTTGCGGAACGAATGAAATCCATTCCGGACGAACTGCCGCCGAAACTGAAATTCCAGGTTGCGGCCGGCGAATGGGCCTTCGACCGGGTCCGGGCCGCCGGGGGCGTCGCCATGTACTGCCATCCCTACTGGAAACCGCATGAACGCACCGATGTCCCCAATCTGGTCAACGAATGTTTGCTGAAACGCCGGAAATTCGACGTGCTGGAAGTCATCAGCGGTTACGCCCGCCCCAATATGGAAGGCAATGCGCTGGCAATCGCCCGCTACCAGCAGGAACGCGCCGCAGGCAATCCGATGCCGGTAGCCGGAGTCAGCGATTCGCATTGCTGCGATGCGGAGACTTTCGGCTGGTACTGCACGCTCGTCTTTGCCGAAAGCGCGGATTTTTCCGATCTGGCGGCGGCCATCCGGAACGACCGGGCTCTGGCAGTGGAGGCGGTGGAAGGCGAATTTCCGCGACTGATCGGCGATTTCCGACTGGTCCGTTACGGCTACTTCCTGCTGCGGGAATTCTTCCCGCTGCATCAGCGCCTCTGCCGGGAAGAAGGATTGACCATGCTGGATTTGCTGGCAGGGGACGAAAGCGCCCGGGACCGGCTGCTTTCCATGCGGGGGCGGGTTCCGCATCTTTACACCCGTTACTGGCGCTGACGTGGCCTCCCTCCCCCGCCGTTCCGTACCGCGTCGCGCCGCCGGACTCCGCCTCATCGAGGCAGATCCGCCAGCGCGACGGCATCGAGCAGAATGTGACGGACCGGGTAATCGGGATTGAACATCCGGTTGTGAATTTCCCAGAATACTTCTTCGGCCATCACGGCAGGATCAGCGGCCACCCCGGTCCAGGCGATCCCGTCGTTGACACATCCGCGGCAGTCGGCATTCATGGAAAACAGCTTCGCTTCCAGCAGGCCGCTTCTGCCGAATCGTGCGCTTCGCCTAAGAAACCGGGCCGCGGCACGATCCGAAGTAAAGAGAAGACCGGTCTTTTGTCCGGCACCGCACCGGACACTTTCCCCGCGCCGTCCCCGATCTTGCTGCAATTCGCGCCATAAACACTCGAAGATCGCCCCCCGCTGCGTCGCCACCGGATCCGGAAACCCAACCACCCGTACCTCCCGAACCCCCTGTCCGGTGAAAAAATCCACCGCCGCGGCCGCAGCCTTGTACGGATCGATATTCACCGTGGTGCACCCGCCGTCCGGAAAACCGCGCATTCCGGTCCCGACTTGAGGCAGGGTCACCGGCGACGCGACCAGGCGTCGATCGTAACTGCCGCAGTACACCACTCCCCCGCACCCGGCAGCGGCTGCGCGAATGGTTTCCGCAGAGGCGTCCCGGACAGCCAGGGACACTACACAGGGTTCTTTTCGCAACCATTTCACGCACAAACGCATGAAGGTATCCAACCACACCGGATGAATGGTCGTCTGCTGCGTTTCATCCGGGTTGAGCAGCAGCAGGATCCGCAGTTCCTGCTTGCGCCGCCGCGCGGTCGGCATCACCAGAAGCCGCCCCCGGGAATCCCGTACCAGCCAGCGGTCACGCACCAGCACATCCATTGCGCGGTACGCAGTGGCATAGCACAAATCGAACTGTGCCGCCAACCGGGCGACCGGGGGCAGCCGACTTCCCGGTCCGAAGCGACAGGACCGGATCTGCGCCACTACATATTCCAGCATGGCGGCAGCGCGACGATCACGTTTCATGATAACTCTCCACTGGAAAATTTTCCTCCAGGCAGCAGCAGATGGCGAATGGGGTAATTCGGATTCAGCAGCCGGTGGTGAACCTCCCAGAAGAGCATGTTGCCGATCATCGGCCAATCCACCGCCATCGTGGGAAATTCCGAAAATCCGGGCACCAGCAGCCGCTCCCCGTCCATGGACAGCAAATGATCAGCGGAAAGCACGATGTCCTCCTCCCGGCAGACTTCCAGAAAACGCTCCGCATACCGGTCGGAAGCCAGATAGTAACCGACCTTTCGCCGGTCGCGAATACCTCCGGCCTCATTCTCCGGGAGGCAGCTGCCACCGGCTTTGTCCCAGAGAAACGCGAAAATCCGACATCGCCAGCACGCCACCGGCGTGTCCTCCCCCATGGGAACCACGTACTCAACGCCCCTGTCCCGGAAATAAGCCACCGCCTGCTCCGCCGCCAGAAAAGGATCGGGGTTGACCGTGGAAACCGTCCCGCGAAAATCCTCTCCGAACAACGTCGCCGCGGCAGGCACCGGCAGCGTTCCCTGTTCCAGATACTGGTCGTATTCTCCGATCAGGATCACCGCGTCGGCGCCGCCGGAATTCTTCAGGATCATTTCGGCCGACCATTCCCGGCGGGGGGCGGGGACGGCTCCGATCCGGTAACCCGCTCGAACCGCCTGCTGCCGGATCTGGCCGAACACCGTATCCTGGATTCCTCCGGGATACGCCGAGGTGTTGTCCCAGAAAATCGTGATCAGCCGTTCCCCCGGCACGCTGCGTTCCCGACCGGCCACGCGATATCCGCCGGAATGCCCGTCCGCCGCCAGCTGACCGGACGCCACCAGGCCGGACAGCGCCCGGAAGGCGCTGCCATAACTGACCTTGAACTTGGCTGCCAGACGACGGATGGAAGGGATACGGTCGCCGGGACGATATTCGCCGATGGCGATACGCGCGACAATATAATTCAACAGGGCGGCGCAACGGATTTTCGGAGTCATGCCGCCCCTCCCCCTAGCGCAGACGAATCCGGTAAAGTTCCGCGCCGGCGCCGAAATAAATGGTCCCGTCAGCGGTCAGACATTCCGCCTGCGTGTCATGCAGACTGCCGGAAAATTTCCGTGCGATCACCGGCGAGCGGAGAATCGGCACCGCCCGCCCGTTTTCAAAATCAATCTCCATCAGTGCATCTCCAACAAATACATAGGCACGCCCGTTGAAACTGCCGATCGGCTTCATGGAGCCCTTTTCCCGGATCAGAACCTCCTTGACCACCCGCCGCCGGTTGACATCCACCAGAAAAACGGTCCGGGAAGTGCGCCCCAACGTCCATATCCGGTTTTCATCCAGATGGAAGGCCCCCAGATAATACTGTTCCCGCTTCCGGGGTTCGAACTGCCACACCACTTTCCGGGAAGCGGGATCCCATAGAAAGATACAGGCATTTTTCGCTTTTGCAATCGCGCTGGTGCCACCGTTGATATCCGAAACCCCGAATAAACAGCCGTCGGCCGTTTCCGCCAGCGCCCGGATGCTCTGATCCGGGATGACGTTGCGGGTAAAATGCCATGCTTCCGTCTCCGGATTCCATTCGACGATCCCGCCGCCAAGCAGGCCTTTCAGCGGCATGGCCGGTCCGAAAATCCGTCCATCACGCCCCTGAAGCAACTGAAAGACCCGGTCCTGGGAAGCACTTTTTCCCAAACAGGCGATCGGCTTGCTCTGCCCGGTATTGACGTCCAGCAGATCCAGATACGCATTGACATAGCTGCTGAGCAGCACCCGTCCCCCCGGCAATTCCCGACAGCAGTAGATCTGCACGCCACCGCGTGACGGCTTGCCGTACTGGCGGAAAACCGGCCGTGCGTCCCCGTGTTCAAAAGCGGCCAGAGCCGCCGGCGAAAAACTGCCGACCCAGATCCGGCCATTCAACCCGGGGCTGATGGAATACACCAGCGGATGCAGCGGAGAAAAATCGGTGGCGACTGTGGTTTCCGACCCGTCCGGATTCCCGAGTACCAGCCGTCCTTCGGGATCAATGCGCAGCGCCCGGCGTCCATCCGGCAACGTCAGAACTTCCGGAGGCAGATGGTCATGATCGTACCGAACCGACGGCACATCCGTCCCGGCAACCACATTCGCCGTCCCGTCGGAACACCGGAAATACTGTCCGTTCAGAACAAAATGAATATTGCCTTCGGCATCACGCCAAAGCCGCACCCGACCGTTTTTCCGGCGCATTTCCTCCGGCACCAGCTGCCGGGAACGCTTCGATCCGGGATGATAACTCCACACTTCCGGATGCTTTTCGCCCGCGGAAAAGTAGATGTATCCATCCCGACCGACAAACAGATCGATCACGTACTTCTGCGCCGGATCGGGACTTATCCGGCCGCTGGCACCGGTCACGCCGGTTGCCGGATCCAGCCAGCCGATTTCCACTTCCGGATAGGTCCCCGCGTAAAAAACGCCTTCGGGCGAAATATCTGCGGAAACATTCAGAAAGTAATGATTCTTCAGCGGCAGATGATGCACCTTCCGAGTCCCGTCATCGGGGTGAAATTCCACGACGATGCCGTCTTTGCCGGGCCCGACCATGGCAAACAGTTTGTCGCCCGACGTCCGGGCCAGCAGCACCCGCGGCTGGTATTCCGACAAATCCAGCCAGATCGTTTTGCCCGTGTCCGGATCCACCCCCAGCACCCCCCGCCGATCCGGATGCCAGACCGGAGCCCATGCCCAAATCCGACCATTGGCGGAACGGGTCAGGCCGATCACCGGCAGGGAAATGGAGCCCTGCACCGGCGCCCCCAGAGATTCAATCCGAAGTGGCTCCGCCTTTACCGTCACCACCATGACCAGCAACAACAACCAGGAAAAAGTTTTCATTTTTAAAAAATATCCCAATGATTATCGATATGTCCGACGCTCCAACCGCGATTAAAAACCGGCGACTGATACGGATTGGTGCGGTCCTGCACGACTTCCCCGGTCACATGTCCGTCCACCCAGGCGACCGGCACCATGTTTTCATGAATCTGAGCCGAGAGCTGTCCGGCGGCCCCGGAACTCTCCTGGTAATATACCTGATAATAGCCGCGCAAAGCCTGCTCGGCATCGGTACTGTTGTAGCGGCTTTCCGCATAACAGATGGTCGCGGATGGTTTCCGAATACTGGACAATTTGGCATTCGCCTCCGTGCCGCCCCCCAGATAACAGTAGTTATACCCATAGGAGACAAACGCAAATACGGATACATTCCACTCCTGTTTGCGCGCACTCCCGCGCAAAACGTCGATATACGCGCCTCCGGGACTGCCGTAAGGGGAAGCATAGCGTTTCCGGCAGACCAGCACCGCACTGTCGCCGACCAGTTTTTCCCGGGTAAACACCGCCGGCCAACCACCGTTCGCCTTGCCGGCCACGCCAGGACAGGTCGTGTCGGCATAATACGGCAGCCGGTCGTCGTAGTTGTCACCATACAAAATGGTTGCGACGCCAAGTTGCCGCAAGTTACTCAGGCAGGCGGTGCGGTTGGCGGTCTCACGCGCCTTGTTCAAGGACGGCAACAGCATTGACGCCAGAATCGCGATCACAGCAATGACCACCAGTAGTTCGATCAAAGTAAAATGTTGTGTTTTCATAATCCTGCAACCTTTCCATACTTCACCCCAAACGAATGATCATCCATCCCTGCTCCATGATCATTATAACCAAAGCCCCCCGGGAAGACAACTCCGGGATCGCGGATAGCGCGACCAAAGTGATCCGCAATCTATTCATTTTTTTCATCCTCTCCCAAACCGCTTTTCCCGGGCCGCTCAACCGATCCATGCCACTGGCGATTTTCCGGTTAAAAAGTGTTCACCTCCGCCTTTTTTATGTTAGAAAAAAAACAATGCCACACTATATTAATCGAAATTGTTGTTCCCGCAGAGGAGTTGCTGCCTGGTTCGCGTCCGGCGTTTCCCGACCCGTCGCTGCGACCCCGTCCTCAAATCAGGAGTATTGAACTCATGACGCTGTTTGCACTTCTGCTGGTCGGCACTTCGGCCTTCACCCATGCGACTTGGAATCTCCTGTGCAAATCCCGCACTCCGTCCGGCGCGTTTTTTCTGGTATCAACCACTGCTTCGGTCACGGCGTTGCTGCCGTGTCTCTTCTGCTTCGGCTATCTGCTGGGCGAAGTTCCGCTCCGATTCTGGGGGCTTCTGGTGCTGACCGGGGCGGTACAGGCGGTTTACTACAACATGCTCGGCAATGCCTACCGACTGACGGAAATTTCCGTGGCATATCCCCTGGCCCGCTCCATTCCGATATTGTTTACGCCGATGATCACGGGACTGTTCGGGCTGGGAGCACCGCTCTCCTTTTCCGCGCTCGCCGGCATGGCCCTGGTTTTCATCGGCTGTCTGGTGCTGCCGCAGCCGAACTTCCGGGCGCTGATGCGTTTCGGCGGACTGCGGGGGGCCGGCTTTTTATTCATTCTGGGGGCGGCCTTTTCCACGGCCGTTTATTCGGTTGTCGACAGCGAAGCCATGGGGCTGCTGCGCACAGCGGCCCCGAATGCCGGACCGTTCCGCCCAGCCCTGCTCTATATTGCGCTGGAAAACGTCGCGATCGAACTCTGTCTCCTGCCCTATATTCTTTATAACCGGACGGAACGTGATAATCTCAAGCGACTGCTGCGCACTGCACCGGCCTATCCGCTGCTGTCTGGTCTGATCTGCAGTGCCGGTTACACGCTGGTTCTGGCCGCCATGACTCAGGCCAGCAATGTCAGCTACGTTGTGGCATTCCGACAGCTGAGCATCCCGATCGGCGCCCTGCTCGGCATCTGGCTGCTGCATGAAAAGAAAACCCGGACGAAATGGGTCGGCCTGACGCTGCTGCTGACCGGACTGGTAATCGTCGCCCTGCATTAACGGCGCACCGTGGAAAAACGCGGGTTTCCGTGCTATATTCTCCCGCGACATTTTCAAAATCAACAACGCGGAGGCCGATATGACCCGGGACGAATTTCGAACCCTGCAGCAACAACATGTGATTCTTCTCGACGGCGCCACCGGCACCGAATTGATCAAACGCGGCATGCCCGGCGGCGTCTGCCCGGAAGAATGGGTTCTGGCCCATCCGGAAGCCGCAGCGGCGGTTCAGGAGGAATATCTGCGCGCCGGATCCCGCATCATTTACGTTCCGAGTTTCGGTGCCAATCGCCTGAAACTGGATGAATTCGGTCTGGGGGAACAGGCGGCGGCCATCAACCGCCAACTGGCAGAACTGACAGTCCGAAACCTGAATGGGCGCGCTTATGCATTCGGCGACATGGCGCCGACCGGACAATTCATCGAACCCTATGGGGACCTGTCCTTCGAGGACGCCGTGGCGGTCTACCGGGAACAGGCGGCCGCACTGCTCGAAGGTGGCGTGGCAGGGTTCGTGGTGGAAACCATGATGGACCTGCAGGAAGCCCGGGCGGCACTGCTGGCCATTCGGGAACTGTGTGATCTGCCGGTCATCGTCACCATGACATTTGATCAGAGCGGTCGGACGCTGACCGGGTGTGACGCGGTTTGCGCGCTGGTTACGCTGCAGGCGCTCGGTGCAGATGCCTTTGGCTGCAACTGCTCCACTGGACCGGAAAACATGCTGCCGCTTATTGCACGACTCCGGGATTTCGCCCGGATCCCGCTGGTGGCCAAGCCCAACGCCGGCATGCCGCAGCTGGTGGACCTGAAAACCGTATTCGATCTCGGCCCGGAAGAGTTCTCCGTCCGGACGGCCGCCATCGTCGGCGCCGGCGCAGGGCTGATCGGCGGCTGCTGCGGTACGACCCCGGAACACATTCGGCAACTCGGGGAGGCAGTCCGTGACCTGACACCGCCCCGGATCGCTCCTCGGCATACCGGGGTCGTATCCGGCTCTCGCGAATACCGTGTGCTGTCCCCGGAACAAGCCTTTGCCGTCATCGGCGAACGCATTAACCCCACCGGCAAGAAACGACTTCAGGCGCAACTGTTGAATGACGACTTGTCCCTGGTTCGGGAATTTGCCGAAGAACAGGCGGACCAGGGCGCCGCGCTGCTGGACGTCAACTGCGGCATGCCCGGCATCGACGAAAAGGAACTGCTTCCCCGGATGGTCTCGGAAATCATCAGCACCGTGCCGACGCCGCTATGCATTGACACGACTGATCCGGCCGCCGCCGAGGCTGCGTTGCGGCGGTATCCGGGGCGGGCGTTGTTCAACTCCATTACCGCCGAACGGAAGCGACTGGATCATCTGCTGCCGGTAGCGGCACGCTACGGAGCCATGCTGGTGGTCCTGCCGCTGACGGAAGCGGGCATTCCGGATACGCTGGAGGGCCGGATCGAAGCATTGAACACCATTTTTGACCGGGCTGCGGCCTATGGGATCCGCCCCTGCGACTGTTGCATTGACGCGCTGGTCATGACGGTTTCCGCCAATCCCGAAGCCGCCAGGCTGACACTGGATACCATCGAGTACGCCGCCCGCGTGCTGCACGCCAATACCGTCTGCGGGCTGTCCAATATCAGTTTCGGAATGCCCCGCCGGGAACTGGTCAATGCCGCCTTTCTCGGCATGGCCCTGGGGCGCGGCCTTAATATGGCGATCGCCAACCCGGCGGCCCCCGGCATTATGGATCTGGCACGGGCGTCGGATGTGCTGACCCGCCGGGATGCAGGCATGACGACGTACCTGACGCACTACGCCGAAACCGGCGCCAATGCGGCGACGGCCCACGCCCCCGCCCCCGACGCCACCCCGGCGGAAAGAGTGTTTCAAGCGGTCCTTCACGGCCATCAGGAACAGATCGACGCCCTGATTCAGACGGCGCTGCAATCCGGCCTGACGGCATCGCAACTGGTCAATGAAACGCTGATCCCCGCCATTACCCTGGTCGGCGATTGTTTCGAAAAGAAGGAGTTCTTCCTGCCACAGCTGGTGCAGAGTGCCGACGCCATGCGCCGGGCCATGCAGATCTTGTCACCGATGCTGGAAATCCGGGGCGACGGCCCTTCACAACGCCCCCGTATCATTCTCGCCACGGTCAAGGGGGATATTCACGACATCGGCAAAAACATTGTCGGGCTGATGCTGCGCAACTATGGGTTTGACGTGATTGATCTGGGCAAGGATGTCCCTGCGGAAACCATTCTTGACACCGCCGAAAGCACCCAGACCACTCTGATCGGCCTGTCCGCCCTGATGACCACTACCATGACGGAAATGGCTCATGTCGTCCGCCTGGCCCGGGAACGACATCTGGATCACCTCCGATTCATCGTCGGCGGAGCGGTCTTATCCGAGAACTATGCCCGCGAAATCGGTGCGTCTTACGCCGCCGACGCCCTGCAAACCGTCAAAATCGCCCGGGAACTCGTACACTGACGGCGGACTGACATGTCCGAACCGGAAGCCCGACAGGGCGCTGGATGCAGTTGCATCCAGCGCCCTTTTTCCTGCTCCTGCCTCCTCGCATCTCCCGGTATCTAGTTTCAACGCCCGACAAAAAAAGGCTCCCGCATTCCCTGAATGAGGGATGCGGGAGCCTGCCTTACCCGGGAAAAATCCCGACTCAACAAGCCAGGAATTCTTCCAGAGCCTGTCCGGCTTCGCCGTCAAACTGAGCATTGAACGACGTCGCGCGATCCGCCAGCGCCGCAAACAGTCCGGCCGCCGGACTCGGCGTGCTGCCGACGAACGTGGTGTATTTCGGCTTCGCCGTTCCACGGCACTGATCTGCCAGGAACTGCTGTTCTGTGGCATATGTGCTGTAGATTGTCTTGGCCGTCACCGTTCCGGTATTGGTCAACACGCTCGAATCCATCTGGAAATCTTTGCTGATCGACACAGTACCGTTGTTGAAGATATTGGCGCCGTGCAGTGTCAGGGTATCCTTGACCGTCATCTTGCCGTAGTTGGTCACCGCTCCGTTGGTGTCGAAGTCGGTCGCGGTGAAACTCGAACCGGACGTATTCATGAATCCGGCCCCGCCAACCATCTTCGCCAGTCCGGAAGCGCTGAACGTGCCTTCATTCCGGAATTCGCCATACACCAGCAGCTCCTTGACCGTCATCTTGCCGACCTTGTTGGTCAGGCTCGCTTCAAGCATGCCGCTGCCGCCGCCGACCGTAACCAGCGCCGAAGAAGCGCTGAAGGTACCTTCGTTCTGGAAATCCGCCGTGCTCTGACCGGCAGCAGCAGAGGACTGACCGGCGACGTTCACCGACGTACCGCGAACCGTCATCGTACCGCTGTTGGTAATCGTTTCGGCACTCAGATTGCCACCGGCCGTCAACGTACCGTAGTTCACCAGCTGCTCTTCGACCGACACCTGACCGGAATCGGCCACCTTGGCATTGGCATTCACGGTCATCGTGCCGGCACGGTTGGTCAGGCTGCCGCCAATATCCAACTGGCCGGTACCTTCGACGCCGCTCACCGGCGTGATGGTCAAAGTCGCCTTCACGGTACTGGAGGTATTCCAGCCGTTGATCCAATCGCCGCCGACAGTCGCGCCGACCGCGGTCAGAGAACCGGCCAGGTTTTCCACATTGCCGTCGACCGCCAACATACCGGTGGGCGTATCAGCCGCAATTCCTTTCAGGGTCACCTTACCGGTAACACCCTTGTTGGCGGCGGTGATCGCGCCATTGAGCAATTCGCCATTGCCAGCAATGTCACTGTTGCGTCCCGTCAGGGACAGATTGCCGTCAGAAACCACGACCATAGTGCCGTTGATCTTGACCCCCAGCGCGGTCAGCGACAGAGTCCCCTGGTTGGTCACATTCCCGGAAGCCGAATCCGTGCCGTCGATGTCGAAAAGTTCCAGACCGCCGGCCGTGATCGTCTTGGTGTTCACCAGATTACCACCATTGAGGTGAATACCGCCATCGGCATTGCCCCAGACCACCAGAACCTGGCTGTTTGCGGCATCCCGGATGGTGGTGTACACCGCCTTGACCGTCATCGTACCGGCATTGGACAGATCTGCAGCTCCGGTCAGCGTCACTTCCGTGGCGGACACCGACGAGTTGTTGGTGAAACTTCCGCCGTTCAACGTAATCTGACCGCTTGCCGTGGTCACAGCGTCTTTGCCGCCGCCGACCTTATTGAAGGTCACACCGGCAGCCTTGGCCGTAATCGTACCGTCATTGACGATGGAACCGGTGAACGTACCATCAGGCTGCAGTGTTCCCGTTCCGTTCAGCGTCACCGCTCCAACCTGAATCGTCTTGCCCTTGGCGTTGTAAAGGCTGCCTTCCTCAATCAGCAGTTCTCCGTTGGACACCAGCGTCGCATTCTGTCCGCCGTCCACCCGGTTCACCACTGCCAGTCCGGTCAACTTCAACGTCGTCTGGTTGTCCAGATCTCCAGTCAGCAGCGTCAGGGAACCGGCCGTGAACGAACCCTTCAGGTTCGCCAGCGAACCGTAGACCAGCACGCTGCCGTCGCCACCGATCGCCACATTCTGAACACTGCCGGAAGTCACCAGCTTGCTGGTCGCGGCAATGTTGATCGTACCGTTGTTGACCAGTTCACCGCCGCTGACATAAGTCGGAGCGCCACTGGCGCTGTCGAAAACGCCATTGACTTCCAATCCGGTCGCCCGAACCGTCTTGCCGGCGTTGTTGGTGAAGTTGCCGTTCAGGGCGATTGTCCCTTCGGAAAGCTTCCACAGCCCGCCGCCGGTAGTCGTCACCATGGTCGACGCAATGGTCATCGAACCATTGTTGATAATATCCCCGGTCGCAGCCGCCCCATCCATGACAATCGCACCGGCTTTGATCGTGCCGCTGTTGTTGAGCGTTCCCTTGCCCTGGATTTCCAGCTGTCCGCCGGTGAGTGCTTCCACCGTCTTCGCCTTCGTCGCCGTATCGGTCAGCGTCCGATACACCGGCGAAACGGTCAGCGTACCGTAATTCAGCACATTGCCGTCCATCACGGTAATATCACCCGCCGTCAACGATTTCCCCGAATTATTTTCCAAATTGCCGGTTCCGGTGATGGTAATCGCACCATAAGAGGTGTAGCTGTCAATGGTCTGCGCCGGATCACTGGTATCCTTCGCACGCTTGATACCACCGATGGTCCCGTAATTCTTCAGGGCACCGACGGTCACCCGTTCCATCACGGCGCCTTCGGTCTGATAGCCGTCATTCAGTGTCAGCGAAGTCCCGAGATACAGAGTTGCCTTGTTGTACAGTTCCCCATACAGCACGATGGTTTCCGCCGACAGTTTTCCACTGTTGTTCGTAATGGAACCGAACGAGGTGGCAGTCGATTCGATCGCCGTGGCCGACAAAGTTCCGTAATTGAGAATGGACGCTCCGCCGGTCAGCTCGATCGTGTCCACGAAATCCTTGGTATCGAACCCTTCCTTCATGGTGCCACGGTTTTCCAGCACACCGCTGTTGACGCTCACCGCATCAACCTTGATCGTACCCTTGTTATAGAGGGTGCCATCCACGGAAATGCCGCGCACCGTCAAGGTTCCGGCTTCATTGTTAACCAGGCTGTTGGCCAGACCGCTGAAGTCGATGGTGCCGTCCACCGTCAATTTACTGCGGTTGATCAGCGTCACGCCGGTGGCCGGCAATTCCGCTTCACCCTGCGAATCCTGCACGATGTTGCCGGAAACCGTCATGGTGGCCTTGTTGGTAATCGTACCGAACTGGACCACAATCCCACCGGTTACCGTCAACGTGCCGGTCAGGTGTTCCAGCTGGCTCCAATCCAGCAACGTCACCTGCGCCGCCGTCAGCGTCTTCTTGTTGGAGATCAGAGAAGACACATTCAACACCTGCACGTCGTCGTGCGTCGCATCCGTATAGCGCAGATCCGCATCCGCCGCCGTCAGCGTACCGGTCACGGTAAGCATGCCCTTGTTCACCAGTTGCGCCTGGCCGATCAAGGCGGTATTGCTCATCAGACCGTTGAGAATGCCTTCGGCGAAGCGTACTTCCACGGTTTCGCCCAGTTCGTTTTCATAGGACAGGCCGTTCGACTGCCAGGCGTCATAAAGCGTGCCGCCGCTGGTGAGCATGACCGACTGCGCTTCAAACGTGCCGCTGTTGGTGAATACTCCGCCATTCATGTTCAACGTACCGCCGACAACCATCTTGCCGGACAGCAGATTGAATGCACCGGACGCGAGAACCGTGAAGGTGCCGTTTCCAAGATCTGTCATCACACCCGTATCCGCATCCGTTGTTACGGTACCGTTATTGTCATAGACCGCGTTGTATGCCAGCGTCACATCTCCGGCGACCTCGACAAGCGTGGCTTTGCTGGTCAGCTCTCCGGCGCTGATGGAAGCAACCTGGTAATTCCCCTTGAGGAAATTCAACGTACCGGCAATATCCACTGCGCCAATATCGCTGACCACGCCGCTCTTATTGGAGGCGGACAGCTGCAGTTCCCCGAACGTACCAGCCGCATCCGATACGAAACCAGACGCCTGAATCACTCCGGAAGCCGTCAACGCAATGTTCATCAGTTTGCCCTTCGCGTCATATACTTCCAGCACCCGGGCCTGGTCACGCAGCACCAGATCACCACTGACACTTATCGCTCCGCCGAGGCCAATGCCGGCATCGCCGAGACTGTCCACCGACACATTCCGGAAACTCTTCAGACCGCCCAGGTAAATCATGCCGCCGGCGGTCACCTCCAGATCCTTGCTGGAACCGGAAAACGTGCCGTTTCCGGAAACATAGCGTCCGGTCTGCATGTCCATGGTACCACCGATGACCAGATCTCCGTCACTATGCAGCGACAGGGTGGAACCGACCGCGCTGGTCAGTTTGATGGTTCCATTCAAGGTCAAGTCATAATTCCAGTCCAGACTGGAGGTCAGGGTTACCGTACCGCCGAATTCCAACGCACTGTCGAACTTCTGCAGCAGGTCCTGACTGACGGTAATCGTCCCGTAAAGAGCGACCGTCCCGGCATTGCTGACCGTCTGATTCAGCATGCAATCCAGTTTCCCGGTCGTCTTGTACTGCAGCTTGGCGCCGCTTTCCACCGTAATCTGGCTGAACGCGTTATCCGACAAGGTGATGTTACTGCGACCGAAGTCAAAGCTCAATTCCGCGCCGGATTTCACCAGCAACGCCAACGCCGGCGCGGAACCCGGCTGACTGCTGGCTTCCCGGAAGTACGGAAGCTCCTTGACCAGGAACACATTGCCCACTCCGGTAACGGTCAGATTCTGCAGGTTTTCATCAAAGATCACCTGTCCCGAACCGTTTCCAATCGTAGCATAGCCGGTCAATTCAATATTCTGCGCCAGGAATTCAATAGCGCTGGATTTGCCGGCCTCCAGAACGACGTTGCCTACGGACATCGTCGTGTCGCTGTCCGACCCGAGCAAAATACTGCCCGCCGCCGTCACCTTGCCGCTGTCCTCGCTCGTACCGTCACCGAAAATACGTTCGTGCACCAGCAGATCGCCGCGCGGACCATTGCTGACAGCGTTGACTTTCAGCGTCACATTCCGCCCGACTTCCAAAGTATTGACCGTCAGATTGCCGGCAAAGGTTTTCGCCCCGCCGCTCACTGCCAGATGATCATACACAATGGCGGTTCCCAGATAGTCCGTCCCGATCAGGGTCTGCGCCTTGTCGGCACTGTAAACCACGCGGGTATCCGTGCCATCCAGCAGAATTCCGAGCTTGTCATAGTTCGTAGTCGCCAGTTCAAGACTGCCGCCGTCCACGACCGTAACCCGCCCGGCCAGCACCACATCCGCAGCCACCGTAAACCAGCCACCGTCTTCCACCACAATGCTGCTGCGCAAACCATCCGGCTGCCAGGTCGGGGTCAGGGTCCAGTCCGCCACCAGAGCCCCTTTCCCGGTAAACGTGGTTGTAATTGCCTGGAACGGTTGGTCATACGCATTCATTTCAGCAGTGGGACGCTGGAAATCCGTCGCTGTATAGGCATCCTTACCCACCCCGAAGTAGGTGGTATAATAGATCACCTCGCCGGTGGACGATACCATGCTCCGGGTCACCAACTGATTGATCACTCGGTCACCGTTGGTAATGTTTACCGCAGTTCCATCCCCCAGGAAAGTGAACCGGGTATCCGCCGCTTCCAACACCCCATCGGATTCCAGCAGATACATGCCATTGGAACTGATCCACTGGGATTGCGTCAACGCGTTCCCCTTGAGATCTCCCTGCACGAAGTACAGGTGCCGTTCCTGTTTTTCAAAGGCCCCCACCGTCTGCCGGACATCAGTTTCATTCTGTCCGTCAAACATTTCCAACTGGGTCTGGTCCAATTCACCAGTGGACTGCGCCCGCTGCAGGAAGGTACTCAGGCCGGCGCCGTCATACACATAAACCGTCATCTGCTTGCCGCCATTGAAGGCCAGCTTGGTGTCCAGCAGCTGGGTGTATCCCGTCATCGTGCCGGAGAAACGCGCCCAATCGCTGCCGCTCGCCGCGACATTGAGATAATAGTTGCCATTGGCGTCAGTGGAACCTCCTCCGGGCACAATTTCCCGACCGCCAGGGCGGTACAGGGTACCGAACAGGTTGTTCGACGAATTACCGAGGCTGCTGGTATCATTGTACAGGAAGATATCATCGTGGGTCCCGGACGTAAGCGACAGGGCTCCGACAAAGTTCTGTGCGATCAGCGAATTGTTCGTCAGCAGATTGCCGGAAACCATATAAATCCCGCCGCCATTCCAAGTCTGCCCCGTCGCGGCACTGCCACTCAGAGTCCAGCTGGACTGGTTGTTGGCCACCGTCACGAAATTCAGTTGCACCTGGTCGATGGAATCAAAATAAATCCCGCCGCCGGCACTGGTCGCCGTGTTGTTGGCCACCGTCGAATTGTACATGGTCAACGAGCCGGTCTTCTGATAAATCCCGCCACCATGCCCGCCGGATTTGTTGTTCCCGATCGTACTGTACTGAATGTTCGAGTTTCCGCTTTCCACGTAAACCCCGCCGCCGCTACCACCTTGGCCGCTGCTCGTACGTGCCGTATTGCCGATGATCGACACATTCGTCGCACTGAACGCCAGACCACCGTTGTCGTAGCCCTTGGCATAGATCCCGCCGCCCAGCTGAGCCACACAGCCGGTAACCACGACATCGGTCAACGTCAACATCCCGCGTTCGGAATAGATCCCGCCGCCGAAACCGCCGGTCCCGGCCTGCGAATTGGAAATTTCCACATTTTCCAGCGTGAGATTTGCCACCGAGTAGATGGCGCCGCCGCTGTTGAACGCCGCCAGGCCGCCGCTGACGGCACTCCCGCCGCTGAGCGACAAATTATACATCTTGACATCCAGCAGCCGATCTTCCGTGCTCTTGATGTAGAAGAGTCGCGAGCTCACACCAGATGCCACCTGCAACTGGACAGTGCCCGGTACCGGCGCCTCCTCCGACGCCGGCAGGAAATTACCGTTGATGGTAATATCGCGAATAATGGACAACTCACCCTGCAACGTGATCACCAGTTCGCCCTGGCTGTTCAACTCACCGGATACCGTGCTGCCGTCAGCACGTTTCGTCCCGTTCACCGCCCAGCCCGACTTGAATACGACCGTCGTACCGTCGTCCGCCAGATACAGGGCTTCCCGCAACGTCAGATCCGGCGATTCCCACAACGGCAGATTGTTCGCAAAGTCAAATCCGGTCCGGTAATCCAGACTGTCCTTGGCGGATCCCACCACCAGCAGACTGATGGTTTCAAATGCCCCGATGTTGGTGGTTTCGGTTACGTTGCCGTTCCCGTCGGTCAGACGGCTGACGCCGCGCTGGTCCGTGGAAATCGACCGGAAGCCCAGTGCGGAGAGCGCATCCAGATATTCCGTCGTCAGAATCCCGCCTTCCAGTGCGGAACTGCCGCCCAGCACCCGGTAGGTCATGGTTTTACCGCCGTTGTAATCCATCGTGACTTCCAGCCGCAGATCGCTGACCCGTCCGAAATTGGTCTGGGAATAATCCACATTCCCTTCCGAATCGGTCGTGATCTCGCCCGTGACATTGGAAAGCGCGCCGTCATCCCAGTCGAACCCGCCGGCCAGAACGCCGTTGAACGCTCCGATCACATTGTGCGTGGCATCGAAACTTTCCGCCAACTGCACCACGTCGGAACCCACATACACATCCCGCAATCCGGTTTTGGATTTGCTCGCGGCGATCTTCCCGGAATTCCCCGCTACCAGCGTGTTCGCCATGTACAGCTCACTGCCCTGCGCGGAATACAGCGCCGCCATGTCGTAATCCGGAACCTGATTGTCCGTTCCCTTGAGAATCGACTGGTTGTTGAAGATCGTGTTGCCGTAGCTGTAGAGAACCCCGCCGGACGTCGAATTCACCGTCACTCCCACACGGGTATCGGAACCGGCATTGTAGATGGCGCCGCCCTTGCCGATCGAAGTCAGAGCCGTACTGTTCGCAACGTTTTCAGCAATGGTGGTATTGGCGATCTTCAACACCGCGCCGGTGGTATTGTAAATCCCGCCGCCGGCTACCCCCTGGGCTCCTTCGTAGGTGCTGCCCCACACCGCCGTGTTATAAGAGATATTCGACCGTTCCACCACCATGTAGCCGGCATTGAAAATCCCGCCGCCGGCACCAGCCAGATTCACGGGACAGTAATCCTTATTGGCATTGGCGGTTACCGTATTATGATCGAGTGTGCTGTCATAAATATACGTCGTTCCCAGATAGCCGTTGAACAAGCCGCCGCCGTAACCGGAATTCACCTTGCTCGAGTTGTTCAAGACATTGGCCGCCGAGTTTTCGGTCAGGCGGACGTTGTTCAACGTCAGAATGCCGTTGTTCCAGATCCCGCCGCCGTTTTCCAGATCGGATTCCCCCGCATAATAGGTATCCTGGCTGGCCTTGCCTCCGGTGATCGTCAGGTTGTTCAACACCACCGTATGGCTGTTGCCGAACAAAAACACCCGTTCGCTGCCGTTGCCTTTGATGATGATCCGGTCATCGGCATCCTGCGCCCGATAGCTCAGACCGTACATGTCGCCGATCACCAGATCCTTGCTGTTGCCGTTGCTGAACCAGCCGCGGGCCACATAAATCTGCCCCTGGCTCAGGTTGATCGTATTGTCCTGCCCGGCAGCGAACACTTTGGCGTCAAACCCGATGGTCCCGGTCGTGGAGATCCGCAACGGATCACCATTGACATCCCGCAGCAGATTCCCCTGATAGTCCATCAGATAACCGAACGACGCCGGATTGTCTTCCGTCCCGGCGTTCACGGTATAGATATTCTGAGCCGCCCGGGCAACCGTGTCCTCCACGGTCCCCGAAATCGCCTGGAAAGTGCTCTTGATCCCGCTGACCAGGCTGGAAACCAGCACCGCGCTGTCCAGCACCTCGCCACCGGTCACAAACTGATATCCCAGAGGCGTACCGAGCGAACTGGTCTTCACATACAAATCCACACCGGTGTAGAACCGGTTATAGTTTTCCAGCAACTGGTTGACGATCTGATAGTAATCCTCGTCACCGGTCGACAGGTAGGATTCCAACGCGTTGTTCGCCAGTTTCAGCAGGCCGCTGCGGGTGTCTACCCAATACGTGGCTTCTCGCAAAGTCAAGCCGCTGCCACCGTAGGCCGCATCCAGATAATGTCCGTTGGCATCATTGGTATACTGGATTTTCGAATCATCGCCCTTGCTGGTAACTTCCAGATAGAAAATCGGTTCAAAAGCACCGATGGAAGCATTGGTCTTGGTGCCCTGCACCCATTGTTTTTTGGTGCTGTCCCAGACCCAGGCCTTCGGATCCACCCGCAGATTTCCGCGCTGGTCATACGTCACGCCGGAAGCGGCCACCACGTTGTACACCCAGCTCGCTTCGCTGATGATCGCCAGTGACTGCGTCCGGTAATTGGCATGGTACCCCAGCTCGGTATCCAGATAAATATTCTTCTGAATGTCCGTGGATTCATCTGCGGTGGCCGCAATCAGCTTATGTCCATTCACCCATCCCGAACCAGTCGTCTGGGTCGAAGAGAGCGTCAGCGAATTGTTGGTCCGCCCGTCGGAACGGATACTGCGTTCCCAGACAGCGGCGTCCTTGTAATAATGGCTGTACAGATTGTTCGACGTGGAGAAGTTCACATCGATGAACTTGTTCGTCCCACCGGCGTCCGCTAGGAAAATTTGATTGAAGTCGCGGCTGGCCACCATGCTCTTATCGGCGGAGCCGCCGTTGTAAATAATCGAATTCGAGACATTGAGCGCGCTCTTCTGCGCAGCGTCTCCGGCAATGTAAATCGCCGCGCCCTTGCCCCGGTTGTATGCCAGCGAACTGAAATTGATCGTCAAGCTGCCGGCATGCATGTAAATGGCCCCGCCCAACGCATAGGTACTTCCGGTAAATTCACCGTTGAAAGCCAGCGTGGAACTTTCGATCTTCAGCGTACCGCGATCGAGATAAATCCCTCCGCCCATGCCGTATTCGCTGCCGGCGCTGTTCACCACGTTCGAGTTGATCCCGCTGCGCTCAATCGTAAGCGCATAGTTGGCATCCTGGTTCGTGAAATAAATCCCGCCGCCCTTGCCGCTCGTCGTGCCGGAGATCCACGTGAAATCCTGCGTTAACGTACCGCCGGCCTCGTTGCTGGAAATTTCCACATCCGTCAGATAAACATTCTGGGAATTTTCCACATACAGCCCGCCGCCGAACTCGCCCGCGCGGTTACTGAGGATCTGTACGAAGTCGATCGTCACATCCCCCTTGTTGTTCACCACGGCAACGGCCCCGCCGCCGACCCCGGCGACGTTGCCGGACATAACGCTTTGAACATTGACCCCCTTGTCGACGCCGGCTTCTTCGATCACGGTCTGAATGGACACGGAACCGGTGCTGCTCGTAATATACAAGGCCCCGCCGCGAAGCATGGCCACGTTTCCGGAAAACTGGCACCATTCAAACGACATTGCATCTTTCCCGGAAATATTCCCGTTCGTGAAATAGACCCCGCCGCCGTTTTCCGCCGCCATATTGCCGGACACCGTTGTTCCATAGAAGTAAATGGTATCGGGCTGCAACCCCTTGGCGTCAATGAACACCCCGCCGCCGGAACCGCTCAACGCCTCATTGCCGGCATACAGGATTTGAGAATAGTCACCGATCGTGAAAATCTCATATCCGGCCATCCCGATAAGAGCCTGGGAAAATTCCAGCTGGCCGGTGGAACTGTAGATCCCGCCGCCGGAACCGGTGGCGGTATTGCCGTAGCAACGGACCATGGACCCCGGGAATCCATCCGAATCAAAGGAATCCCCGACAAACTCGAACACCCCGGCATTATAGATTCCCCCGCCGTTGCCGATTCCGGTGATCTGGTCCAGCATTCCCGCATCGGTCAGCGTATAGGTACCGGCAATATTGCCGAAGATCCCGGACTCCCAGTTCAGGAAGTTTCCAGATGCCGTTTCCGTGTTGAAGAGAAGCGAACCGGAGTTGTAGATCCCGCCGCCGTCCTTGTCCGCCCGGTTCCCGGCCACCAGCACTTCGGTCATCGTCACCCGGCTTTCCCCGGAAATCAGAATCCCGCCGCCCAGACCTTCCCCGGTAACCGTCCCGGTCTG
>CASDQW010000126.1 GCA_949282965.1 uncultured Lentisphaeria bacterium
CAACCATACTCGAAGGAACGAGGACGGCGAAGCCGGCCGGAGTTCCGTAGAGCGGGGCCCCCGGAAAGTAGCGGTCCTGCGGAGCAGGTACCCGAGGCCCGTGGCCGAAGGGTAAGCAACTTTCCGGGGATGAAGGAGCATGCGATGACCTCACGAGAAAAAGTCAATCGGGCGCTTGCGCACCAGGCCGGTCCCATACCGTTGGATTTCGGCGCCACCGCGGTAACGGGGATGCATGTGTCGATTGTGGCGGGACTGCGGGATTACTATGGTCTGGAGCCGCATCCGGTGAAGGTTTCCGATCCTTATCAGATGCTTGGGGTGATTGAGGATGATCTGGCGGAGGTTCTGGGGATTGATACCATCGGGGTGCCGACGCGGATGACCATGTTCGGTTTTCCGAACGAGGACTGGAAGGAATTTACGACGCCCTGGGGCCAGCGGGTGCTGGTGGCGGGGCGGTTTGAGGTGAAACCCGCGACGGGCGGCGGCCTGTGGATGTATCCGGAGGGGGACACGACGGTGCCGCCGTCCGGGCATATGCCGGCGGGTGGATATTTTTTTGATGCGTTGATCCGGCAGGAGGGGGAACTGGACGAGGAGCACCTGAATCCGGAAGACAACTGTGAGGAATTCGGGTTGCTGACGGAGGCGGACTGCCGTTACTACGAGCAGGCGATTGCCGCCGCGTCCCGGTCCCGGCGCGCAGTGGTGGCCACGCTTGGTGGGCTGGCGTTTGGAGACATTGCCATGGTGCCGGCGCCGGGATTGAAACATCCCCGCGGGGTGCGTGACGTTGCCTCCTGGTACATGGCGACGGCGGTCAGCCCTGATTTCATCAAGGCGGTTTTCGATTATCAGCTGCGCATCGCGCTGCGTAATTTGGAAACATTTCAGCGGATTGCCGGCGACCGGATCGACGTTCTGTTTATCTGCGGCACCGACTTCGGGACGCAGACATCGACTTTCTGCAGCCGTGAGACCTTTGCCGAGTTGTATCAGCCGTACTACCGGGCGGTCAATGACTGGATTCACGCCCATACCGGCTGGAAGACCTTCAAGCACTCCTGCGGGGCAGTGGCGGAGTTCATGCCGGACTTCATCGAATCCGGATTCGACATTATCAATCCGGTCCAATGCTCGGCACGGGGGATGGACCCGGTCATGCTCAAGGAGCGGTACGGCGACCGGCTGACTTTCTGGGGGGCGGGGGTGGATACCCAGAAGGTGCTGCCGTTCGGAACGCCGGAGGAGGTGCGGCGCCAGACGCTGGAACGGTGTGAGATTTTCGGTCGCGGCGGCGGATTCGTGTTCAATACGATCCACAATGTGCAGGCGAAGACGCCGATCGCCAACCTGGTGGCGATGTTCGAGGCGTTTCGGGAATACCACGCCGGAGTTTAAGGGCTGGCGGACCAGCAGCGGAGCGCTTTTCGGGAGAAAATCCGGTTTCCACACTTGTATTTGAGGGATGTTCCTGCATGGTATGAATGCGGTAGAGAGAGGGGGAATGGCGGCATTTCCCGCCTCGCGTTCGCATTTACAAGGGTGCGTCATGATGAAGGAATGAAACGAAATGCCGGGGGAATATCTGGGGCGGCTGCCGCGACGGGATCCGCTGTTCGACTATCTGAAGTACGACATTTTTCCGCAACTGCGCCCGCCGCGGGGGGGCGAGCCGGAATTCCGGGTTTTCCGTCAAAACGCCTCGCATGGGGTCTACCTGTATGAGGAACGGGACACCCATATCCGGGTGGTCGGGAAGTTTTTCCGTTCACCGCACGACGGGGATCCCGCAGCCGGGCGGCGGTTGGAACGGGAATTTCATCACCTGCAGCTGTTACGGGATTACGGGCTTTGTTCCGGGCCGCATTATATTGCCCGACCGCTGGGGCTTCGACATGATCTCGGGGAATTGCTGGTGACTGAGTTCTGTTACGGCGAGCCGCTCAGCCGGATCATCGAACGCGCGCAGCGGGAAAACGACGACCGGCTGTTGTACGGGAAGCTGGCGGCGCTGGCGTATTTTCTGGCGCGGATGCATAACCGCACCGCCTGGGAGAAACGGGTGGATTTTCAGGAGAGCCGCCGTTACGCGGAGTATCTGCTGGGGACGCTGTGCGCCCGGCACCTGACGGGGGGCGCGGAGGCGGAGGAATTCCGGCGCTGGTTCCGCTGCTGGGGAGACTGGCCGGAAATGTGGTCGGACGTCGAAGTGCTGGTGCACGGGGATGCGACGCCGGCGAATTTTCTGTTCGGCGACGGACTGCATGTGATCACCTTCGATCTGGAGCGGCTGCACCGGGCGGACCGGATATTCGACACGGGGCGCCTGGCGGGGGAATTGTTCCACGCGTTTCTGCGGGCGACCGGGAACCGGTACGCGGCGGAACCGTTTATCGGCCACTTTCTCTGGGAATACGCCTGCCATTTTCCGGACCGGGAGCGGACGTTCGAAACGACCACGCGCCGGGTCCCTTTCTACATGGGGCTGACTTTGTTGAGAATTGCCAGAAACCATTATCTGGACTACGGGTATCGCCGCCGCCTGATCGAGGAGGAGAAGGCATGTTTGAGGAGATGATGCCATGATTCGCGGACTGCTGTTTGATTTGAATGGAACGCTCATCGATATCGGTACGGATGAAGGGCGGGACGATTTATACCGGGTGCTTTCGCATTTTCTGTCGTATTACGGGGTGGATCTCGGCGCCGACGAGTTGCGGGAACTTTATTTTGAGCTCAACCGGAAACAGCGCCGGGAAAGCGAGGAGCCTTATCCGGAATTTGACGTGGTCGCGCTGTTCCGGGAGATGCTGGAACGGCATCCGCCGGATTCCTCCGCGCCCGCGGGCCCCGGCGTTCTGCGGAAGCTGCCGGATACGCTGGCGCGGCTGTTCCGTGCCGCTTCGCTGTACCGGCTGCAGCTTTATCCGGAGGTGCTTGCGGTGCTGGATTCCCTCCGGGGACGCTATGCGATGGCGGCGGTCTCGGACGGTCAGTCACTCTGGGAGCGGGCGGAGCTGCGTGCGACGGGGTTGAACGGTTATTTTGATCCGGTGATTATTTCCGGCGAGCTGGGGTTTCGAAAACCGGATTCACGCATATTTGAGCTGGCGTTGTCGCTCATGGGGCTGCGTCCGGATGAGGCGCTGTTCATCGGCAACGACATGTACCGGGACGTGCTGGGGGCGCACAAATGCGGGATGAAGACCATTTTTTTTCAGTCCAATCAGGGAGAACGGCGATCCCGGGGCGTGGAGCCGGATTACATCATCTATCGTTTCGACGAACTGCCTGCCGCCATCGAATTTCTGTCGCGCTGAAAAAGCAGAAGTCAATCTTGACTCACAATGAGTTACGGTGAGTCGGAAGGTTCCCGAAGGGCATTCTCCGCGGCTTCGCGGACGATGTCGGGAGGAAAGCCTCGGGAAAGCAGAAACCGCCATAATTTTTCCCGGCGTTTGCGCGGGTCGGTTTCCCGGGAGAGCAGCCGAAGTTTGTAACGGGCACACTCCAGAGCCCGGTCCGCTTCGCCGTCCACCAGTTCGGCAGTCGCCTCTTCGGCAAGTCCGGCGACGCCGCGCCGCCGCAGTTCGAGGAGAATTTTCCGGCTGCCGCAGCCTCTGGACGCGAGCATTTCAGCGCAGTCCCGGGCGTACAGTTCGTCGTTGAGAAAGCCCAGCCGCCGGCATTCCGCGACGGCGGCGGCAGTTTCCCCGCCGGAATAACCGGCCCGGTGGAGTTTGGCGACGAGTTCAGCTTCCGAGTGGCCGCGGGCGGCGAGGTAGCGGACGGCGCGTTCCAGCGCCGGCACCGGTGGGCGGGAGGAGGGGACAGTCATGGTTTTACAGGCTCCGGAGAGAGTTGATAGAAACGGACGGCGCCCCGGGCGAGCGCCCGATATTCCTCCCAGGCAAAAGCGTCCGGACGGACGATCCGGGCAGCCAGAAGCATGCTCCGGCGATCCTGCCGGTTCATGACCAGCCAGGGATTGAGTTCCAGCCAGTCGGCGGCATGAAGCAGCGGTGCGGCCAGTCGTCGCCGCGCCTCGTCCGGCAGCGGACGGATGACGGCGATGACCACCGTGTCGGGCGCCGGTTTCGTGAGGATAGGTTGCAGGGCATACCGCGTGCCGCGGAGTTTGTGCAGCACGCAGGGGCGGCCCGGGACCGGAGCGTGCAGGACATGCTCCGCACCGTCAGCGGCCAGTCCGTTCAACTGTCCCGGCATGCCGCGCACCATGAACAGCGCCGCAGGAGCGGGATGCAGCATGCGCCGCTCCTGTTCCTCCTCCGCTTCCGGCTGGTTGTTCCAGTTTAAAGGAAAACCTTCGCTGGCGGGAAACACCACCAGCATATCCGGCGGCAACTCCTTCATGGCCGCAAATTCCCGATGCCAGTCGATCGGCCGCCATCCGGGGACGACGGCGGCATATGCCGCGGCGGCGACAGCCACGGCCGGCAGGATCACCGTTGTCCGGCGGACCCAGCCCCCGCCGCTCAGACACCGGGCCGCCGCCGCACCGGCGACCAGGGCCCCGGCCGCGCAGAGCGGCAGATAGGCGCGGGGCGGCCCGGCATGGGTCAGGAGTGCCGACAGCGGCACCAGCACCAGAAACGCTCCCGGCATCCAGACCCGGGGACAGCAGGCGGCGGCCGCCAGCAGAAACATCGGGCCGCAGACGCCCAGCCGGTCATACAGGTTCAGCATCCAGAACCAGGTGTCGCTTCCCGAATGCAGGACGGCGCCCCAGCGCTGCGCTTCGCGGAACTGCTGGTAATGTCCGAGGTACCAGGCCAGGGTAAACATTCCAAGAAGGGCGAAGGCCGCCACCGGGAGCCACCACCGTCCGCTTTTCTGCCGGAGACGGCGGCGGACGCCGAAGCCAATGGCGATGACCGAAATACCGGCGAGATAGAGCACCGAGGTCGGCAATGTCAGTTCGGCGGCAATGCCGGAGACCACCAGCAGGAGGGCCGGTGTCCAGGGGGCGCAGGAGCGTTTGCATTGGACCAATCCGACGGCGGCGACGGCGAAAAGCAGCAGCAGAAACAGTTGCAGACTGTACCCCCGGGCGGTTCTGGAATAGACGATTGCCGGAGCGGACGCGCCCAGAAACAGCATGGTGAAGAGTGCCGCGCTGCGGGAACGGAAGATTTTCCACGCGAGAAAACCCGCCGTTGGAACGGCCAGAATCCCCGCCAGAAGCGCCGTCAGACGGATGCCGGCGGCAGTGCCGAGCGGAGCGGTCCACTTGACCGCGAGGGAGTTGAGCGGATGGTTGTTGGGCAGGGCCAGGTCGGAAAAGATGGTGTGCAATCCGGCCGTGGCGTAGCGTTCGAGCGTCCAGATTTCGTCGTATTCCAGAGGGCCGTTGATTCCGGGCAGGCGCAACAGGGCCGCGCCGAAGGTCAGCGCGACCGCCGTCAGCAGCGTCAATCGGGAACGGCGGGAGACCATGGATAAAACCGGATTCCTGTATGATTGAAAAAAACAAACTCTCCTGAAAATAACGCCCGAACCGGGGTTTGTCAACTTGCAAGAATGAGGCGAACGGAGTATATTCCCTGATGGTGAAATAATTGCATTGACAGAAAAAGAAGGATTGCCATCATGAGTTTCATGGATAAACTGCGCGCGGCATGGCGGAACAACCGTTCCATGGTCTGCGTCGGTCTGGACCCCGCTATGGAAAAACTGCCCGCCGCCCTCCGCGGCGCCCGGCACCCGATCTTCGAATTCAACCGGGCGCTGATCGACGCCACCCGGGATTTCGTCTGCGCCTACAAGCCGCAGGCCGCCTATTACGCGGGGCAGAACGCGGATGAGGAACTGGCCATGACCATGGCGTATCTGCGGGAGCATTGTCCGGAAATTCCGGTGATTCTCGACGTCAAGCGCGGCGACATCGGGTCGACGGCGACGATGTATGCCAAAGAGGCGTTCGACCGTTACGGCGCCGACGCGGTGACGGTCAACCCCTACATGGGATTCGATACGCTCAAGCCCTTCCTCGATCATGCCGACAAGGGCGTGTTCATCCTCTGCCGCAACTCGAATCCGAGTTCCGGCGACCTGCAGGCCCTGGTGGCGGACGGCAAGATGATTTACGAGCACGTCGCCGCGCTGGCCGCGACGAAATGGAATTACAACGGCAACGCCGGTCTGGTCGTCGGCGCCACCTATCCGGAAGAGCTGCGCAAGGTGCGCGCCTGCTGCCCGGAACTGCCGCTGCTGGTGCCGGGCGTCGGCGCCCAGGGGGGGGATGTCGAGGCCGTGGTTCACAACGGCGCGGACGCCGAAGGCTGGGGGCTGGTGGTGAATTCGTCGCGCGGCATTATCTACGCTTCGGCGGGGGATGATTTTGCCGCGGCGGCCGGTCAGGCGGCGGCCGCACTGCGCGACCGGATCAACGCTTTCCGGCCGGCGGGACTCTGACGCGGACAGGGGGAGCATCAGGTATGACGGAACCCTCTCGGCAAACAACGCGCGGTACGCTCCCGACGGTGGCGATCGTCGGACGGCCGAACGTCGGCAAATCCTCGCTGTTCAATGCAATCATCGGCCGGCGGCTGTCCATCGTCCACGAACAAAGCGGCGTCACCCGGGACCGGGTGGCGGCTCCGGCATCATATCACGGACGGCATTTTCAGCTGATCGATACCGGCGGTCTCGGGATGATGATCGGAGAAAAACGGGGCGTGGACGTGTGGGATCAGGCCATTGCCGCACAGGTCGAGGCCGCGGTGGAGAGTGCGGATCTGCTGATCCTGGTCGGCAACGTGCAGGACGGTCTGCAGCTGCTGGACGAGGAGGCGGCGCGGCGTTTGCGCAGCATCGGCAAACCCGTGCTGGTGGTGGCGAACAAATGCGACAATCCGGTTTACACCGCGCATGCCGATGAATTTGCATCGCTGGGTTTTTCCGAGGTGTTTCCGGTCTCCTGTCTGCATCGCAGCGGCATCGGGCGGCTGCTGGATGCGGTGACGGCGGCGTTGCCGGTTCAGGAAACGCCGGATCTGGTGGCGGGGGCCGCCGCGGTCGCGGACGCCGCGTTCAAGATTGCGGTGGTCGGACGGCCGAACGTCGGCAAATCCTCCCTGGTCAACGCCCTGCTGGGCGAGGAACGGGTGATGGTCAGCGATGTGGCCGGTACCACGCGGGACGCGATCGACATCGATTTTCAGCTGGAGTATCAGGGGGAAATGCGTCCGGCGGTGCTGGTGGATACCGCCGGACTGCGGCGTCGCGGCAAGGTGGATACGGTCGTGGAATATTTCAGTGCCATGCGTGCGCAGAGCGCGGTGGAACGGGCCGATCTGGTTCTGCTGGTGCTGGAGGCCAGTCCGGACGGCGTGACGGCGCAGGACAAACACATTGCCGCCATGGTGGAGAAATCCGGCAAGGGCTGCGTGCTGGTGGCCAATAAATACGATCTTTTTCAGGATGAACACAAGACCCGGACACTGGAGGCGGAATTGCGCCGGACGCTGCCGGGGATGAATTATGCGCCGGTGGTGTTCGTGAGCGCGCAGGAGCGCCGCAATCTGGGAACACTGCTGGATCAGATCGCCCAGGTTCTGGAACAGACCGAACTGCGGGTGCCGACCGGAGTGCTGAACCGGGTGTTGACGGATGCGTTCGAACGGCGGACGCCGCCGGTGGTGGGCGCCGCGCCGTTGAAGCTGTATTATGCGTCAATGACCGGAGCCAAACCGCCGAAATTTCTGTTGTTTGTGAACAATCCGAAATACTGCGCCCCGAATTATCTGGCTTATCTGCGCCGGTCTTTGCGCACGGCGTTCGATTTTACCGGTCTGCCGATTCTGATGGAGTTGCGGGCACGGCCCAAAAAGGTGGAAAGTTTTCACTCCACCGGACGTACTCGTTCGCCGCGGAACGGCCGAAAGCGCTGAACCGCGGAAGAATGCCGCGGCTGTGCCTCCGGAAAACGGCGGGAAGAGACGGAAGGAGTTCTGGACGAAAATGACCCTGCGCAGAATGCGGTTCGGACGTTATGATTACGCCGCTTTTCTGGGGTTTGCCGGTTACGCCGCCTGCGCGATGGTGGCGCCGGTGGCGCTGGTGGCGATGGCCGGGGAGCTGCATTTCCCATTGGACAAAGGGGGGATGAGCGCCGGAGGAATACTGCATTTTGCCCGGAGTCTGGCGATGGTGGGCACGATGCTGTTTTGCGGCTTTCTGGCGGCATGCTGGGGCATGCGGCGTGCCGTCGGGTATGCGCTGCTGCTGATGGGAATGGCGACGTTGTGCTGCGCGTTGGCGCCGGGATATGACTGGTTGTTGGCGGCGACGGTGGCGGCAGGTTTCGGAGAAGGCGTGTTTGACGGACTGGTGTCGCCGTTTGTCCGGGATCTGCACCGGGAGGAGGAGCCGGGACGGTATGTGAATTTTACCCATGGGTTCTGGTCGTTCGGCGTGCTGACGGCGGTGCTGGTGTACGGGGCTTTGCTGCACTGGGGCATGTCCTGGCGGTGCTTGTTCGTGCTGGCGGTGCTGGTGACGCTGGTGCCGGTGCTGCTGTTGCTGCTGCCGGAGCGCAGGGGGACGGCTTATCCGGAACGGGAGGAAGCGATCCCGGCGTCCCGGATCTGGGCACAGTCATGGGAGATCGTGGTGCGTCCCCGATTCTGGCTGTTTTTTGCGGCGATGCTGCTGGCGGGGGGAGGGGAATTCTGTCTGACTTTCTGGTGTGCGACTTTCATTCAGATGAACTTTTCCGCATCGGCTCTGGCCGGAGGCATCGGGACTGCGGCGTTTGCAGCCGGCATGTTTCTGGGGCGAACCGGGTGGGGGGTGCTCATTCGACAGAACCGGCTTCCGCTGCTGGTGGTGGGGTCCGCGGTATTTGCAGTGGCGGCCAGCCTGCCGATTCCGCTGCTTCAGCCGGAGGCGGGGCAGGGGACGATGCTGTTGCTGTTGTTGTACGGACTGTTGTTTCTGGCGGGAATCGGCACCGCGCCGTTCTGGCCCAGCATTCAGAGTTATGCGGCGGACCGGTTGCCGGGAACGGATACGACGATGGTGTTTGTGCTGCTGTCCTGTGCCGGAATTCCGGGGTGCGGGATTTTTACCTGGCTGATGGGAGTGGTCGGGGATTGGAGAGGATTGCGGGAATCGTTTTTCCTGGCGCCGTTGTGCTTTCTGCTGCTGGGAGTGCTGATCGGCTGGGACTGGTTTCGGGCGACACGGAAAAAACAGGTTGATTTTTGATGGAAAACGGTTATTTTGTTGAAAAAGGCGGCAAACGGGACGGCAAATGCCGTTCGTTATTTGCGTAATACAGGGGATGGACTGTGATTATCAGAAGCACCAATCAGATCAAGGAATTCAATACCGACGCGGTACGGGCCGCCCTGAACGGATTCAGCGGTGCCACCATTGCGGAAGTGGTGCGGGCCACGCGCCTGAGTGTACCCACCGTCAGCCGGATTATCGATGAGATGGTGGCTTCCGGAGAAGCCTTGAATTGTCCGGAGGAAGTGGCCACCGGTGGACGCCGGGCCCGGCAGTATCTGCTCAATGCGGCGTATTCCTATGCGTTGTGCATGTATTTTGATCAGAACGTTCTGTGGTACGAGCTGTCGGACGCGACCGGCGGTGCGGTGGAGGAAGGAGAGCTTCCGGTCAAGGATTTTTCGCATCCGGCGGTCATGGATGCGCTGGTGGAGCGGATGTGGCGACAATATCCGGCGCTCAAGGCGGTTTCCATCGGGGCACCCGCCTGGGTGGACCACGATGAATTCAAGGCGATCATGGAGTATCCCGGATTTGACCGGCTGAATTTCCGGACGCTGATCGGGGACAAATACCGGCTGCCCTGCCGGGTGACCAACGACCTGAAGGCAATCGTCACCGGATATTACAGCACCCATTTCGCGGAGCGGAAAGTGAGTTTGTGCTGTTTCTATCAATCCTGCAGCGGGCCGGGAACCGGGCTGGTGGTGAACGGGCGGTTGATGCCGGGGTTTGCCGGATTTGCCGGGGAAATCGGGTATCTGCCTGTCGGTTCCGGAAATCTGCATGACGCGCTGCTGCCCGAAAACGACTATGAATCGCGCACCCGTGCCGCCGCTACTGCGGTGATTGCGCTGATCACGCTGCTGAATCCGGAATATCTGCTGTTCTGCACATACGGCGGGCGGCTGCCGGCTGTGGCGGACATCGTGCGCATCTGCCGGGAACGGTTGCCGGAGGCGTCGCTGCCGGAATTCATCGAAACGAACGATTATCATTTGTATTATCTGAAGGGGCTGCGCAGCATCGCGTCCCGGCTGATTGCGCAGAACCGGCGGAAGATGTAAGGAATACTCATGGAGTCCGCAGCGGAGATGGCATTGCCGGTCGAAACGCCGGAGGAGAGTCCGGCGCCCTCCGCCCTGCGCCGTTTCCGCAGTGACGCGCTGGCGATGACCGGCGCCGCGGGAGTGGCGCTGTTGCTGGTGGCGGCGATGGCGGCGCCGCTGCTGGCCAATGGCCGCCCGTTGCTGATGCTGGAGGGGGACGGGACGGTGAGCTTGCCTTTCTTGCGTACGTTTTTCGCACCGGACAGTCCGGAATACCTGATCGAACAGGCGTTCAATTACGCGCTGCTGCTGGTGCCGCTTCTGGCATTGTGGCGGCTGCTGGTCAAGGCGCGGCGCCGGCGGTGGATCGGCAGCTGTGCGCTGGCACTGCTGCTGCTGGTTCCGTTTCTGATGTGCCGTCCGAAGCTGGACCGTCGGGATTACCGGCATCTGGCGGTGGAACGGGATGCGCGGGCCTGGTTTGCGCCGATTCCGTACGGACCGTTTGAAGTCGTGGCCGCACCTTACGAAAAACCGTCGGCGCGTCATTGGCTCGGTACCGACGAGATCGGACGCGATGTCGCTGCCCGGCTGCTTTACGGGGCACGCGTCTCGCTGGCGGTGGGGCTGGGGGCAACGCTGCTGGCGCTGGTGATCGGAACCGCGGTCGGTTTGGCGGCGGGCTACTGGCGTGGCTGGTTCGATCTGGGGGTGATGCGGCTGGTCGAGGTGGTGATGTGTTTCCCGACGTTTCTGCTGCTGCTGATCTTAATGGCGATTCTCAGTGACCGGAAATTCGAACAGTCCATCCTGATTGTGATCGCGGTGATCGGTCTGACCGGCTGGATCGGTCTGACGTTTCTGGTGCGGGGCGAAGTGCTGAAACAGCGGGTGCTGCCGTATATTCAAAGCTGCGAGGTGGCGGGTATTCCGGCGTGGCGGACCATGCTGGTGCATCTGCTGCCGAATATTTCCGGACCGATCCTGATCAGCTTCACCTTCGGAGTGGCCGGGGCGATTCTGGCGGAAAGCGGATTGAGCTTTCTGGGATTCGGAGTACAGCCGCCGACCGCGAGCTGGGGCAGTTTGTTGCGGCAGGCCTCCGAGGATCCGCTGACTTACTGGCACATGACGGTGTTTCCGGGGCTGGCGCTGTTCTGGGCGCTGTGCAGTTTCAATTTCACCGGGGAAGGTCTGCGCAAGGCGTTGACACCGCGTTGACGGTGCCGGGGACCGCCCCGGTGTGGCGAACAGAGCGTCTCAGGAAGCAGCCTGCGTCTCTTTCGTTTTTTTCGGAGCTTCCTCCGGAACGGGATCGTCTTTCAGGCGGCGGGACACGAGGAGCATGAACCACCCCAGCCCCGCGATGAACCCGCCCACCGCCAGCGGACAGATGACGCCGCGGATATCCTGCGCCGCGAGGACCAGCAGCATGATGAAGAGACCGCCGGCGACCGCGCTGCGGCCGAGGATCCTGAGTTGCAGTTTGTCGTTGCTGGCGCCGACTTCCCGGGCGAAGTCCACCGGCGTGTTCATCCGTTCGTAAAACGCGTCCACACGGCGGTTGTATTCCGCCGGATTGTTGCGGGCGAACAACATGGAAATCAGCACGGTCAGCGTGCCCGCACCGACGATGAGCGCCACCTGCTCATGGTAGAAAATGTGCGGTACGATTTTGAAGGTAATGTTGTTCAGATGGATGGCCGCGGCGACGATAAAGCCGATGATCATGGTGATGATCGGTGTCCACTGCGGCATGCGTTTGAGCACCAGCCCCCAGAACATCGGCACCGTCATGGGCAACCCGAGCAGAGACCCGATGACCAGCAGGACCTGGAGCGGATTGGCCCGGTTGTAGGAGTACAGAATCGACAGGCCGATGGCCAGCAGTCCGGTGGCAAGACAGTAGAGCTTGCTGAAAATCAGCATCTGTTCCGGGGTCCGTTCCTTCCATTTGCAGATGCGGGCCAGCGGCGGA
>CASDQW010000127.1 GCA_949282965.1 uncultured Lentisphaeria bacterium
CAATGCCCTGGCTATCACTCCGGATGGTCGGTACCTGCTGATGGGGGGAACGCCGCATTATGGCCTGACCGGCGGCGGACTGGCAATTTACGACCGGGAAACGAGCGCCATGCGGGTGCTGACAGACCGGCAACTGATTCCGGACCAGTCGGTTCACGCGCTGGCGACGCTGCCCGGCGGACGGGTTTTCGGCGGGACCACCATCAACGCCGGGACCGGCGGGAAGGTCAAGGCGAAGGAGGCGGAATTTTTTGAACTGGATCTTGCTTCCGGCAAGATTCTTCGACATGAGGTGCTCTTTCCGAACGCCCGGACCTATTTCAGTTTGCTGCCGCTGCCGGATGGCGCGCTGCTCGGTGTGGTGGACGGTAAAACATTGTTCCGCTTCGATCCGGCGACCTGGAAAGTGACCGCGCAATGTTCGCTCGATGAATTCGGCGGTGTCATCTACCAGCAGGGGCCCCGTTTCTTCCTGCCGCACGGCAAGTTCGTCTGGCTGCTGACCCGCAAGGGCGTCCTGCGCCTGAATCCCGATACGCTGGAAGTCACCCCCGTTCTCACCTCGCCGGTGCCGATCGAGGTCGGCGGTGCGATTGCCGGAGGACGGATTTACTTCGGAAGCCAGGGGCGGCTGTACAGTCTGCCGCTGCCGGAATAGGGTTTTCCCGGAATTCGGGGGCGTTCCGGGGATGAAAAATTCCGTTTCGGTGCTATATTATCCAAATAATTGCAACCAACGATTTTGTTCATACACACGGAGCGCCCGAAGCAGCATGTCAGAAGAACCGACCATGATCAAGGCCTACGAAGCCGCCGAAGTGGAAGCCAAATGGTATCCCGTCTGGGAACAACGCCGGTATTTTCACGGCAACCCCAAGGCGGACAAAAAACCTTATTCCATCGTCATCCCGCCGCCGAACGTAACCGGCATTCTCACCCTCGGACACGTCCTGAATAATACGCTCCAGGACATTCTGAGCCGTTACAACCGGATGCAGGGAAAAGAGGTGTGCTGGTTTCCCGGAACCGACCACGCCGGCATCGCCACCGAGGCCCGCGTGGAAAAATACCTGCGCAAAGCGGAAAAAACCGGTCGGGACGAACTCGGCCGCGAAGAATTCATCCGCCGGGTCTGGCAATGGAAGGAACAGTACGGCGGAACCATCATCCGCCAGCTGCGTAAGCTCGGCTGCTCCTGCGACTGGGAACGGGAACGCTTCACCATGGACGAAGGGCTCAGCAAGGCGGTGCGCAAGGTCTTCGTCGATTTGTACCACAAGGGCTACATTTACCGCGGCCGCCGCATGATCAACTGGTGCCCGGTCGCCAAGAGCGCCCTCTCCGATGAAGAGGTGATCTACAAGGAGGAAAACGGAAAATTTTATCATTTCCGTTATCCGCTGACCGATGGGTCCGGCTTTTTGGTGGTGGCGACCACCCGTCCGGAAACCATGTTCGGGGATACCGCCGTTGCCGTGAATCCGGAAGATGAACGGTACCGCCACCTGATCGGCAAAACCGTGCATCTGCCGCTGACCGACCGGGAAATCCCGATCATCGCCGACGAACACGCCGACCCGACCAAGGGAACCGGCTGTGTGAAAATCACCCCGGCGCATGACCCGAATGACTTCGAAGTCGGTAAACGCCACAAGCTCGAAGTCATCAACATCATGAATCCCGATGCCAGTTTGAACGCCCGCTGCGGCGAAGCCTTTGCCGGACTCGACCGCTTCGAGGCGCGCAAGAAGGTGGTTGCGGAACTGGAAAAACTCGGTCTCGTCGAAAAAATCGAGGATATCCGGCACGCGGTCGGCTATTCCGAACGCGGCGATGTGCCGATCGAAACGCTGGTCTCCTACCAGTGGTTCTGCAACATGAAGGAACTGGCCAAACCCGCCATCGAAGCCGTCCGTTCCGGGAAAATCAAATTCCACCCGGAACGCTGGAGCAAAACCTATTTCCACTGGATGGAAAACATTCAGGACTGGTGCATCTCCCGCCAGATCTGGTGGGGCCATCGGATTCCGGCCTGGTACAACGACGCCACCGGAGAAACGTATGTCGGCATGGAAGCACCGACCGCGCCCGGCGTCTGGCGCCAGGAAGAGGATGTGCTGGACACCTGGTTCTCCAGCTGGCTGTGGCCGTTCTCGGTAATGGGCTGGCCGGAAGAGACGCCGGAGCTGAAATACTTCTATCCGACCTGCGATCTGGTAACCGGTCCGGACATCATTTTCTTCTGGGTGGCCCGCATGATCATGGCAGGATGCGAATTTACCGGCGAAGTGCCGTTCCGCAACGTCTACTTCACCAGCATCATCCGGGACGAACAGGGACGGAAGCTGAGCAAGTCGCTCGGCAATTCGCCCGATCCGCTGGATGTGATTGCCGAATACGGAGCGGATGCGTTGCGTTTTTCGATCACCTACATCGCGCCGGTGGGAATGGACATCCGTTACAGCAACGAAAAATGCGAAATCGGCCGCAACTTCGCCAACAAACTGTGGAACGCCTGCCGTTTCCGGCGGATGCAGGGACCGACCACGCCGGGTTTCCGGGAACTGGCACCCGCCATCGCCGCCCGGCTGTCCGCGGACGAAAAATGGATGCTCGCCCGGCTGGATGCCGCGATCGGGTCAGTGGACGCGGCGCTGGCGGAATTCCGGTTCCACTCCGCTGCCCATGAGATTTACGAACTGGTGTGGAGCAACTTCTGCGACTGGTTTATCGAAGCGGAAAAAGTGCCGATGCGTCGGGGCGGCGAGGCTCGTGAAACCGCGCTGGCGGCACTGGACTATGCGTTGTTCCGGATTCTCCGGCTGCTGCATCCCTTCATGCCGTTCATCACCGAAGAACTGGCTCACCAGATGGGATTCCTCGGCGACGATGCATCGATCATGTCCGAAAGCTATCCGAAAAACGACGGTTTCACCGGCGATCCCCGGGAGCTGGAATTCGTGGACGGAAAATTCGAACTCGTCCGGGCCGGCCGGTTCCTCAAATCGAGCTACAACCTTCCGGACGGGAAAAAGGTGCGTTTCCACCTCAAGGCCAATGACCGGGAAATCTTCGACTTCCTGAAGAGCCAGGAAGAATCCCTGCGCAGCCTGCTCAATGCCGAATCCATCGAGCTGTCGCTGGACGATTTCGACGTCGCGGCTCACGGCGCGGCGCCGGCGCAGCCGGCGCGGCTGGGCACGATGTTCCTGCCGCTGGCCGACCTGGTGGACATTGCCGCCGAACGGGCCAAACTGGAAAAACAGCGGAAGGAGCTTCAGACCTGGATTGCTTCCAGCCGGGCCAAACTCTCCAATGAGCGTTTCGTGGCCAAAGCTCCGCCACAGGTGGTGTCGGATGCCCGGGCCCATCTGGTCGAACTGGAGGAAAAACTGCAGCGGGTGGAAACTCTGCTGGCCAGTTTGAACTGACCCGATCACGTCATTTGCTCTAAAAAAAACGCGTCCTTTGCGGGCGCGTTTTTTTTATGGGACAGCATGGTCTCATGCGCGGAGCTTGCTTTTTTGCCGGACGAGTCTACTGTAATTTGCAACGGAGGCCCGACGATTCCGCAGGAAAACGGCCATCCGCAACCGGAAAACACAGGAGGGAATTCATGGATTTTTACGAAACATTCCGGGTCGGCGCTTCCTGGCGCAGGGGCAATCTCCGCAAAATCGCCACACATGAACGGGAATACGGCTGGGAAGAAAACGACGAGTACATGGAAAAACAGCTGGCGGCCAATACCCGGAAACTCTTTGACCTGCAATACCGGCTCTATGCGGAAAATCGACAGTCGCTGCTGATCGTTCTCCAGGCGCTCGATGCGGGCGGCAAGGACGGCACCATCAATCACGTCATGGCGACGATGAATCCGCAGGGCTGCCGGGTACAGGCGTTCAAGGTGCCGACGCCGTTGGAGGCCGCCCATGATTTTCTATGGCGCGAACACTGCGTGGCGCCGCGTCACGGCGAAGTGGTGATTTTCAACCGGTCGCATTACGAAGACGTGCTTGCGGGACGGGTGCACGGCGAAACTGACGGCAAAATTCTGAAGGAACATTTTCAGGCGATCAATGATTTCGAGCGTCTCCTGCACGGCAACCGGACCACGATCGTCAAATTCTTTTTGCATATCAGCAAAGAGGAACAGCTCAAGCGTTTCGGAGAGCGGCTGAACGATCCGGCCAAACACTGGAAGATTTCCGAGAGCGACTACCGGGAACGGGATTTCTGGGACGATTACATGGAAGCATTCAACGACATCTTCCGCCATTGTTCGCCGGAAACCGCCCCCTGGTTCATCATCCCCGCCGACAATAAGAAATTCCGCAATCTCGCCGTTTCCGAAATTCTGGTGCAGACTCTTGAGCACATGAATCCGGTCATCCCTCCGGCCACCGTCGATCTGGAGAAAATCCGCGAACTCTATCACCGGAATCTGCACAGGCACCACCGGAAAACACCCCGTCGTCTGCCGTCGACGCCGGCACCGGCACTGCGACGCCGGAACCGGAAAAAAAGAAAAATAAACACAAGAAGAAACAGAAGAAACACGCCGATCAATAGCTTCCGGACAAAACCTCCGTCAGCAGCCGGATCATCTCCCGCAGCAGGGATTCTCCGGTGATCGTTTCGCCATCCAGCCGGAGCAGACGCACCCAGTCGCTTTCCAGCGAGAGCGTGATCAATGCGCTCCGGCGCGCCAGTGCGGCAAATTCGGCGGAATCATCCGGGCGGACGGACCGCGCCGTAGCGAAATAGTCCAGATCAATATCCAGAATCAGCGGCGTGTCATCCGGGCCTCCGTGGCGCAGGGATTCCGGCAACATCCGCCGCAGAAAGGCGCTCTCCAGCACCCGGTCGGCGAACGGCCGGTAGGCGGCGGAGTCGTTCAGCATGACCGCCTCCTCCGGCCATTGCGGATCATGCAGCAGATGCATGGCGGGATGGGCGGGAACGGTAAAGTTTTCATGAGCCAGCACCCACGATTCCGCCAGAATACCGCTGCGCAGCGCCCAGTCCAGATGTTCGTCGTGCCGGAGTCGCGCGACCGCCACCTCAACCGCCGCCGCATCAATGCGGGCGAAATCCTCCGCCGTCGCTCCGCCGGCGCGTCCGAATGCCGCCAGCACGTCAGTATGATGATCCAGCGTCAGCGCCCGCGCCGCCCGGCCCGTCGTCCGTCGAAGTTCCGCCCACGGGAGAAGTACTTCGTGGTGTTGCTCGACCGCGACGATTCTGCGGCCGCCGATCCGCCATTCCCGCATGATGATCCCGGAAAAGCGGCGGCGGCCGGATGGGCCGCCGTCGCCTCGTGTCGTAGCTTATTCGGCGTCTTCGACTTCGACCGACAGATCGTCGATCAGCACCGAGGATTCCAATTTGGGATTGTAATTGACCACGATGATCACCCGGAAAGATTCCGCGCCCGGCCAGAATTCCGTATACGGGCCGGAATCCTTGCTGCGTCCCGTTACCGTCGCCTCGCATTCCTTCCATTCCGCCGGGACATTGGCGTTAAGCAATCCGTAAGAATGTCCCGCCGGTGCTTCATGCAACCGGAGCGGAGTGTTTGCCGGATAGGCGGCGGTAAGCGGTTTGCTCAGCGTAACGACCTGGACATCCCCTTCCGTCTTGACCGATTTGATCTGCGGCGACAACCGACGGTTCGGCAGATCCGAGAAATCGTCTTTCGCTCCGAATGCGATCACGGTTCCCAGTTTGCTGAGCTTTCCGGACCAGTCCGCTCCCGCTACGCGCAGTTCGGTATCGCCCTTGGCCGCGGGCGCGGCGAGTTTCGCGGCGGTGCCGGGAATGGTTTGAACCTGGTTCCGGAGAATCGCCCGGTTGTTGGCGTCATACTGGGCAATGCCGACATAGGCGCGGTTAACAGTCGCCGGATCAATGGTTTTCAGCGCGACCTTAAACCGATACGTCTTCGACGGATTGATCGAATGGGCTTTCGGAGAATAGAGCCAGGCCGGACGCAGATCCGTCTGCATGCAGGCGCTGCCGGTTTTGGCCATCGTGGTATTCAATTGCGTGCCCTTCCAGCAACCGCCTTCGCCGTCGGTGAACTGTTCAATCACTTCACCGCCGCATACGGCAATAGCCGCACCGGCAGCCAGGCATGAAATCCACATTTTTTTCTTCATCCGACTGTCCTTTCCTGTTTGCAGGCCCGCTTTATCCGGCCTTTGTTTTTCGTTCGTCATAGTGGCGTGAGACCAAGTCATCCATCTCAATCAGGCTTCCGCCACCTTCTTCAATCGTTCCCGCACCAGCGCCGCCCGCTGGATGTCCGCCTCGGTGTCGCTCAACGGTCGACCGGCAAATTTCTGCAGGTGCGCCGGATTGATGCAGATGAACAATTCATTCACGGTCTTGATATCGACGGAATTGAACATGCCCATATCCACCCCGATCCGGATACCGGAAAGCGAATTGAGCGCCTCGTCATACGTCAGCTTGTACGCATGCCGCAGCAAACCGTAGGAACGTCCCACATGATCAAGCAGGGCATACTGCTCCTTTTCCAGCAGCATGCGGCGGGCGTTTTTTTCATGTGAAATGAGCTGCCGGATCACGGCATCGATGCGCTCGATGATCTGCGGCTCGCTCTCTCCCAGCGTACTCTGATTGGAAATCTGAAACAGATTTCCCCGATTGTCGGTTCCTTCGCCGAAAATACCGCGCACGGCCAGATTGAGCTTGGCGATTCCCTGAATCGCGGCAGTGATCTGCCCCGACAGCACCAGTCCCGGCAGATGCAGCATGACCGATGCGCGCATGCCCGTGCCGACATTGGTCGGGCAGCTCGTGAGAAACCCCAGCCGGTTGTCGAAAGCATAACTCAGCTTTGTTCCGAGCCGGGTATCCAGCCGGTCGATGGTTTCCCACACGTTCATCAGCTGCAATCCGGGGCGGATGGACTGGATCCGCAGATGATCCTCCTCGTTGACCATCACGCTGCTGGATTCGTCGCTCCGGGTAAGCAGGGCCGTACCGCCGTCGCGATTCAGAAAATCCCGACTGACCAGACGTCGCTCAAACAGAATCTCACGATCCAGCGGTGCCATCCGATCCGGGTCAAACCGCAGAAAATCATCCCCCAGCGCACCGCTCTCCGCCACCGCCGGAGACACCAGTTCCCGAATTGCGTCCAGTTGTTCCGGAGACGCCGCCACCGGAAACGGAAACTCCGCAAGATTCCGCGCCAGCCGGATCCGGGAACTGATGGCAATATCCTCCTCCGGCCCGGCGTCGGTCAGAAAACTGACCTTGTTGCGCAACAGCCGCGCAATGCCGTCACTGTCCATGCGTTTCCTCCTTCCCCGGAGCGTTCAGGCGGGCTTCGATCTCCCGGATCCGGTCGCGCACTTTCGCCGCCTGCTCGTAATTTTCGCATTTGACCAGTTCCGTCAATTCATAACGGCAGCGCGCAAGTTCAGCGCGCAGCTGCACCGTCCCGTCCGGCGCGCCGCCGTCCAGCCGCTTTCCGAGATGCATCTGGCCGCGATGAACATTCTCCAACGCCTCCCGGATCGGTCCGGCAAAAGTTTCGTAACACCGGGGACACCCCAGGCGTCCGCCGGATTCCCGGATCTTCTGCAGCGTCCAGCCGCATCCCGGGCAGACCGGTGAAGGCTGCTGCGGCGCCGCGGCGGCGGCCGGAGCGGCGGCACCGCTGAGCTTTTCCAGATTGAACAGCATTTCCGCCAGGTTGAACGAACCGAAATTGATGCCGGCGGTCTTTTCATGCTCCGCGGCGCAACTGCTGCAGAGATTCAGCGACTTTTTCTCCCCGCCGACAATCTCTTTGATATGGATGGTCGCTTCGTTGTTATGACAGATATCGCACAGCATTTTGATCGAACCCCGTGAAAAAAATTGACAATCCACCGTCGACTTGCTATATTCTCCTCATTGTTACTGTAAGATCATTCTCGGAAAAAGCAAGGAAAAAAACATGAAACTCGGCATTATCGGCGGCAGCGGCCTCGGCGAACTGCCCGGACTGGAAGAGATCCACAGTCAATTGGTCGACACGCCTTTCGGTGCGCCGTCCGCTGAACTCCTCACCGGCACCTATCGCGGACACGAGTTGACTTTTCTGGCCCGCCACGGAAAAGGCCATACCCTGATGCCGTCCGAGATCAATTTCCGCGCCAACATCTGCGCCATGAAAATGCTCGGCGTCACGCATCTGCTGAGCATCTCCGCCGTCGGCAGCCTCCGCCGTCACATCCGTCCGCGGGACGTGGTGGTGCCGGATCAGTATTTTGACCGGACCCGGCGACCGGCGGCGGACCACACGTTTTTCGGCGGCGGCGTGGTGGCGCACATCGCCTTCGGCACGCCGGTCTGTCCGGAATTGAGCGAACTGGCTGTCCGCGCCGCCGAAGAAGAGATCCGCCAGAGTGACGCGCCGAAACGCCGGGTGCATCGGGGCGGCACGTATGTGAATATGGAAGGTCCGGCGTTTTCCACCCGGGCGGAATCCGATTTTTACCGCTCTACCGGGGCGGCGGTGGTCGGCATGACCAACCTGGCCGAGGCCAAACTGGCGCGCGAAGCGGAAATCTGCTACGCCACCGTAGCCATGGTCACCGATTTCGACTGCTGGCATCCCGATCACGAACACGTGACCGTGGAACTGGTCGTCGGCCACCTGCGGGCCAATGCTGAACTCGCGCTGGGCATCGTCGGCCGGGTCGCGCGCGAATTCAGTGTGTTGCCGCGTCACTGCCCCTGCCCCAATGCGCTGGCAAATGCCATTATCACCGATCCGGCCATGATCGGACCGGAACTGCGGGAAAAACTGCACCACGTCGCGGGGCGGTATCTGGATTGAACCCATTCAAACGAAAGGATTTTTCTATGAAGCCATGGTTTGTGATGCCGATGGTCGCGTTGACGTTCAGCGCGTTGGCCGGACGGGTTCCGAACGGGGATTTTGCAGAAGGTCTGGATCGCTGGATGCGCCAGCCGGCCCAATCGACGGCGACCGTGGAAGACATTGAAGCGCATGGCAAAGTTCTGGTATTGAGCGCCGTCGACGCCAATTCCGGCCTGACTTCCGGACTGATTCCGATTGCGCCCGCAGAACGCTCGGCACAGTGGACGCTGCAGTTCGAAATCCAGTCCGATCCGGTTACCTCCGGCACGTTCGCCGCTTCGGTATATGCCGTCGGCGTGGACGGCAAGGTGCTGAAACAGCTGGGGTTGTATCGTCTCTCCGAAAAGGACGGGAAAGCCGTCGACTGGCAGAAACTTTCTCGAAAATTCGGTCGCGACACCCGTTTTGAGCTGCCTCCCGAAACCACGGCCCTGCAGGTTCGCTTCTCCTTCTGGCGCACTGACGGCAAATGCCGGGGTACCGTCCGGGTCGCCGCCGTCGAGTTGAGCAATGACGCCGCCACCCCCGGCCCGTGTCTTGCCAACGGCAATTTTGAAGACGGTACGGATGGCTGGACCCTGCGCCCCGCCGGTTCGGCCGCCATGGTCAAATCCCTGCCCCCCTACGGCAATGTGCTGGAAATCGTGGCGGACAAGGCCAATTCCGGCGTCGTTTCCCAGCCCGTGAAATTCCAGGAGGGGGAACAGAACCAGCCCTGGTTCCTGACTGTCAGAATCCAGGTGGATCCGGTGGTCAAGGGCAGTTTCGGCGCTTCGCTGTACGCGCTGGACGCCGACGGCAGGGAACTCAAACAGATCCCCCTCTATTCGCTCGGAGCCGGCAAGGAACAGCCGTGGAAAGTGCGCCGTTTCCGTTTCGGCCCCGGCACCCCCAAACCGCTGCCTGAAGGCACCGCGGGGTTTGCCGTGCGCTTCTCCTTCTGGGATGCCCAGGGGGATCCCTCCGGCACGGCGCGGATCACCGACGTCAGCGTGACGCCGGTCCCGGCACCGTAACCGGCGGATTGGTCCGGAACTCCGGTCCGATGAGGCATTCCCGCCCATCGAACCGGAGTTTTTTTTGAAGCAGCCGTCCCGGTGGAGCACACACCGGGCGCGGCGGTTATTCGCCGTGAACGTGCCGGTGGTACTCCTGCAAACTGCATACCGCCATGCGGCCGGTTTCCTGATTGGAGCGCAGTCCTTCCAGCGCCTCGCGCAGTCCGGCCAGCGTGGTGGTGATCGGAATGCCCGCCATCACCGCGCCGGAACGCATCTGAATTTCATCCACCATGGCCGCAGCTCCCGTTTCCGGCGTGTTGATGATCCAGCCGATCCGCTGTTCTCCGATGAGATCCAGCAGGTTCGGCCGCCCCAGCGAAATCCGGAATACCGCGTGGCAGCGGACCCCTGCATTGTACAGCATGGTCGCCGTCCCCCGGGTGGCGTACAACTCGAATCCCATTTCCGCCAGTTCCCGGATCAGCGGCAGCGCCGGTTCCTTGTCCGGATCGCGCAGCGAAACGAATACGCCACCGCCGGTCGGAATCGGATTGCGGGCCGCCATCTGGGATTTCAAATAGGCGCATCCCGCCTGATAATCCAGCCCCATGACCTCGCCGGTGGACTTCATTTCCGGCGACAGCACGATGTCCACGCCGGGGAATTTCACGAAGGGAAATACCGCTTCCTTGAAGGCGGTATAAGGAATCCGCACCTCCCGGGTGAAATGCTGTTCCTCCAGCGTTTTGCCGACCATGCACAGTGCCGCCTTCTTGGCCAGCGGCACCCCGATGGCCTTGCTGACGAACGGTACCGTGCGGGAGGCGCGCGGATTGACCTCCAGAATGTACACGTCGTCACCCTTGACCGCGAACTGGATGTTCATCAACCCCTTGACGTGCAGTTCCCGGGCCAGATCCAGCGCGTGCTTCCGGACCCGCTCCAGCACCGATTCGCTCAGCGTCCGCGGGGGGATCGAACAGGCCGAGTCGCCGGAATGAATCCCCGCCGGCTCCACATGTTCCATGATCGCGCCGACCACCGTGCGTGTCCCGTCCGAGACGCAATCCACGTCCAGCTCGGTGGCATCCTCCAGAAAACGATCGATCAGAATCGGTTTTCCTTCCGCGACGGCGGCCGCTTCCTCGACGAACCGCCGCAGATATTTATCCTTGTAGACGATCACCATCGCCCGTCCACCCAGCACGAAGGAGGGCCGTACCAGCACGGGATACCCGATTCTGCCGGCGATTTCCAGCGCCTCGTCCACATGGTGCGCAATCCCGCTCGGCGGCTGAAGAATGCCGAGGCGCGTCGCCAGTTTCTGGAAGAAATCCCGGTCCTCGGCCGCATCGATGTCGTCCGGACTGGTGCCGATGACGTTCGCACCGGCGGCCTTCAGCGCCTGCGCCAGGTTGAGCGGTGTCTGTCCACCAAACTGGACGATCACGCCGAAACAGGATTCCCGTTCATAAATATTCATGATATCTTCCAGCGTCAGTGGTTCGAAGTACAGCTTGTCGCTGGTGTCGTAGTCGGTGGAAACCGTTTCGGGATTGCTGTTGACCATGATGGTTTCGAAACCCGCCTCGCGCAGGGCGAAGGCGGCGTGCACGCAGCAGTAGTCGAATTCAATCCCCTGCCCGATCCGGTTGGGACCGCCGCCGAGAATCATGATCGACCGGCGCCCTCCCGAGTCCCGGACCGGTTCATCGTATTCCCCATAGGTGGAGTAATAATACGGCGTCGGCGCGGTGAATTCTCCGGCGCAGGTGTCCACCGTGCCGTACACCGGCACGATGCCGCATTCCCGGCGGCGCTGCCGGACCGCCATTTCATCGGTTCCGGTCAGGAACGCGATCTGGCGGTCGCTGTAGCCCAGTTCCTTGGCGCGCAGCAGCGTAGCCGGTTCCAGGGTGATTTCTTTTTCAAACGCCGCCAGTTCCGCCATGTGCCGCAGGAAATAAGGATCGATGCCGGTCCACTCGTGCAATTCCTCCACGCTGCGACCGCGCCGGAACGCTTCGTGAATGACGAAGATGCGTTCGGCATTCGGGCGGCGCAGCTCGGCGATCATGTCTTCGTCGCGCAGTGCCCGCTGCCGGGCGTCGCGGCCGTCGGCGCCGAAACCGGCCCGGCCGGTTTCCAGCGACCGCAGCGCCTTCTGCAGCGACTGTTTGAAATTGCGTCCGAGCGCCATGGCTTCGCCGACGGACTTCATCTGGGTGCCGAGGGTGGAATCCGCGGCGGGGAACTTTTCGAAGGTGAATCGCGGCACCTTGGTCACCACGTAATCCAGCGCCGGCTCAAAGCAGGCAGGCGTTTCGCGGGTGATGTCGTTGCGGATTTCATCGAGTGTGTAGCCCACCGCCAGCAGCGCGGCGATTTTGGCGATGGGGAAACCGGTCGCCTTGCTTGCCAGGGCGCTGGAACGGGAGACGCGGGGATTCATTTCGATCACATACTGCCGCCCGTCGCGGGGGTTGACCGCCCACTGGACGTTTGACCCGCCGGTTTCCACGCCGATCGCCCGCATGACCGCCAAACTCGCGTCCCGCATCTGCTGATATTCCCGATCAGAAAGTGTCTGAGCGGGCGCCACGGTGATCGAGTCGCCGGTGTGAACGCCCATCGGATCGATGTTTTCGATGGAACAGACGATCACCGCGTTGTTTTTCCGGTCGCGGATGACTTCGAGTTCATACTCCTTCCAGCCCAGCAGTGATTCTTCGATCAGCACTTCGCTGTTGCGGCTGGCGGCCAGTCCCCGGGTAACGATTTCGTCGAACTCCTGTTCGTTGTGCGCAATGCCCCCGCCCGTGCCACCCAGCGTGAAACCAGGCCGGACAATCAACGGCCAGCGATTGATCGTGCCCGCCACCGAGCGCGCCTCCGCCAGCGTATGAGCGGACCCCGAAAGCGGCAGCTCCAATCCGATACTGTGCATGGCAGCCTTGAACAACTGACGGTCTTCGGCGCGCCGGATTGCCTCGGCGTCGGCACCGATCATCTCCACCTGGTAGCGCCGCAGAATGCCTTTGTCATGCAGTTCCATGGCCAGATTGAGCGCGGTCTGACCGCCGAGGGTGGGCAGCAGCGCGTCCGGGCGTTCGCGCCGGATGATTTCGTGAAGGCTGTCCAGCGTCAGCGGTTCGATGTAGGTACGGTCTGCAAATTCGGGATCGGTCATGACCGTGGCCGGATTGCTGTTGACCAGTACCACTTCGAATCCTTCCTGTTTGAGGACCTTGCAGGCCTGCACGCCGGAATAATCGAATTCACAGCCCTGCCCGATGACGATCGGACCGGAACCGATCAGCAGAATCTTTCTAATATCAGTGCGTTTCGGCATAATGGGAATGCTCCTTGTTCTTGTATTGCAACGCCGCTTCCACCAGTCCCGCGAACAACGGATGCGGCGAGGCCGGCTGCGATTTGAATTCCGGATGGAACTGGCAGCCGATGAAGAAGGGATGGTCCGCCATCTCCAGCATTTCCACCAGCCGGCCGTCGGGTGAAGTGCCGACGATGCGCAGCGCTCCGCCGGAAAATTCCTCCCGGAAAAGATTGTTGAATTCATAACGGTGCCGGTGCCGTTCCGCGATCTCGTCCGCGCCGTACAGCGCCCGGGCCCGGCTGTCCGTCGCCAGCATGCAGGGGAAACTGCCCAATCTCATCGTCCCCCCCTTGGCGGTGACACTGCGTTGTTCCGGCATCAGGTCGATCACCGCATGACGGGTTTCCGGATTCCATTCGGCGCTGTCCGCATCCTCCCAGCCGAGTACGTGCCGGGCGTATTCGATCGCCATGCACTGCATCCCGAGGCAAATGCCGAGCAGCGGCACGCGCCGGGTGCGGGCGTATTCAATCGCCTTGATTTTGCCGGGAACGCCGCGCGAGCCGAAGCCGCCCGGCACCACGATGCCGTCCAGACCGTCCAGGGAAACCTCGCCTGCTTCCAGTGATTCAGCCTCGACCGCAACGACCTCCACCCGGGCGCGCCGGGCAATCCCCGCATGGGCCAATGCTTCGAAAACGCTCTTGTAGGCGTCCCGGCAGGAGGTGTATTTCCCGACCAGTCCGATCCGGCAGGAACGGCGCGGATGCACTGCGGCATCGACGATGCGGTTCCAGTCCGTCAGATCCAGTTCGCGTTCCGGCAGCTCCAACAGCCGCAGTACCTTGACATCCAGCTGCTGCGCCGCCAGCTCCGGCGGCACTTCATAAATCGAATGGCGGACATCGCGTTCCTCGATGACCCGCTCCCGGGGAACGTTGCAGAAGAGCGCCAGTTTTCTGCCGTGCTCCTCGGTCATCGGCACTTCAGTGCGGCAGACCAGAATGTCCGGAAAAATCCCGATGTTGCGCAAAATCCCCACCGACTGCTGCGACGGTTTGGTCTTCAACTCCCCCGCCGCCCGGATGTACGGCAGCAGCGTCAGGTGCAGAAACACCGCGTTGCCCTCCCCCGCCTCGTGCTTGAACTGACGCGCAGCCTCCAGAAACGGCAGCGACGCGATGTCGCCCGCCGTGCCGCCGATTTCGGTCATGACGATATCCACATCCGGTGCGGCGGCGGAGCGGATGGCCGCCTTGATTTCGTCGGTGATGTGGGGGATCACCTGAACCGTGCCGCCGAGATAACCGCCCGCGCGCTCCCGGGCGATGACGTTGCTGTAAATCCGTCCGGACGTGTAGTTGCTCGCCCGGGTGCAGGTGATCCCCGCGAACCGTTCATAATGCCCGAGGTCCAGATCGGTCTCCGCCCCGTCATCGGTCACATAAAGTTCCCCATGCTGATACGGCGACATGGTGCCGGGATCGACGTTGAGATAGGGGTCGAGCTTCTGCATGGCGACGCGGTACCCGCGCCGTTTGAGCAGCAGCGCCAGACTGGCGGCGGTGATGCCTTTGCCGAGGCTGGAAACCACGCCGCCGGTAATGAAAATGAATTTACTCATAAAAAACGCGCCTCCCTGTGTTCTTCAGCGTTCCAGCATGTCCCGGAACTCCCGGAAAATCGGCGCGGCGTCGTGCGGTCCCGGCGCCGCCTCCGGGTGGTACTGCACCGCGAACATCGGCTCGTGGCGGTGGCGGATCCCCTCCACCGTCCGGTCGTTCAAATTGAGATGGGTAACTTCCAATGCGGCGGGAATTCGGTCGGCGTCCAGTGCGAAATTATGATTCTGACTGGTGATGGCCACTTCTCCGGTCCGCAGATCCTGCACCGGGTGATTGCAGCCGTGATGTCCGAATTTCAACCGCCCGCAGCTGCCGCCGGAGGCGATCCCGAGGATCTGGTGTCCGAGACAGATGCCCATGATCGGAACCTTGCCGATCAAGGTCCGGGCGGCGTCGATCGCCCCCTTGACTGCGGCGGGATCGGCGGGACCGTTGGAGAGAAACACCCCGTCCGGACGCAGCGCCAGCACTTCCGCGGCGGAGGTTCCGGCCGGCACCACCGTCAATCGCAGATTCTGCGCCGCCAGCTGCCGGAGAATGTTGTATTTGACACCGAAGTCGTAGACCACGACCCGCAGGTCTCCGGCGTCGCTCCACTCGTACGGCTCGGTCACGCTGACCCGGGTCGCGTAATCCTGGCCGTCCAGACCGCACCATTCGTTGGCGTGGCGCATGGCCTCTTCCGGCGTGATATCCGCATCGGAACCGTGCAGGAACGCCTTCTGGGTGCCGCCGGAGCGCAACCGGATCACCAGTTTCCGCGTGTCCACGCCGGAAAGCGCCGGAACGCCGCCGGCGATCAGCAGCTCGGGCAGCGACCCGGTGGACCTAAAATTCGACGGTTCATTGAGTTCCTGCACTATCAGTCCGTTCAGAAAAAGGCCCCGGGACTCCATGTCCTCGGGGTTGCAGCCGTAATTGCCGACTTCTGCCGTGGTGAGCGTGACGAATTGTCCGGCGTAGGAGGGATCGGAGACAATCTCCTGATATCCTGTCATGCCGGTGTTGAACACTACTTCGCCCACCGCGTCCACGGAGGCGCCACGCGAATCCCCGTAGAAAACGGTTCCATCCGCCAGTGCCAGAAAATGTTTCTTCAGCTTTTTCATTCAATATGCCCTCCGGTTCACGGCGTCAACATAATGGATCAACGCCTGATTGACCACCCGGTTGCCGCCGGGTGTCGGATAATCTCCGGAAAAATACCAGTCGCCGGTGTGGTCCGGGCAGGCCCGCCGCAGGTTTTCCGGTGTCTGAAACACCACCCGCAGCTCCGCCCGCAATCCTTCCGGCCGCAACCGCCGCCCGATTTCCTCGCACAACTCCTCAAATTCCAGCGCCGCGTAGATCGGTTTTACCCGGTTCCGCATCCGGTCGTCCGGCAGCAGCAGGTCGTTCCGGGCCGCCGTCACGCATTCCTGGAAGAGGCGGTCCAGATGTTTGCGGCGGATCAGCGCCACGGCGGCTTCGAATGCGACCAGTTCCCCCAGACTGGCCATGTCGATGCCGTAACCGTCCGGGTAGCAGACCGGCGGCGCCGCCGAAACCACCACGATCCGTTTCGGTCCGAGCCGGTCGAGAATCCGGAGAATGGAATGCCGCATGGTATTGCCCCGGACGATCGAATCATCCAGCACCACCAGATTGTCCGCGCCCGGACGAACCAGACCGTAAACCACGTCATATGTATGCATCGACAGCTCCTTACGGCAATCCGCATCGGAAATGAAGGTGCGAAAGCCCACATCCTTGACCGCGATCTGGCCGAACCGCAGCGTCCGTCCCTGATGCCGGGCGACCAGTTCCTCCAGCATGCCGAGAAAACAGGTGTACGCCGTATTCGGAATATAGGAAAAAAAGGTGTTGTCCCAGTCCCGGTCCACCGCGTCAAGCACCGGATCGGTCAGGAGTTTTCCCATTTTCCGCCGCTCCCGCTGGATGTCGGCGTCGTTGCCCCGCGAAAAATAAATGCGTTCAAAGACGCAGCGCCGCGGCGGTTCCGGCTCCAGACACTGTTCCAGACGCACCCTGCCGTCCCGGCCGACCAGCAGCAGCGCTCCGGGAGGCACCTCTTCCACCTCGGCGCTGGCAAGGTCGAAAGCCGTCTGCAACGCCGGCCTTTCTGATGCCGTCACCATCACGTCATCGTCGAAATACCAGTATCCCGGCCGAATCCCCCGCGGGTCACGCAGCGCGAAACATTCGCCGTTGCCGAGCATCCCGCAGAGGAAATACCCGCCGTCCCATTCCGGCGCGGCCTCCCGGAAAAGCCGGACCAGATCAGGTGAGCGTTCCCCGCCGTCGTCAGATCCGAGCAGTTTTTCCAGGCGGTGCCCGATCATGGCCAGCAGAATGTGGCTGTCCAGCGCATCGGGCAGATGGTGGCCGGAAGCGGTCAGCCGGGCGAAGAGCGCGGCCGTGTTGGTCAAATTGAAGTTGCCCGCCAGCAGGATGGTCCGGTTGCGGCAGGGGCTTTCCCGGACCACCGGGTGGCACGCCGCCAGCGAACGCCGTCCGAACGTGCCGTAGCGCAGGTGACCCAGCAGCACCTCCCCGTTCCACGAGTCGTCGTCGATCCGGGAGAGAATGTCGGCAAGAGCGGTGGCGCTGTTGGATTTTTCCAGCCGATAATAGGGTTCGCCGGGTACGGCGTCCAGTTTCAAGGCGGCCATGCCGGCACCGTCCTGCCCCCGGTTGTGTTGTTTTTCCAGCAGCAGTGCCAGCTTGCGGCTGCCGAAATGGCGCATGCCGTAACGCGCCGCATAGTATTCGGCGTTCCGGCGCAGTCGCAGCAACGTCACGCCGCATTCGTGTTTGAGTTCATCCGACATGAGCAGTCCCCGTTTTCAATAGACGAACAGCATTTCCCGGTACTTGGGCAGTGGCCAGCACTTGTCGTCCAGCTGGGTTTCGAGCCGGTCGACGACGTGACGCAATGCCACGGTCGCCTCCAGAATGCATTCATGTTTTTCCGGAAGCATGGCTTCCAGATGATCGCATGCGGCATACAGCTGATCGAGCAGTTCCCCCAGGAGATCCGCGGAACGACGCAGTCCGGCGACGCCGTGTTTCGCGCCGGCGTTTTCGGCCGTAAGCAGTGCCGTGTTGCGGCGGTGAAATTCCTCCACGGCGACCGGGAGAATCATGCTCCGGGCGATTTCCAGCGCGACCTGGCCCTCGATGCGGACCTTGCGATGGTATTCTTCCAGAAACACTTCGTAGCGCGAGGCCAGTTCCGGACGGGAGAAAACGCCGTAACGGATGAACAGTTCCTGATTGGCCGGATCGCGCAGCGGCTGCAAGGCTTCCATGGTCGTACGCAGGTTGGGCAGACCGCGCCGGGCGGCCTCGGCGCGCCAGGCGTCGGTGTAATTGTCGCCGTTGAAGATGATCCGCTTATGACTGGAAATGATCGTGCGCAGAATCTGCTGCAGTCCTTCGTTGAAGGTTTCCTCCGGCAGTTTCTCCAACTGTTCGGAAATCGCATCCATCGCTTCCGCGATGATGGTGTTGAGCACCATATTGACCCCGGCGCAGGACTGGCTGGAACCGGCGGCGCGGAATTCGAATTTGTTGCCGGTAAAGGCGAAGGGACTGGTCCGATTGCGGTCGGTCGCGTCCCGCGGCAGCGGCGGAAGAGTGTCTACGCCGATGCGCATGGCTCCCGGAGCATGGCTGGAATGGGGAGCGCCTTTCTCCAGTTGTTCAATGACTTCGGTCAGCTGTTCGCCCAGGAAAATCGAGACGATGGCCGGGGGCGCTTCGTTGGCACCGAGCCGATGATCGTTGCCCACCGAGGCGGTGGCCGAACGCAGCAGATCGGCGTGCCGGTCCACCGCGCTGATCACGGAGCAGAGCACGGTAAGGAAAATGGCGTTGCGATGCGGGTCGTCGCCGGGTTCCAGCAGGTTGTGACGGCCGTAGGAGACGGACCAGTTGTTGTGTTTGCCGGAGCCGTTGATGCCGGCGAACGGTTTTTCGTGGAGCAGACAAACCAGTCCGTGACGGTCGGCAACCTGCCGGAGCAGTTCCATAACCAGCATGTTGTGGTCCACTGCCAGATTGAGTTCCTCGAAAACCGGAGCGATTTCAAACTGGGCGGGCGCCACTTCGTTGTGCCGGGTTTTCGCAGGGATGCCCAGCCGCCACAATTCCTTTTCCACATCAGACATGAACGCCAGCACCCGCGGCTTGATCGCCCCGAAGTAATGGTCTTCCAGCTGCTGATGCCGGGCCGGAGGCGCCCCGAACAGCGTTCTCCCGGTCTGCACCAGGTCCGGGCGATGCAGATAAAAATTCTTGTCGATCAGAAAATATTCCTGTTCCGGCCCCAGCGTCACCCGGGCCCGGGCCGCCGGCTGGCCGAAGCAGTCCATCAGCCGCCGCACAGACTTCTGCAACGCCTGGATGGAACGCAGCAGCGGCGTCTTCTTGTCCAGCGCTTCGCCGGTATAGGAACAGAAGGCCGTCGGGATGCAGAGCGTCGCCCCGTTGGCGTGGCGCTTGATGAAGGCCGGGCTGGTCGGATCCCAGGCGGTGTAGCCCCGCGCCTCAAACGTGCAGCGCAGCCCCCCCGAAGGGAAACTGGAGGCGTCCGGCTCACCGACGATCAGGTTTTTCCCGGAAAACGCCATGATCGCCTGCCCCTCTCCGGCGGGTTCCAGAAAAGCGTCATGCTTTTCCGCCGTACCGCCGTTTAACGGCTGGAACCAGTGGGTGAAATGAGTCGCCCCGCGCTCCATCGCCCAGCTCTTCATGGCGTGGGCGACGTCACCGGCAATGGCCGGGTCAAGCGGCTGTCCGTCGCGGATGGTCGCCAGCAGTTTGGCCGCCGTCTCCTTGGGCAGGCAGCGGCATATGGCGGCCGTGTTGAATACGTCGTCCCCATAGAAATCAAGTTCGAACGGCTTCCCCGGACAGGGCGGGGAAACCGGACGGGAGGCGACGGCGTTGACGGCATGAAGGCGATTGCAGTTACTCATCTTTCAAGCTCCTTGTTTCCCCGGAAAGTTGCTTACCCTTCGGCCACGGGCCTCGGGTACCTGCTCCGCAGGACCGCTACTTTCCGGGGGCCCCGCTCTACGGAACTCCGGACGGCTTCGCCGTCCTCGTTCCTTCGAGTATGGTTGTTTGGTTTTATTGAATCATTACTACGGTTTATCAACTTTTCCCGGACTCGGCTACCTGCTCCGCAGGACCGTTTCAGAATCATCTGGAAACTCCCGATCTTCTGCCGCCAGAATCAGCATTTCGCGTGCCAAAATAGAAAAAAACCTCTCGAATCGCCCCGGAAAATACAGTGCAACCAATTAGTCATCAATAAAATCAGCATATTTTTCAAGATTTTTTTCATGATCTCCACCGCCCCCACCAGGCAATCGGATGTTTTACATTTTTGTAAAAAATCGGATACCGTTATGGCAATTTTTGTAAAAACAAGGCAGGCCCGCATTCCCGCACTGCTCGTAAAAATGAGCTCAATACACTGTTTTTCAAAATTGGCATGGAATCTGCTTTTCCCCAACCGAACCCTTAGATGACAGGAGAAAAATCCATGAATCAGCAGCAACATCAACCACTCCCCCTGCCCCCGGCAGCTCCTCCGACGGAATGGGGCCTGTATCGTTCCGAATATGAACACGACGCCTGCGGGGTCGGACTCGTCGCCGACCTGAACGGCCGCCCGTCCCGGAAAATCGTGAAAATGGGATTGGAGGTATTGCGCAGACTCATGCATCGCGGCGCCGCCGGCAGCGATCCGGAAACCGGAGATGGAGCCGGCATTCTGGCGTCGATCCCCGACGCCTTTTTCCGCGCCAACGTCCCGTTCGAACTCCCGGACGCCGGCAGCTACGCCGTGGCCATGCTCTTCGACGGCAGCGAGGAAAGCGTCGCCATTGAGGAAGAAATCCGTTTCCGCGGCCTGACTTTTCTCGGCTGGCGGGAAGTTCCGATCAATCCTGCCGCCATCGGCGCCGCCGCCCGGCGGACACAGCCCCTCATCCGTCAATGTTTCGCCGGCATGGGCGAAGCCGTGGACCGACGGGACTTCGAACGGCGGCTTTTCGTCGTGCGGCGCATACTGGAAAAGCGGTTTCCCCAACTGACCTTCTACAGTTTTTCCCGCACCGCGATTGTTTACAAAGGTCTGATGCTGGCCACGCAGCTGGAGAAATTCTATCCGGATCTGGCGGATCCGCTCTTTGCGGCCCCGCTCGTGCTGGTACACCAGCGTTTCAGCACCAACACCTTCCCCTCCTGGCCGCTGGCCCACCCCTTCCGCTATCTCGCCCACAACGGCGAAATCAATACCATCAAGGGCAACCTCAATCAGCAACGCTCCCGGGAACCCATGCTGGCCAGTCCGCTCTTCGGCGACGATCTGGCCGAATGCCTGCCGCTGATCGATGCTCCTGTCAGCGATTCCGCCGCGCTGGACCGGATGCTCGAACTGCTGGTGCTGTCCGGGCGGAGCCTCCCGCACGCCATGCTGATGCTGATGCCGCAGGCGTGGGGTGCCAAATATCATCTGGGACGGGATGTCCGGGCATTTTTCGAATATCATTCGGCGCTGATGGAGCCGTGGGACGGTCCGGCCGCGGTGGCGTTTTCCGACGGCGTCAACGCCGGTGCCATGCTGGACCGCAACGGATTGCGCCCGGCCCGTTACGCGTTGACCGACGACGGCGTTTTCGTGCTTGCGTCCGAAAGCGGCGTTCTGGATCTCCCGGTGGAACACATCGTCCGCCGCGGCCGCCTCCGTCCCGGTGAAATGATCTGGTGCGATCTGGAACACCACCGGCTGGTCGGCGATCGGGAAATCAAAAACACTCTGGCCCGGCAGGCCCCCTATCGCCGCTGGATCGAGGAAAACCGGATCACGGTTCACGGTCTTTTCGACTCGGTGACGCCGCCGCCTCCGATGGCGGACCTGCAGCGGCACCTGCGCCTCTTCCACTGGAGCCGCGAAGACGTCGAAGTCATCGTCAAACCGATGGCGCAAACCGGTTATGAACCGGTCGGTTCCATGGGCAACGACAGTGCACTGGCGGTCTTTTCCCGGCATCATCCACTGCTTTACAATTATTTCAAACAACTGTTCGCCCAGGTGACCAATCCGCCGATCGACCCGATTCGCGAGGAACTGGTCATGAGTCTGGTCACCTACATCGGCAATCACGGCAACATTCTGGCGGAAACGTCTGAACACGCCCGGCTGATCAAACTGCCCCGCCCGATTCTGACTGATGAAGACCTGCAGCGTCTGACGCATGTGCATGTGGATGGATTCCGCTCGGCCACGCTGTCGATGGGCTGGCAGGGAAATTTGCGCGAGGCTTTGCGTCTGCTGGCGCAACGGGCGCTGGAAGAAGTCCGCGCCGGACGGAGGATCCTCATCCTTTCGGATCGCGACCTTCCCGCCGGGGAGGATCCGATCCCGGCGCTGCTGGCGCTGGGGGCGGTTCACCGCGCCCTGGTCGAAGCCGGCCTCCGGCCTCCGGTCGGTCTGATCGTTCAATCCGGCGAAATCCGGGAGGTGATGCATTACAGTCTGCTGCTGGGATTCGGTGCGACCGCGGTGCATCCGTATCTGGCGCTGCAATGTGTCCGTCAGCTCTGCGCCGACGGAGACCTGCCTCTGGACCCGGCCCGGGCGGCGGAAAATTACATTCACGCGGTGGACAAGGGGCTGTTGAAAATCATGTCCAAAATGGGCATTTCCACCCTGCGCAGCTATCGTTCGGCCCAGATGTTTGAGGCATTGGGACTGGATCGAAGCGTGATTGACGCCTACTTTCCCGGCACCGCCTCCCGGATCGGGGGACTCCGGCTGGAAGACATCGCCCGCGAAACCGCCGAACGCTGCCGGGAGGCCGAGCAGCAGGAACTGCTCGCATCCGGCGGTGAATACGCCTGGCGCCGGGACGGGGAGCAGCATCTGTGGACGCCCCGGTCGCTGGCCCTCTTCCGGCAGGCCGTGCAGCAGAACGATCCGGAAGCCTACCGGCACTATGCCGCGGAAATCAATCAGCAGGCCCAACGGCTCTGCACCCTGCGCGGACTTTTCCGCTTCCGCCGGACCGATCCGGTGCCGCTGGACGAGGTGGAAAGCGCCGCCGATATCGTCCATCACTTCGTTTCCGGCGCCATGTCGCTCGGCTCGCTCAGCCCGGAGGCGCATGAGGCGATCGCCGTCGCCATGAACCGCCTCGGCGCCATGAGCAACTGCGGCGAAGGCGGCGAGGACCCGCGCCGGGCCGCCCCCGGCCCTGCCGGAGAAAACCGGGCCAGCGCCATCCGTCAGGTCGCCAGCGGGCGCTTCGGTGTTACTGCCGACTATCTCGCCGGCGCCCGCGAATTGCAGATCAAGATGGCGCAGGGCGCCAAACCCGGCGAAGGCGGTCAGCTCCCCGGATACAAGGTCGATGCCGAAATCGCCCGTGTCCGGCATTCGACGACGCGAGTGACGCTGATTTCGCCGCCGCCGCACCACGATATTTATTCGATTGAGGATCTGGCGCAGCTGATTTCCGACCTGCGCAACGTCAATCCGGCGGCACGGGTCTCCGTCAAGCTGGTTTCCGAAGTCGGCGTGGGCACCATCGCCGCCGGCGTGGCCAAGGCCGGCGCCGACGTCATTCTGATCAGCGGGCACGACGGCGGCACCGGCGCTTCGCCGCTGACCAGCATCAAACACGCGGGCATGCCCTGGGAACTGGGGCTGGCGGAAGCGCAGCAGACGCTGGTGCTGAACCGGCTGCGCGGCCGGATCCGGCTTCAGGTGGACGGTCAGCTGAAAACCGGCCGCGACGTGGTGATCGGCGCCCTGCTCGGTGCGGAGGAATTCGGATTTGCCACCACGCTTCTCGTATGTCTCGGCTGCGTCATGATGCGCCGGTGTCATGCCAATTCCTGCCCGGTCGGCGTGGCGACGCAGGATCCGGAACTGCGCCGCTGTTTCCGCGGCAGACCGGAATATATTGAACATTTTCTGCTGCTGCTCGCCGCCGAGGTCCGCGAAATTCTGGCCTCGCTGGGATTGCGTTCGCTGAGCGAGGCGGTCGGCCGCAGCGACCTGCTGGAAACCGGCGACGCGGTGGCCTTCTTTAAAACCCGCAATCTCGATTTCAGCCGGATTTTCGAACGGGCGGCAGACGGCGTTGTCCGCTTCGAGGAAGCGCCGCCGCGCGCTCCCGGATTCGACGAGCGCGTCCTGATTCCGCAACTGCGGGAGACGCTGGCAACCGGCATTCCCGCCGATCTGGAACTTCCCATTGCCAACGTCGACCGCAGCTGCGGCGCCGGCCTCTCGGGCGAAATCGCCCGCCGCTTCGGTGCGCGGGGGCTGCCGGACGGCACCGTGCATATCCGGTTGAACGGTTGCGCCGGACAGAGTTTCGGTGCGTTCCTCGCTCCCGGCATCGTGCTGGAACTTGCCGGGGTCGCCAATGATTTTGTCGGCAAAGGACTTTCCGGCGGCGTCATCATCATCCGTCCGCCCGCCGCGGCCGGATACGATCCCGCGGAAAACGTCATCGCCGGCAACGTCGCCGGCTACGGCGCGACCTCCGGCAGGATCTTCCTCAACGGTCTCGCCGGAGAGCGTTTCGCCATCCGCAACAGCGGCTGCACCATGGTCCTCGAAGGCGGCGGCGATCACGGCTGCGAATACATGACCGGCGGCCGCGTCGCAGTGCTCGGCCCGGTCGGCGTCAATTTCGGCGCGGGCATGTCCGGCGGCATCGCCTACGTGTACGATTGCGACAATGACTTCGACCTCAAATGCAATCTGGATACGGTCGACCTCGAATCCATCCTCCCCGACAGCGATGACGAAGCCGAACTGCTGGCCCTGATCCGGGCCCATCACGCCGCCACCGGAAGTCCCCGGGCGGCGCGGATTCTGGACAACTGGGAAGCGGAACGCGGCCGCTTCGTCAAGGTGTTCCCCGTCGAATACCGCAAACAGCTCGCCGCCGGAGCCGCCCCCCGGGGCGACCGCTGAATCAATCCGCATCATCAGGAGAAAAAACATCATCATGGATAAGAACTTTCTGCACCTCTCCCACGTAAGCGACCTGTACCGTCCGGTTGCGGAACGCGTCGCCGATTTTCGGGAAGTCGAACGCCGCCTTTCCGCCGAAGAGATCAACCGGCAGGTTTCACGCTGTATGCACTGCGGCATTCCCTTCTGCCACGGCAGCGGCTGTCCGCTCGGCAATCTCATTCCCGACATTCACGAGCAGGTCCGCCACGGCAACCTGCAAAACGCCTGGGCGTTGCTCGCCGCCACCAGCCCGATGCCGGAATTCACCGCCCGCGTCTGTCCCGCGCTCTGCGAAGGCAGCTGCACCGCCCAGCTGGTCGGCGAATCCGTCATGATCCGGCAGATCGAAAAATACGTCGTCGAATCCGCCTTTGCCCGTCACTGGGTTCAACCGCCCCGGCCGCGACGCGAAAACGGCCGTTCCGTCGCCGTCGTCGGCTCCGGACCGGCCGGATTGACCGCCGCCATCCGGATGCGGCAGGCTGGATGCCGGGTGACGGTTTTCGAGCAGCGCCCGCTCCCGGGCGGACTGCTGCGGTACGGGATCCCCGCATTCAAACTGGACCGCGCGGTCATCGACCGCCGGATCGACCTCCTGAAAGCCGCCGGAATCATCTTCCGCTGTGATACGACGATCGGAAGCGACATTTCCCGGGAATTTCTGCTTCGCACCCACGACGCCGTCATTGTGGCAACGGGCGCCCCGGTTCCCCGCGATCTTAACGCGGAAAACCGGTCGCTCCCCGGCATCGGATTCGCCCTTGACTTTCTCAACGGCGCCTTCTCCGCCGCCGGGAAAAACGTGTTGATCATCGGCGGCGGCGACACCGGCGCCGATTGTGTCGGCATGGCCAACCGGCAGAACGCGTTAAACGTCACCCAGATTGAAATCATGCCGGAACCGCCCCCGGAACGTTCGCCGTCCACCCCCTGGCCGCAATGGCCCTACTTGCGGCGTACCTCCTCCAGTCATCAGGAAGGCGCCATCCGCCGCTGGGGACTGCAAACCGTCCGCTTCCTGGAACGGAACGGAGCGGTCGGCGCCGTGGAAGTGCTGCCGGTGGACTGGGCATTCTCCCGGGATGGCCGCCCGCTGCGGTTCACCCCGCGCACCGGCGAAAAAGAGATTCTCGCCGCAGATCTGGTCCTGCTGGCGATGGGATTTCTCAAACCGGATCCGCCGCCGGCGGCCCCCAATCTCTTCGTCGCCGGAGACGCCGCCGGCGGGCCGTCGCTGGTGGTCCGCGCCATGGCCGATGCCATTCGAGTCAGCCAAAACGTACAACAATTTCTGGAGGTTTAGGAAATGCGTTTCGTCAAATATCACGGGCTGGGCAACGATTTCATCTTCGTCAATGCCGACGCGGAACCGGGAATTGCTTTTCAGGGAATCGCCCGCGCCGCCTGCGACCGGCATTTCGGCATTGGAGCGGACGGGCTGGTCACGCTGCGGCATCTCGACGGCAACCGCTTCGAAATGCGGATCTACAATTCCGACGGCACCGAAACGGAAATGTGCGGCAACGCCACCCGTTGTGCCGCCGCTTTTATCGTTGCCGAACGGCTCGCGCCGGGACCGGCATTTGAACTGTCCACCCGCGCCGGCCTCATTCGGCCGGTCATGCTGTCGGACGGCCGGATCCGGGTCGACATGGGCGAACCCCGGCCGGGAGATGTGGAAATCACGCTCAACCGCTTCACCGGCACCGACGTCTCCATGGGCAATCCACATTTCGTGGTGTTCGTCCCTGACGTCGCCGCAATCCGGCTCGAAACCGACGGCCCCGAACTGGAACATCATCCGCATTTCCCCAACAAAAGCAACATTGAATTCGTGCAGGTTCTGAACCGGAACCTCGTGCGCATGCGGGTCTGGGAACGCGGCTGCGGCGTCACCCTCGCCTGCGGCACCGGCAGCAGCGCCACCTGTGTGGCCGGCGTTCTCACCGGACGCACCGACCGGAACATCACGGTCCGGCTGGACGGCGGGGAGCTGGATATCGAATGGAACGAAAACGACAATCATGTTTATATGACCGGACCGGCGACGCGGGTTTTCACGGGCAGCTACCCGGCCTGAATTGCAGTGGAGGAAACAACCGATGTTCACGACCAATCCCTTTTATCAGGAACTTTCTGAAAATTATCTCTTTTCCGAAATCGCCCGGAAAGTCGAAGCCTGCCGCCGGGCCGAACCGGAGGCGCACATCATCCGCCTCGGCATCGGCGACGTAACACTGCCGCTGGTACCTGCCGTCATCGCCGCTCTGCACCGGGCGGTCGACGAAATGGCGGCGGCAGCCACTTTCCGCGGCTACGGCCCGGAACAGGGGTACTACTTCCTCCGCGAAGCCATTCGCGAACACGATTACCATCGGCGCGGCATCAACATCGCCGCGGATGAAATTTTCGTCAGCGACGGCTCCAAGTGCGATGTCGCCAACATTCAGGAACTCTTCGGAAACGACTGCCGGATCGCGATCTGCGACCCGGTTTATCCGGTCTACCGGGACAGCAACCTGATGGCCGGACGCGGCGCGAAGCTGCAGTATCTGCCCTGCGTTGAAGCCAACGGCTTTCTGCCGGAACCGCCGCGCACGCCGGTGGATGTCGTCTATTTGTGTTCGCCGAACAATCCGACCGGCGCGGTGTTCTCGCGGGAACAGCTCGCCAAATGGGTGGAATACGCCAGGCGTGAGGGGGCACTGCTGCTTTTTGACTCCGCCTACGAGGCCTACATCCGCGATCCCGCCCTGCCCCGGAGCATTTATGAAATTCCCGGAGCGGAAGAGGTTGCCGTCGAATTCCGCTCGTTCTCCAAAACCGCCGGATTCACCGGGCTGCGCTGCGCCTACTGCGTCGTCCCGCAGGCTCTCCCGGGACGGCTCAACGCGTTCTGGCGGCGACGGCAGACCACCAAATTCAACGGTGTTTCCTACCCCGTTCAGCGCGCGGCGGAAGCCGTCTATTCCGAGGACGGCCGGAAACAGATCGCCGGACAAATCGACTATTATCTGAACAACGCCCGGGAAATCCGTTCCGGTCTTCTCGCCGCGGGTATGACCGTTTTCGGCGGCGAGCACTCACCTTACGTCTGGTGGAAACTGCCGGTGACCGAAAGCTCGATGGCGTTCTTCGACCGGCTGCTTCATGAATGTCATGTCGTCGGCACGCCCGGTTCCGGGTTCGGCGCCTGCGGCGAAGGCTATTTCCGTCTGACCGGTTTCGGCAGCCGGGAAGCGACCCGGGAGGCGGTGGCCAGAATCACCGCACGGTACTTGCAATAAGCCGATTTTACCGTTATATTATCGGAATCATGCCGAATCAGCTCACAACCGAGATCGCGGTACTCCGGGAGATCAGCACCGCCGTCGTCCATGAGCGGAATATTTCCGCTCTGCTCGACCAGGTGCTGACCATTCTGCATCGCCAGATGGGCATGCTGCGCGGCACCTTCACCCTGCGCCAGGGAGACGTATTCATCATCGAAGCCTCGCACGGACTGGATGAAATCGAAAAAAGCCGCGGCCGGTACCACCTCGGCGAAGGCCTCACCGGCATCGTCGCCGAAACCGCCAAACCGCTCCTGGTGGAAGACATCTCCAAAGACAAACGCTTTCTCGACCGCACCGGCGTCCGGCGCGAAAACGGTCCGATGGCCTTTCTCTGCGTACCGGTGTTTCACCGCGAACGGGTGGTCGGCACCCTGAGCATCGAGCGCAAAGTGGAACCGGGCGTCTGCCTTGAGGAAGACCTGAAACTGCTGGAAATCGTCGGCAACCTGACGGCGGAGGCCGTCTCCGCCTGCCGGATGGAGCACGAGGAGCGCGAACAGCTTCTCGATGAAAACCGCAAACTGCGCGAAGCCCTCGGCAGCAACGGCAACCCCGGCGAACTCATCGGCAACTGCCGGACCATGCAGCGGATTTACGAATTGATCCGGCAGGTCGCCCCCAGCAGCGCCACCGTCCTGATCCGGGGCAGTTCCGGCACCGGCAAAGAGCTGGTCGCCCAGGCGATCCGCCGCCTCAGCCCGCGCGCGGACAAGCCGTTCATCGCCCTCAATTGCGCCGCTCTGCCGGAAAATCTGGTCGAAAGCGAACTCTTCGGCCATGAAAAAGGCGCCTTTACCGGCGCCGTCAGCCGCCGGATCGGACGGGCCGAGGCCGTCGACGGCGGTACGCTGTTTCTCGATGAAATCGGCGATCTGGCGCTGCCGACTCAGGTGAAGCTCCTGCGCTTCATTCAGGAACGGACTTTCTCCCGACTCGGCAGCAATGTGGAAATCAAATCCGATGTCCGGCTGCTGGTCGCCACCAGCCGTAATCTGGAGCAATTGATGGCGGAGGGAAAATTCCGGGAAGACCTTTACTACCGGCTCAACATTTTTCCGATCACGCTGCCGGATTTGTGCAAGCGCCGCTGCGACATCGTGCTGCTTTCCGAACACTTCATCGCCAAGCACAATCTCAAATACGGCAAAAACGTCAAGCGCCTCTCCACGCCCGCCATCAATATGCTGATGAGCTACCACTGGCCCGGCAATGTCCGGGAACTGGAAAACTGTATCGAACGTGCCGTCCTGACCGCCACCGACGACTGCATTCACAGCTACAACCTGCCGCCCTCCCTTCAGACCGGTCAGAGCACCGGGGGGCAACTGCTCCCGGACGGCAAAGCCTCCTTCAACACCCTGGTCAGTTCTTTCGAGCGGGAACTGATCGTCGAGGCGCTCAAGCGCAACAACGGCAACATGTCCGCCGCCGCCCGGGAGCTGGATTTGTCCCCGCGCGTCATTCATTACAAAATTAATCGCTACGGCATCCAGCCGGACTGGTACCGCCATCAGGACAACTAACCGGAGCCCCCCCCGCACGTCTCCCGTTCTGCGGCCTGGTTCGCCGGCGCTTGGAGGTCGCCGCAGACTCCGGCCGGGACCCGTGAGCGGGCGCTTTACGTCAATTCGCCGGGATGACGCCGCTTCAATTCCGGAACGGCCCAGGAACGACCGGTGTCCTCCAGCCGCCGCAGATACTGTTTCAGGTGGCCCCGGGCGTGGTAGGGACCGCCTTCACTGATGATTTCCCACATCGGGTCCCAGAAGTAGCCGTCCGGCTGGGTCGCCATCATTTCATCGAGCCAGTCCAGATAACGGGCCTTGGCTTCCCGGCAGAGATCGGGACGCTCAGCGGCGAGGTTGCGCTGCTCGTGCGGATCGTCCTGCACATTGAACAACATCTCCCGATCGAAGAGATGATAGAAATCATGGTAAGTGCGAATGTAAATCCAGTCGTCCCAGCGCACCGCGCGCTGACAGCCGTGGCAGCACTGGGACAGAATCAGTTCGCTTCGCCCCGTACCGGACCCGTCCAGCAATCCCCGAGCATAGCTTCGTCCCTCCCATTTCTGCCGGGGGGGCAACTCCAGAAGCTCCGCCAGCGTCGGCAGCAGGTCGATGTTGTAATGCAGTCCCGGATTGCGCTGTCCGGCGGAGAGTTTGCCGGGCCAGCGAATGATCATCGGAATCCGGCAGGTAATGTGGTCCGCGGTACCGTGTTCGCTCCACATGCCGAGTTCCCCGAGGTTTTCGCCGTGGTCGGAACTGGCGATGATGACGAGATCATCCAGCACGCCTTTCTGTTTCAAGGCATCCAGCAGACGGCCGATGTGTTCGTCCATGTAGCGGACGCCGCAGTCGTAGCCGTCGATCACCCGGCGGGCGTCGTTCAGATTCAGCGCCTTTCCGGGTTGGCGCGGATAGCGCGGATCCACCCGGTCGTCGTACATGTCCTGATCGATGATGCCGTGGGGACCGACGGTCTCGCACAGCTGCCGGGCGATCTCGTTTTCGGTCAGCCAGGCCGGCAACGGATCGTTGGCGAAGGGATTGCCGAAATCAGCCGGCGCCCGGTAAGGCGTATGCGGATCCCAGTAATTGACATGCAAATACCAGTTGTCCCGCTCCGCATTCTGCTCAATCCAGCGCAATGCCGTGGGCGTGACGTCCTCGGCTGATTCGACGCCGCCGAGTCCGGTATCGTAAATCTCCCGGAATCCGGCATAGTAATTGAATGTCGAATGGCGTTCCCCGAAGCCGCCGATATAGACCGGATACAATCCGGCCTCCATTTTCAGCCAGGCCGGCAGATTGTCCAGACTCAGGGTGTTCTGGAAATCACGATCCGGTCCTTCCGAACGGATTTCCGCATTGCTGCCGCCATGGTTGATGGCGCCGTTGTGAATGCCGAACGTACCGGTCATCAGCGCCGACCGGGACGGCAGACAGGGAGCGTCCGAAGTGTAATAGCGGTCAAAAACAACGCCTTCGGCGGCGATCCGGTCGAGATTCGGCGAAGTATTGCGGCAATAGCCGTAACAGCCGAGATGGTCGGGCCGGAGCGTATCCAGATCCAGATATAAAATTCTCATGATGCACGTCCTCAGATGGTTGCCGAAAATTGCATGTGGAATCCGGAGGAACCTTTCCCTCAGCGGAGATTATCATATCGCGTCCCCTTCCCTGCGTCAACCGGTTTCACCGGATTTTTTATTCCAAAAATACGGCCCGGCGCAAAAATCGCACATTTCGGCGGGATTATCGCAGTTTCATTTCCGGAAAACCTCCGCTATATTGAAACGGAGCCCCCTTCCGCCCGGTACCGGAGGGCCCGCAACCGCAACCTGAAAACATCGACAAGGAGCGTGGCAAATGACGACAGCAGATTCCGAACGGCCCCGTTATCACTTCACTGCCCGAAGCGGCTGGCTGAACGACCCCAACGGCCTGTTTCAGCTGGATGGAACCTATCATTTGTATTTTCAACACAATCCCGCAGCTCCGCACTGGGGCAACCTGCACTGGGGGCACGCGATCAGCGAAGATCTGCTGCACTGGCGGGAACTTCCGGTGGCGCTCCGGCCGCGTTCAGACAAAGACCTGTGTTATTCCGGAAGCGCCTGGGTGGACCGGGAGAACCACGCCGGCTTCCAGACCGGCGAACGGCCGACGATTCTGGTTTATTACACCAGCACGGGCCGGGGCGAATGTCTGGCGTACAGCAACGACGGCGGTCTGACCTTCCAGGAGTATGAGAACAATCCGGTCATCCGGCATCGCGGCCGGGATCCGCGGATTCTGTACCACCGGGAGTCCGGGTATTATGTTCTGGTCGTTTATGAGGAATTCAACTTTGCGGCCTTCTACCGGTCGTCCAATTTGAAGGACTGGGAATTCTGCAGCCGGATCCACGGCTTTTTCGAATGCCCGGAGCTGTTCGACCTGGACGGACGCTGGGTCCTGTTCGGAGCGAACGGCCGCTATTCGATCGGCCGCTTCGACGGCAGGGAATTTCATCCGGAATCGCTCCCCGCGCCGCTTTTCGAAGGGGAAGCCTACGCCGGGCAGAGCTTCAGCAACTGCGACCGGCGGATCATGATCTTCTGGCTGCGCGACCGGGAGGGTTTTTCGGGACTGCCCTACAATCAACAGATGACGCTGCCGGTGGAACTGACGTTGCGTGACAATGCCGTTCGCGTAACGCCCGCGGTTGTCCCGCCGGAGGCGTTCGTCGTCCATCCCGGGAGCCGGTCCCTGAAACTGCATGGATGGGATTTGCCCCCGGCGGAGGAACTGTTGATCGCGGAAGACACCTTCTCGCTGGAAATCTTCGTCAACGGCGGCGAACGCTACATCGTGCATCCGCTCCACATCCGTCGCCCCCGGATTCTCTCCTTCGGCGAAATTCTGATCGACCGCCACCCGGACGGCGACCGCCTCGGCGGCGCCCCGGTCAATCTCGGCGCCGGATTGCGCGCGCTCGGCGCCGAAGTCCGGCTGCAGGGAGCCGTCGGCACTGATCCGGACGGAGACTGGGTGCTGACACAACTGGCGGCAAAAGGCCTTTCCCCGGACAGCATACAGCACAATTCCCACCCCACCATGGTCGCCCGGGTCGGCCGAAGCGCCGACGGGGAAAACACCTTCCAGTTCACCTCGGAAAGCGCGTCCGACCACATCCGTCCGGACGGAACCGACGCCGCTTTCCCGGCGGACGTCGTCTGTTTCGGCACACTGGCCCGGAGGTCGCCCGAATCGGCGGCGACGCTGGCGACGCTGAAGAAAACGCACGCCGGCGCCCGCTTTTTCTGCGACCTGAATCTGCGCGCGCCCTTTTATGATGAAGCGACCATCCGCCGCTCTCTGGAGCTCGCCGACTGGCTGAAGCTCAGCGCCGGCGAGGCCGCGATTCTGAGCGCCATGCTGAATCTGCCGGCAGCGCCTGAAGCATTCTGCCGGGAATGCGCCGCCCGGTACGGTCTCGAAGCAATCGTAATCACCCGCGGGGCGGACGGCGGCGACGTCTGGACGCAGGAGGAATTCTTCCACTATGATGCGGCTCCGGCCGCGAAGGTTGCCCATACCGTTGGTGCGGGAGATGCCTTCAGCGCGGGATTCCTGTATTATCTCGCCTGCGGCGCCTCACCGCGGATTGCGGCGGCGGCGGGAAGCGCCCGGGCGGCGGCGGCGATTTCCGGCTGAACCGGGTCCCGCAGAACCGGGGCCGGCGAAACGACATGTGATTTTTCGCTTTTTTATTGAAAAATTGCTTGACAAAGTTTTTTATTTTTGATATAATATAGCTATAGTATATATTAATCTGTAGTATCAGTTCCCAAACCAAAACGCAACCAACGGAGGCGATATGAAGAAGAGACAGGATTTCACGTTGATCGAACTGCTGGTGGTGATTGCGATCATCGCCATCCTCGCGTCGATGCTGCTTCCCTCGCTGAACAAAGCCCGCGAAAAGGCGCTGGCGATCAAGTGCCTCTCCAACCAGCGGCAGGTCGGGTTGTCGGTCGGGATGTACACCAGCGAATTCAACGACAACTTCTATTCGCCGAATTCGCTCAGTTCGAGCCAGGTCGCCACGGCCAAGAAAACC